>JANMEV010000284.1:0-46851 GCA_031377305.1 Planctomycetota bacterium | reverse complement strand
CAACGGTTGAGATCACGGCTCGTGATCAGCAATTAACGATTATGCTCAACGGTGAACGTAAGCTGGACTACACAATGCCGGTGGCTCGCCGTGACGGGAAAGTCGCGATGTGGGTTCACAGCGGATCGGCCGAGTTTCTGGAAGTCGATGTCCGCGAACTCATTCCGGACCTGAACGACCTCAGGCAGCGTCACGTGACTGCAATAAATCAGGTGCAGCTGGCGGAAGCAAGGCAGGTCAGCGCTCAGCACGAAGTCGAATCGATCAAAATACGACTTGCGGCTGAACGAGCTAAACACTGTGGTGAACCTGAGGACGTCGTTCGCGCGACGGCTCTTGCGGCGAGTCGCGTAGAACGTCAGGTTGCCGTTGCGAAACTCTCCGAAGAAGTCCTGGCTGCAGAGCATTTTCTCGCAGGCGTTCGCGCGTCATCGACAGCATCAATTTCAGCGACGACCGGGAATTCCGCTGCTGCTCTGGCCGAGGCTGAAAAAACGCATTCTGCTGCAAAGCAAAAGCTGGCCGAAGCACAGGTTGCTGTCGATCAGGCGGATGGCACTTACACCGCGCTGGGAGAAACGTTTCCGAACTCTTCTACCGGACGACGCCTGGCACTCGCGCGATGGATCACGAGTCCTCAGAATCCGCGAGCCTCGCGCATTGCCGTGAATCACATTTGGCTGCGTCACTTCGGTGAAGCACTGGTTCCGTCTGTTGCCAACTTTGGGCTTAACGGTCAACAGCCTTCGAATCAGAGTCTGCTCGACTGGCTGGCGACGGAACTGACGAACAACGGCTGGCAGATGAAGTCTCTGCATCGCATGATCGTGCTGTCTTCGACGTATCGGCAAAGTTCCGAGACGGGTGCGGAAGATCATCGGCAAGTGCACCCAGTTCAACAATCGGCGTCGTTCCTTGCAAACATGGCGGCTGATCCGGGAAATCGATTTTTGTGGCGAATGAATTCTCGTCGTATGGAAGCTGAAGCCGTGCGTGATTCAATGCTATTCGTCGCGGGCTCATTGGATCTGTCACGTGGTGGCCCGGAGATTCCGGAATCGGAGGCTCAGTCCAATCTTCGTCGCAGTTTGTATTTTCGCAGCACGCCCAACGAGAAGGCCGGGTTTCTGGAGACCTTCGATGCGGCGAATCCCAACGAGTGCTATCGCCGTCAGGAAAGCGTCGTTCCGCAGCAGGCTCTGGCGTTAATGAACAGCCGACTGGCTCTGGAGCACGCTCGACTTCTGGCCGGGAGACTCACTGAAGACGCTGGTGAGGGCGACGCGTTGGAGATCAGACGGTCTTTTATCGCGGTTGCGTTCGAAACCATCCTGAACAGAGCACCGACACCGGCTGAAGTCACCGCGTGTCAGACATTTCTGGAACGAAATACGGCCACCGCCGGTACAGTCAACCTCGCTGTTTTCCCTGCCGGAGGCGAGTCTTCAAAGCAAGCACCGGCGACTGTTGCTTTCCTGCGAGCCCGAGAAAATCTGGTTCATGTGCTGTTGAGTCATAATGATTTTGTCACGATCCGTTGATTGCTCGAGTTGATTCCGCCTGCAGATTGTCCATTCTGTCGAGAACCCTGAAATGACAATATTTCGTACGACTTTTTCAAAACCGCGCCGGCACTTTCTGTCCGACATGGGGATGGGTTTCACGGGCCTGGCACTCGGTTCGCTGTTGTCTCGTGATGGCTTCGCGCGACCGGCTGAGACCAATGCCAGCGCAATTGCGGATGCTGCGATCGCTCAGTTCGCACCAAAGGCAAAGAGCGTTATCTGGTACTTCATGCTGGGCGGCACCAGTCATCTCGAGAGTTTTGATCCGAAACCCGCCGTTGATAAATTTGCGGGACTGACAATCGATGAATCGCCATTCAAGTCGTCGGTGCTGGATTCACCCTTCTACCGCAAAAACGTGCGTGACTTTGCCGGGACTCCGCGAGCCCTGATGGCAAAGTTGTATCCGACTCAGGTGGGATTTCGAAGACGTGGTGACAGCGGCATCGAAGTCAGTGACTGGTGGCCTCACGTTGGAGACTGCGTTGATGATCTTGCGATCGTGCGCTCGATGTGGACCACCGATAATGATCATGCGGCTCAGCTGCAGTTTCACACGGGACGACATATCTTTGATGGTTTTCATCCGTCGATTGGATCGTGGGTGCATTACGGCCTCGGGTCTCTGAATGAGAATCTGCCGCAGTTTGTTGTCATGGGTGGCGGGCCGGGAGACTGCTGCGGCGGAGTCGGAGCTCACAGTGCCAGCTATCTTGGTCCGGAACACTCCGGCGTCAACATGGCGCTGGATCCAAACAATCCGCTTCCGTTCGGAACACCCGGTGCCAGTGTGTCTATCGCCGAACGTCGTGAACAACTTGATCTGTTGAATGAACTGAACGGTCTTGCTGGAATCCAGTACCCCGATGATCCGGCTATGCGTGCTCGAATCAAAAGTTATGAACTTGCGTTCCGCATGCAGATGTCAGTGCCGGAAGTCGTGCGACTGAGTGACGAAACGCAACACACGCAGGAGCTGTACGGCCTGAATGAGGCCACCACCGAGCGTGTGGGGCGCTTCAGTCTGGCAGCCCGTCGTCTGGTGGAACGTGGTGTCCGATTTGTTCAAATCTATGACGATGGCTGGGATGCTCATACTGAACTATTGAAGAATCACTCCACTCGCTGTAAAGCGGTGGACAAGCCAATCGCCGGCTTGTTGAAAGACCTGAAGCAGCGCGGAATGCTGGACGAAACGCTGGTCGTCTGGGCGACAGAGTTCGGCCGCACGCCAGGTGCCGAAAAGTCCGACGGACGTGACCATCACCCGTATGGATTTTCGGTCTGGATGGCAGGTGGCGGCCTGAAACGTGGCATTGTGCATGGAGCGACTGACGAAATTGGATTTCACGCAGTCGAAAATCGCCACTACGTCACGGACATCCATGCGACCCTATTGCATCAATTGGGCGTTGACTCTCGTCGGCTGGAATTTCCGGGACAAAAACGGCTGGAAATCGATTACGGCACACCGATCCAGGAGATCATTGCGTAACCGAGGTACTAGATTCCCCGAAGGTCTTTCGGGTGATCAAGGGTCTGCATTCCGCCCTCCACAGAGGCGCCGTATTTCACATGTGTAAACTCGCTCCATCCAGCATCGATCTGCTTCGGCCATTCGCCCGCAGGGAATGTTGTTCCCAGAAGTTTGGCTTCTCCTGGAACGTCGAGCATCCATGTTGCTGATGATCGTCTCCGGGCAAATGCCGATAGGGGGATGGCGATGCGGTCTGCACCAGACTTGTGATTCTTGAATTGCGACATGGCAATGAAAGCGATCGACCAGTTCTTCTCAGGGGATAGCAGGACTTCTTCGATGCGACCGAACTTCTTCCGATCAGCATCGCGGATAAGTTTTCCATCCAGCTCGTCGACTGACATCAGTGATGGCGATGCATCGACGCCTTTTGGCGATCTCCAGTACAGATCTGCATCGTAATGCTTGTAGATCGCAGCCATCTCTTCCTCGCCCCAGGACGTTAGCGGCTTTTGTGCCATCGTGGTTGAGCTGTTCTGAACAGCTATTATTGGGATCGACAGTTTGAGAGGCTGGCCACTTTTCCATCCCTGAATTACTGAAGGCACTATCAGGAGCTGTTCGAACGCGACTCCCTCGATGTCGCTATGGCCTGCTGCAGATTTGCTGCAATTGATGACCACGAGGGCAACTCGAGCATAGTGAACATCAAGTACGACGTCATCAACGATCCCTGCGATGACGCCAGATTCATCGACAATCTCTCGCTGCAACATTTCCTGCGCGGGGATCACTTCATCGAAGTGTACTTCTGGAGAGACGGCGGTTTGCTCCTGAGCGATTGCAATTGATGCGATCATCCCAAACACTGCTACTGACAGAAATATACTGGTCATCAATGCGACTCCTATGGCGAAATTGTGAACTCGACGTCTGTATCACTTAATGATTCGATCACTTTGAACTGGCCCGGATCATTGCAAAGCAGTGTTGCATCCGGAGGACCGTCGAAGACTCCGATCACGATCGAAATGTTGTCACGTCCACCGCGTCGATTGGATTCATCGATCAACTGCTTCGTTTTGAATTCAACAGAAGCCGGTGATTCAAGGACCGCGACTATCTCTGGAGTTGACATGTGTTTTGTCAGACCATCGGAACACAGCAGAACCGAGTCACCCGCATGCAGCCTTTCGCGACAAATCTGGGGTTCGGGCGGTACCTTGGCGGCAGTAACACTATTCCACAGCATGTTCTGAAGATTTGGGCTTTGAGAGGGAGCAGACGCTTGCCCGCTGGCATCGGCTAAATACTGGGCGACTGTATGGTCTTTTGTCAACTGCCTCAGTTCTCCATTGCGGAACAGATAGCAGCGTGTATCGCCAACATGAACCACGTAGAGATAAGGCCAAACGATGTATGCTGTTGTTAGCGTTGTACCCATTTCTGCTTTCGTTGGATCGTTTTCGCCTTCCTTCTGAAACAGGCGATGGATCAACACGGGGCCCTCTTTGAGCGCCGCGCAGAAATCAGCATCGTCATTGGGGTCGATGTGCAGAAAGCGGGGCATCAGGTTGGCTACGTAGCCAGTCATGAATGAAATAGCAGCCTGGCTGGCATATTCGCCGTTAGGATGCCCCCCCATACCGTCGGCAATCATCATCAGTTCTCCTGGATGGCTTGACACCACGGACTGTTGGGCCAGACTCTGAACACTGCTGTCGCAGACTTTAAGCAAGCGCCGCATATCGGCAATCAGGTAGTGATCCTGATTGGAGCGTCTCGCCTGCCCGATGTCGGTTGCGCCAAAAAAGTGTGCCGTTGGCACCTGATGTATGTCGCTCATTTCAAGGCCTTTCAATGTCCAAAACAACCAGTGCAGTTAGGCCGCAGAGAAACGAGATGGCTCTCAACCTCTCGGGAGTCTCTGATTCGACGAAGCCATGCCGGTGCAAACGCAATCATTGTGCCACCGGAGAATTGTCACAATAATCGTCAGGTTAGCGGTCATTGATACGTTCTGATGAGCGCTGGTCGCTCGCACTGGCAGGATTTCGTTCAGTCTGGAACGCGGTTTTGCCGTGTGGATTGCTCAGGCGTGATCGATCGATAGACTTCACCTGCCACGACTCGCTCGCAACCAGCAGGCCATACACGGAATCGGCGATGTCAGGGGACTCCGACTCTGTAGCTAGTGAGAAATCTGATGACGAACGTTGTGGTGATTGATGACGATCGAAGTGTTTGCGAAATGATTCGCAGGTCGTTGGAGAAAATCGATCTGCTGGTGTCAACGGCCTCCAGAGCCGAGGAAGGCCTGAATTCGATTCGCAAAGAATCGCCGGATGTCGTGTTGCTGGACATCATGCTGCCCGGAACATCGGGACTGGACGTTTTTCAGAAGGTACGCGACATCGACCGAAAGTTGCCGATCATTTTCATTACCGCCGGCAGTGACAGTTCCACGGCGATTAAGGCCATGCAACTGGGTGGATTTGACTATGTTACAAAGCCACTTGATCTTCCGGCCCTCAATGAACTCGTTGAAAAGGCCATTTCAACGCGTCGGATGATGAACACTCCCGTGGCGCTCCATATGAGCGAAGGTGAGTTTCCGAATGCAGAGTCATTCGTCGGTCGAAGTCCGGCGATGCTGGAGGTGTTCAAGGCCATCGGGCGAGTCGCAGCGCAGAATGTTCCGGTACTGATCCGAGGAGAAAGCGGCACTGGAAAGGAACTTGTCGCCCGAGCGCTCTATCAAAACAGCGCTCGATCGGGTGAGTGCTTCATGGCCGTCAACTGTGCGGCGTTGCCGGACGCATTGCTGGAGAGTGAGCTTTTTGGACATGAGAAAGGCTCCTTCACAGGTGCCGATAAGCAACGCATCGGAAAATTTGAAGCCTGTAACGGAGGAACGATTTTCCTAGACGAAATTGGAGACATGTCACCTCTCGTTCAGGGCAAGGTATTGCGACTTTTACAGCAGCAGGAATTCGAACGCGTCGGCGGAAACAAGACGATCAAAACTGACGTTCGAATCATTACAGCCACGAATCTGGACCTCGACCAGATGGTTCTGGATGGCGAGTTTCGCGAAGATCTGTTCTATCGATTGAATGGAATTACGATCACTCTGCCACCGCTGCGGAAACGCGGCGACGATGTCTCGCTGTTGCTGGAGTATTACCTGCGAGTCTGTGCAAAGGAAATGAATCGGCATGATTGCGAGGGAATCTCCCCGGAGGCACTTGAGATGCTGAAAGCATATTCGTGGCCGGGAAATGTGCGTGAGATGCAGAGTATCGTGCGACAATCGCTCTTAAACGCGACGGGCCCTGTCATTGTACCATCGTTCCTCCCCGCGGAACTCACGATGGCAGTGCGTCCGCCGACGCCGGAATTGCTGGCAGTCGACAACGCGACTGGAGTACCGTCTGACCTTGCCCCGTTCGTGAACCGACGGCTCAATGCCGACTCGAGAGATCTTTACGCGGAAACACTTGAGCAGATGGAACGATACCTGATCACCCGCGTGCTTCAGGCCACTGACGGAAATCAAACAAAAGCATCCGAGATTCTTGGTATCACCAGGGGAAAGATTCGCGACCGAGTCAACATGTTTCAGATTTCTCTGGCCACAACTGTTTCCGTTGAAGAATGAGCATCCGACGTAAAACTTGGGCCTCGGAAGTTTCGCGATCTTCAAGATCGCTTTCCTCGTTCACGACTCCCGCTATCGAATGTTTAGTTTTTCCACAGACGGATTTCCACAGACGGATTTCCGACAGACGGATTTCCGACAGTCGGATTTCCGACAGACGGATTTCCGACAGACGGAATTGGAGTCTCAGCACTTCGGAGTAGTTCAGTCAGCGTTGTTCGTATTTCGTCGATTCGAGCTGCTTGCTCTGACAACAATTGGCGAATCCCTCGTCCCGTGATTGTTCGCATGATTTTTTCGTAGCACGAATAGACGTAGAGGTCGATGTCCAGCAGCCCCTGGATGATTGATCTAAGAGATGTTTCAGGTGATCCCTTGACTCGGTCCGGAAACCCATGGTTCCCTGTTTCGATGCACATCCGCGAAGTTGATTCATTGCCATCTCCCCAGAGTATGTTTTGAAGAGTGACCGCCTGAATTTGACGTTCCAGGTGAGTGTGTTCAGCGAGGGCAATGAAACGAGCATCCGTTGCGAGTACCGCGGCAGCCCGATATGCATCTCTGCTATCAACATTCAGCAGGACCAGTCGCTGGAGATGTATCACCGTCTCGGGATACAACGCTCGCGTCTGGAAGTATTCCCGTGAATTTGAAGCCATGATCATGCTGGTCGCATCCTCTTAAGTTCGTACAGAAACGGTCGCGGGCTAATTCATTTTCGCACGCGTTTTTCAAAGCTGTCGGCCATGGAGTGACGGGCGATTGTCAGGACGAGTTTTTTTCTTGAGTCACGCGAGTTGCGTCACGGTTAAGTAATGGGGTTGGAGGTGAGCCTACGGAGCGACTCGCTTACGCAGCGACTCGCTTACTTTGTGTCGCCGCACCGGCGGCGAAAATAGAGTTCCTGCAACCTTCGAATCAAGGTGTAAAAAAACATTCGTGCTGTATCACAGCGTGGCCTTCGCGTTCGTGTTATCATCCGGAACGCTAACGGGTTGTTGATTTCGTGAGTCGCAAAATTCCAGCTCCGGGTAAATGTCACCAGAATAAAGCCAACACGCGCGGCTAGTGCCTCGCAGCTCAGTTCTGTGACCAAATCCACAGCCCGCTAGCTCACTGCATCAATATCAATGAGCACAAAGCGTGCCAATAACTGCAGGTCAATGGCAGTCAGTTCGTCGATGACGACGAAGTGCTTGAACTTGAAGACCGTGGATTTTGGGCGAAGTGATATGGACGGCGGTGTCTTCGGCGACTTTCCGACGCACCAGGCATTCCAGTAAGCCATTGCTGCTGGTCGCTGCGCGACCGGATTGTCTGTTTACACGTCAAAAAAAGGGCTGCATCTAGGCGGCTCGCTGCGTGCGTTAAGATTCCCAGTGTCATCCAGCTATGAATTCCATCGGTACAGAATGTGCCATGTCGGAACTGACGGACGAATGCCGGGATGCTGACTCAGACTCTCCACCGGCAGATTCATCATCTTCAAGTCACGCCAGTTACTGAGTCTCTAAGAGCCCATTGAAATGCTGGGACCGACGCACTCTCCAGACAGACCAGAGACGGTCCCGTTTTTCAACTGGCTGCTGAGAATTGGCGTCCGTTTATGCCCGGTGGTCTTGTGGGGCATTTCAGGCTTACGGGGAAAATATGTCCACGCCGGAAACAAACGATGCCAATTCGCGGGGCTTTCTGGAGATCTGCCCGGACGGAGTGATCGTCTGCGACATGGCGGGGCGCATTACAGAATGGAACACTGCGGCAACGCAACTACTTGGATGGAGTCGTGCGGAATCCGTAGGATGTTCGCCCGAGAAGTTTTTTGTTGATGCGGAAGACTTCGCCAAACTTCGCCAGTGGTTCCGGTGCTTGATCGTGGGCAGGGACGTTGCGAAATTGGATTTGCCAGGTTCATTTGAATTGCGAGCCAGTAATGGCAATTCGATTCAGGTGAAGGCCTTCTGCCGCATCCTCGCGATGGGTGGCGAGATTCATGTCGTAGCATTCATTCGTCCAATGAGTGTGGCTTCAGCGGAAGGCGTCATTCCGATATGGGACGACAATCGAAAAACGTCCATGCAGCGAGTCCGAAGTCCAACTGTCCGTCGTGAGGTCGACGATGGAGCACTGGCCGCCAAGAACGAGTTTCTGGCGACCGTCACCCATGAACTTCGAACACCGATGAACGCGATTTTGGGCATGACCGAACTGGCACTACACGAGGAGTTGCCAGACCTTGTAAGAGACTACCTGCTGACCGCAAAAGACTCTGCTGACACGATGTTGTCGCTGATCAACGACATTCTTGACTACTCACGAGTCGACATTGGTCGCGATCAACTCGACATTGTCGCCTTCGATGTTCGGCGGCTTGTTGAAGTGACCCTGCGCGGTTTGTCGGTGCGAGCTCACGAGCGCGGGCTGGAACTGGCGGCATCGGTCGATCCGGATGTTCCGCTTCGAGTCTATGGAGATCCTGCACGTCTTCAGCAGCTATTGAGCAATCTTGTCAGCAATTCCATCAAATTCACGGAACGTGGTGAGATCATCGTGGGACTGCGGTTGGCGGATACAGACGTCGATACAGATGATTCGGCAGAATGGAAAGCGGGTGCCACGGCGATGTTGCACTTCTCAGTCAAGGACACCGGCATCGGCATTGATCCATCACATCACGATCAGATCTTTGCGCCATTTGTGCAGGTGGACTCAACCATGAGCCGTTCGTATCCCGGTACTGGACTGGGCCTATCGATCTGTTCCCGACTCGCGAGACTTATGGAGGGCCGCATTTGGGTTGAAAGTGCCCTGGGACAAGGCAGCTTTTTCCATTTTACGGCGAGCTTCAAAGTGGCGCCGGCGTCTGATGACTATCCTCCCGCCTCGGCACTACTGCTGGAAGAGCTGGCGGGGACTCGCGTGTTGATCATAGATGATAACGAATCAAATCGACGCATTCTGAAGGAAATGGTTGAGGTCTGGGGCATGAAGGCTGGGATTGCCGACAGCGTGGACACCGCCTTGCAGTTAATGCAGTCAGCGTCCGCTTCAGTGGATGCATTTCAATTGCTGATCATCGATGCCTTGATGCCTGCCCGGGACGGAATCGATTTTCTCCGAGAGCTCAACGCTGCCAATCATGAAACAGGGGCATCCATTCTAATGCTGTCCCGAGCAGATCAGCGGTTCATTCGCAATCGAATCGCAGGGTTACATGTGGATGCGTTTCTGGAGAAACCCGTCTCTCAATCGGGTCTACTGACCTCGATTGCAGAAGCATTTCATGCGGTAGCGACGGTTCGCATGCGTGGCCGGCCTATTGAAAAAACATCGCATAGTCTGCGAGTTCTTGTCGCAGAGGATATCCCTGCGAATCAAAAAGTGGTGAAAGCAATCCTGACACGGCGTGGTCACGACCCGATCGTCGCGCATAACGGCCGCGAAGCAATCGATCTTTTTGAACGGGATCGCTTTGACGTGATCTTGATGGACGTGCAGATGCCGATTCTCGATGGAATTCAGGCGACAAAAACCATTCGGGGTTTGGAAAAGGCCAGCGGGATGCATGTTCCGGTTGTCGCAATGACAGCACACTCAATGCCTGAAGACCGTGAGGCTTGTCTCGCGGCCGGTATGGACGCATACTTATCGAAACCGGTCGATGCAGAGCTGCTGCTGAAAACGATTGAACAGCTTAACCAATCACGAACGCATGAAAGTGATTTTCTGGCGTCCTTCATCACTAAATCCGGAGTTTGGCGTCTCCGAAAGGAAAGGACGAGTTCGAAGTTGTCAGACTCGAAAAATGAAATGAAAGTCTCCGAGGTTCCGGAGCGCGATTTATGGCATCCGTCTGTAGCCCTCCGCCGTATGGGCGGTGACACCGATTTGCTATCCAGCATGGTTGACTATTTTCTTGAGGACTCCCCTGCTCTGCTGCTGACCTTGAAAGAGCGAATTGATGCCAGCGATGTTGCGGAGGCAAGTCGGGTCGCCCACAGCTTGAAGGGACTTTGTGCTAACTTTGAAGCGGAGGCTGCGACTCGGGTCGGGGCCTCAATCGAAGCAGCATGCACTTCCGAGAAACTCGACGAAGCAGCGGCGTTGATTTCGCCGCTGACTGAACAACTCCACCTTCTCGCGCATGCGCTGACGGTTTGGAAAGAAACGAACTCACAGGTATAAGTGCGTCTGACGTTATGGGAAAAGTGATCTCAATAGATGGATGGCTTCCGCGAGTCCGGGATATCAATCTCTCGAGACTCCGCGTGGAAACCGCCGGAATCCTTGAGCTCACGTCCCCCGGCCGTCAAACGCAGGCTCCGTCAACGCCACGTGATGAAGCACATCTTTCCTTCACCCACAATTGGCTCTGGAGTAAGCATTGACAGCGACGCCTGTAGAACCTGAACAATATCGGACTCGCAACTATCGGAACCTCGAAGCCCCGCTACTCGCCGCGGTGATTGGCGTACTGGTTATCTGTGGAACGGTTGCGTTCAATAGCATTCAGAGGATTCGCGAGAACGCCGACCTGGTAGCCCAATCCCACGAAACCCTGCGATTGATCGACCGGCTGGAGTCAGCTATCAGGGATGCTGAAGCCGCTCAACGTGGATACATAATCACAGGAAGTAATGAACACCTTGAGCCATACCAGAACGCCATCGAAAACGTTAACCACTTGATGCAGGAATTGCAGCCACGAACGCCTGGCGATGGTGTTCAGCCGCAGGAAGCTGAATCTCTTCACCAACTCATCCTGAAGAAAATGGATGAGATGCAGCTTACGATTACACTCCGCCGCGATTCCGGGCCTCTGGACGCGGAGAATGTTGTCAAAAGCGACAGTGGCCGGCTGATCATGGATGAAATTCGCGAGAAACTGGCCGTGATACGATCACAGCATGATCGTTTGCTGGGTGAACGTGCCGTTGCGTCGGAGCAGGCATATGTCGCCGCACTGGTCACCTCGTTGATCTCGACGATTGCCGGCCTGAGTCTCGTAGCGGCAGTGTTTTGGACTGTGCAGAATAGTCGGAGAAAAACGGAGGACGCTGCGGTGGTCTTGTTTTCCGAGCGAGAACGACTGCAGGTGACGCTTGGCAGTATCGGTGACGGTGTGATCGTCTGTGATCAAGACTGCAATGTAACGTTTCTGAATCCCATCTCAGAAAGGCTGACAGGCTGGTCAAATAGTGAAGCCCGTGGGCAGTCCATGTTAAAGGTCTTTAACATCGTCGCTGAAAGCAATCGAACGCCCGTTGAAAACCTGGCAGCACGTGCCATTCGCGAAGGATCAATCATAGGACTGGCGAACCATACGTTGTTGATTTCCCGGTCTGGAGCGGAAGTGCCGATCGATGACAGTGCGTCACCCATTCGCGATGCACAGCACAACATTACTGGCGCTGTGTTGGTGTTTCGAGATGTGACCGAACGACGTAATGAAGAACGTCGGCTTCACGAGGCGGCTGAGTTTACTCGCAGCATTGTCGATACTCTGGGCGAACTGGTTGTTGTGCTGGATAGCGACATGCAGGTGCTGCACGTGAATCGTGCGTTTTCAACGACGTTCCAAATCACTGACGAAAGAATTTTTGGGCGATCCATTTATCAGATCGACGAAGGTCAATGGGATCTGCCTTCCGTCCACGAACTTCTGGAAGGCTCAAAAAGTAAACCGGGTAATGTGACATACATCGAGATCGAACAGCAACTAAGCCACGTGGGCCGAAAATTCCTGCGTCTCAGGGCTCACAAATTCGCAGATGGAAGTCACCGCAAGGAGGCTGTAATGCTGGTGATCTCTGACGTGACGGAAGAACGTGTCCTCGAAGAAAAAAATCGCCGACAAGACCAGCACATGCGCTGGTTTCTGGAACAGATCAAGGATTACGCAATTTTCACAATGGACGTGAACTGCAAAGCGACGAGTTGGAATCAGGGAGTCAAGCAGGTTCTGGGTTTTGATGAGCACGAATTCATTGGACACGACATCCTGAAACTCATTTTTACGCCGGAAGCGCAGGCCGCCGGGATTCCTGAGACAGAGTTCTCGGTGGCCGCTTTGGACCAACGGGCAAGCGACGACCGCTGGATGATGAGAAAGGGTGGCCAGGAATTCTGGGCGTCAGGAATCACGTCATCCATTCGCGATCAGGATGGACATTTGATTGGTTACAGCAAGGTGATGCGCGACCTGACGTCCATGAAAAAAGCACAGGAGGAACTGTCTGAGTTGGCAACTAAGCTATCTGAAATGGATCGCCGCAAAGACGAGTTCCTCGCCACGCTGGCGCACGAACTGCGTAATCCACTCGCCCCCGTTAAGAATGCCGTTCAACTCATGGGAATGCTGAAGCTCGATCCGGAGATCGATCAACTGAGACAGATGATGGCTCGGCAAGTCGATCAGCTCGTGCGGCTGATTGATGATTTGATGGATGTTTCACGTATCAGCCGGGGCAAAATCTCACTTCGCAGTGAGATTGTTGAATTGCCAGCCGTCATTCGTGCAGCGGTGGAAGCGTCATCGACGTTTATCGCAGAGAACGGTCAGCAGTTGATCATCAATGTCCCGGATGGTGATGCAATCCGCGTCAATGGCGATCCTTCGCGACTGACGCAGGTGATTTCAAACCTGTTGAACAATTCGGCCAAATACAGCGACGCAGGTTCACGAATCGAGCTCACAGCAACGCGAGAAGGTCAGGTCGCTACGATTAGCGTGCGTGATAACGGGATTGGAATTGCGCCTCACGTACTGCCGAGCATTTTCCAAATGTTTTCACAGGCAGAGGACTCGCTCGAACGAGGAAGTGCGGGATTGGGGATTGGACTGACACTGGTCAAGACGCTCGTTGAATTGCATGATGGTTCGGTTCAGGCCCAAAGTGATGGAATTGGAAAAGGGAGTACGTTCACTGTCCGCCTTCCGGCCATCGACTATCTCGCAGTGGAGGAGAGCAGCCTGACGGCCACCGTTGCCGGATCAGTTTCCAAAAACTCATTTAAAGTGCTTGTCGTTGAAGATATGCGATCATTGCGAGTTATCACAACTCGCCTGCTGGAGAAGCTTGGTCATCAGGTGGAGAGTGTTGAAAATGGACCTCTGGCACTTCTGAAGCTCGACACATTTACTCCCGATGTCGTATTCTCCGATATCGCGATGCCCGGATTGACCGGATATGAGTTGGCTCGACGCATTCGGCAACGTTCCGAATGCTCTCATATGTATCTGGTCGCTGTCACGGGGTTCGGCCAATCCTCCGATCGCGAAAAAGCTCTTGAAGCCGGGTTCAACGAACACATGGTTAAGCCTGTTGATATTGCAGTTCTGCAATCGCTGTTTGACAAACTCACATGAGGGGTGCAGGATAAGTGCTGATAGACTTCGTGCCCGGTAACACTCTCGCAGCGGGTGAAGACGGAATCTTCAGAATGGCACACCGAGGTTATCGTCTGGCCGCTTAATTCGACGACTGTATCAACAACCTGCTGCAGCGTTCCCGCGATTGAGTTTGCTGGATTTGTTGCTGGTGATCTCGAAACCCCTGCCCTAACTACTTCATGCCCTTAAACCAGGAAACCTCAGTAAATGGCTCAACTTCCCGATGGTCTCGACCACCGCATAGCTGATCACCCCATCCATGACTTGTTTGTCAAACGCTGGTCGCCTCGAGCGATGTCCGGTGAGTCGATTCCCCATTCGGAGCTCCTTCGTTTGCTGGAAGCGGCGCGGTGGGCTCCTTCGACGTACAACGAACAGGAATGGCGATTTTTATATGCACCGCGTGGGAGTCAGTACTGGTCAACGTATTTTGACTTGTTGATGAAGCCGAATCAGGTGTGGTGCGAAAAGGCTGCCTTTCTTCTGGTGGTGCTGTCTCACAAGGTCTTCAGCAGGAATGGAAAGCCAAACCCTGTTCACACATTTGACACAGGAGCAGCGTTCCAGAATTTCTGCCTGCAGGGGGCAGAGATGGGGCTTGTCGTGCACGGCATGGCAGGATTCGATCGCGACGCGGCAAGGACGAAGTTGACAATTCCAGAAGCCTACGCAGTTGAAGCCATGATCGCTGTCGGTCGCCCCGGCAGTGTAGACGATTTGCCCGACGAACTTCGTGAACGAGAGATTCCAACGGATCGAAATCCCGTCTCGTCCTTTTCATGCGAAGGCAGGTTCGATTTTTGACTTGAAAAAGCAGCCTTTTACGTCGTACCCGATGAACGTCTCGAACATTCATCGAATCGTGCAGGGGCCAACGGAAACGAGCCTCGCTGGTCTTTCAGCGAGGCTCGTCGTTGGTGAGAATCTTCTTGCGGTGAAGATGTCAATATCGAAAGTAGAAACCGCCGTTGTTGGGCCCAAAGTACACCCCGTGAGACTGGTAAGGATTTGGGTATCGGAGACGATTCCTCGAACCGAATGATCCAAAGTTGTTATAGTATCTTTGGAACTCCCGCCTGTCGTTACCGCGATTACGACCGTGAGCGCCGTTGAAACTAGGGTCTATGCTTCGTCGCGAAAAGCCATGATTCCATCTGTCAGCCTCGGCAGTAGATCCTGCAATGCCCATCAGCAATGCAGCAGATGAAATCACGGTTAAAAGGATGTTTCGCACCATCTGAATTCTCCTTCACGAACTTTGTTCCGAGGGAACAGTTTCAGCTTTACTCCTGTTCATTCCTGAACTGAAGTGACGTTCTCGCAACACAACGAGCTCTACCGATTTATGTTCTGTCAGACGCTTCTGAAGCGAAGTTCAATCGACCTTGGCTTCGATGTTTTTCAACTCGGCCTTTTCTTTCGCCAGCGCTGCTTTCGCCTCTGAGACGTCATTGGCCTCTTTCATTTCGGCCTTGCGTGCGTCCTCCAGTTTGCTTTCCAGCTCAACTCGATTGTCGACAGTCGCTTCCTTTAGACGAGTCTCAGCCGCAGCCACTTCTGCCTTTGCTTCGGTAAGTTCTTTCTCCTGCTCACTCACGGCCTCTTCAGACTTCGCGATGCGTTTACGCCCATCGGCCATGGCCTTACGTTTCGTTTCTTCCAGATCACGTTTCGCATCTGCTACTTTCTTGTCCGCCGCGAGCTTTGCTGCTTCCAACTCCCGTTTCTTTTCGACTTCGGCCTCCTCAATCTTCTCGTTGCCTTCAATAACTGCTTCGGTCACATCGGCGTTTTCTTTCGCGACGTTTGAATTCAATTCGTTCTGTGCTTCGTTGACGTCCTGCTTTTCCGCATTGACATCATCAAGTACGATTTTTCGAGTCTCGTGCGTATCTTCGGCTCCGTCCTGTTGTGCGTCCGCGACCATCTGATTCGCCTCACGCTTCGCCTGGTTTAACTCTGATTCGGCTTTTGCGACATCTTCAGGGCCCGTGCTGCAGCCGATGCAAATTCCCAAAGCAGCAACTGCCGGAACTAATAGTGATTTCTTCATTTGAGTTCTCCGTGAAATGTGATTGAAACGATTTACCGACCGGGGTTGGCTCTGGAAACTGATCTTCATTGAATTCGCAGGCCAATACCCGGCGGTTGACGAAATCTTCAGCAAGGTCTAGTTTGTGTTGATGCGTCGACCACTCAAAAGTGACAGAACCGCACACGAGGAACACGAAGAAGCAGATCTTCGCTGCTCCATAAGCCATACCGCCGACCAGGCCAAATCCCATCGCACCAGCAATCAGCGCAATGACCATGAATGTAACTGCGTAACGCAACATGACTCTTCTCCAAACAGTTTTGCTGACCACTGACGACATGACTTTCATGTCGTATGCTTCGACAGCTGTTGAATAAGCACAATGCATGCCAATCATCTTGCTGTGGAATTAAGGCCCGAAAATGTTCACATTTTGCCATCACGCTGCATTCCGATCTCAAGGATCGATGCAACAGCGGTCATTGCGGATGATGATCGATCACTTCTGAAATCTGTTTGTCGGGCAGGATGAACCGCGTGGAATTCAATCCCTCACACAGAAACGCGAAGGCCTTTATTTGATCATTGACAAGCAGGTGACGCTGTTCGAGACTCCCAGAGCGAGTTAACGCCTGTGGATTCACCTGATCCTGCCCAGCATTAAACTCTAATGGGCGTGGCGTGGTGGTGGGCCCGACTGAGTACCGATCGACTGCTGAGGACCAACTCCTGGTGAGCCGTGCGGCATGCTGCATCGGTGGCTGAAGAGCAAGGCCTAAAAAACCAGGTGCTCATGGTCTCTGAAGTATGTGCTTGAACGGCGTTATGCGCTGTGAGCCACCTTCGTGGTGGGGTTCAGTTGATTTGAGACATCGGCCGTCACAACAACTTCCGCTCGATGAACTGCAACTCCGCGAGGTGCAGTAATGCCCAATCGCACTCGTCCGCCCTTTGATTCAAGTACCTTGAGACAGATACCATCGCCGATGACGATGACTTCACCAGGTTTTCTTGTCAGTACCAGCATTTTTCAGATCCTCCTTGTGAAATGGGTCCGAAGTCAATTCGCCGAATTGAAGTTGCTGTCGATGCAGTGTGCTTTGTTCTGCAATCCGTTCGAAGAGAAACCATGCTGGCGGCTATCCATCCAAACCAGCACGATACCGACGTAGATGCACATGACATGCCGAAACGGCCAGAATTGCCGAAGAAGCCAGCAGCGTGCAATATGCTCGCGAGAAGGGCTGAATAGACAGCGGTCAAACACTCGCGGCCAGCGGCAGACGGGGCAGTCGATCTGTCAGCTGACTGCTGGAGATTCAGAATGGTCGATTAAGTGCCGTGTCGCTGTTCGCGCCGAAGAACGCTTTGACATATCCGGGGTCCATCGCCGTTTGATCTGCAGCGAGCCCCACAAAGCCGTGCAGAAATTCCGGTTGCCATTGTTCGCCGGACCCGGCCGAAAGGCCACGATGATCAGGAGCCGTTGATCGAGCAACTTTCTGCCCCTGGAATTCTGGAAGTTTGCCGAAACGCAATGGGCCGATCGTCACTTTCTTCCGTCGATCGTTGGGCCAACTTAGCCCTGGATGGTATGCTGAGCCTGATCGTTCCGGATCGGTTATGCAACCAATGGCAGAACCACAGCCTTTTGTCACTCATGCAAAGGAAGTTTCAATGGTATCTTTTCCTGCCATGGCATTCGCACATCGTACTGTTCTGCTCATTCTGTCATTTGCTGTGATCGCGCCGAATGTTGTTGCCGACGTCACGATTTCGCCTGACGTTGTTTACGGCCACAAGTTGGGACTGGCGATGACTTGTGATGTTTTCACGCCCACGGAAAACGCCAACGGAGCGGCCGTGATTTTCATGGTCAGCGGCGGCTGGTACTCAAACTGGGCGCCTCCCGAGCAAACTCAGTTTCAATTCAAGCCGCTTACTGACAAAGGTTTCACAGTCTTCGCCGTGCGACACGGAAGCAGCCCGAAGTTTTCCATCAGCGAAGCTGTCTCGGACGTCCGGCGCGGAGTTCGATTCATTCGACTGAATGCCGACAAGTTCAAAATCGACCCAAACCGAATTGGCGTCTTTGGAATGAGTGCTGGCGGCCACTTGTCGCTGATGCTGGGCACGACTTCTGACGAAGGCGACGCAAACGCCAAGGACCCGATTGACAAGGTGAGCGACCGAGTCAACGCGGTCGTCGCTTATGTCGCGCCGACGGATTTGCGACTCATGGCGAATGATGCTCCTGACCGATTGCCTGCGTATGAACGCTTCCCGGCATTGAACATAGACATGAAGACGGCTGCCGTGGATTCACCCCTGCTGCATGTGACTTCGGATGACGCTCCCACATTGCTGCTGGCCGGTGACAAAGACGACCTCGTTCCGGTTGAGCACAGTCGCAATATCGAAGCAGCGTTTGAGAAGGCAAATGTTGAAAGTCGCTTGATTGAATACAAAGGTGCTGGTCACGGCTTTCAGGGAGACGACGCGAAGAACTCAACCGCGGCGATGGTCGAATGGTTCGTCACTTACCTTTCTTCTCCGCCAGCGAAGTGAGGCCTCAAGTCAAACTGGATGGGATCGGCGTTCATGCCTCCTTCGGCGAGCGACGGACGTTAATCCCCTGATTGGCAGCAGCACGATCAATTAGGGGACTAACGTCCCCCGCTCGCCTCAATTCAGGCCGGCATCGGATTGCAACGTGCTTGCGGATTTCGGAACTGAGCCGGTGGGATGGTTCGAACCGCTGACCACGGCTGACTGCGAAGCCTTGTTGCCTTGCGCATGCCGGTGAACAACCAGATGCCTTCAATCGGCTTTGGCTTCAGTGTCAGCAGGTGCCGATGGAAGATGCTCGGACAGCAGCCTGGCCCAGATCACATAGCCCTGGTCGGTCATGTGAAGCCCATCCTCCACCAGCAAATTGGGTCGAGGCTCACCGTTATCGCCAAGCATCGGTTGCCAGACATCGACGAATTGGAGTTTCGGATTTGCTTCGCAGATTGCTTTGATCTTTGAGTTCGCAGCCTGGATCTTTTCTCGTAATGCCCACCGCTTGGTGCTTGGCTTGATTCCGATGTAGATGAGCATCTGACAGTCGTGAAGTTTTGACTCGGTCAGGTCCACGAACGCCTGAAAGTCCTTAGCCACGGACTCCGGAGACTTCCCGGAAGCGATATCATTGTCACCCGCATAGAGAATGACGGTCGACGGTGCTATCGGCGTCACGATTCGGTCGAAAAAGTGAACTGAATCGGAAAGGTGCGATCCTCCAAAACCGTGATTGGCGGCGTTGAGTTTGGGGAAGGATTCGTCCAGCTTCCACCGTTTGATGCTCGAACTACCGACGAACAGCACTGAGCCGTTCCTTGATGAACCCGATTCAATCGCCCTCTCAATCGCCTTGATTTCTTTCTCGAACCGGTCGGGCTTGAGTTCTTCGGCGAAACCGCTCGTCGCAAATGAGTATGAAGCGAAACCCAAAGAAAGTGCGAGCAGAAGAACACGCACGTTGATGAATTGGCTGAGACAGAAGGAAACGGACTTCAGGCGTATTGTCACGGATTGACTCTCTCCAGGATTGAGGACTCGTGATTAAGAAAGAAGCCGCTCACGGCGCATCATCATGCGGAAATTCGACCGGTCCCCTGGATCCATGGGATCTCAATCATGGATCGTGTTGATTTTCGGTGGTGAATGGTCAGCATACGCATGCTTGACTTTGTCTTCCACCGCTCCGGAATCAAATTTTCATGACCAGTTCTTCTCATCGTCGGCTGATGGTGATCAATGCCGTCGGTCTGACCCATGAAATGATTGGCCCAAACACACCAAATATCGGCCGTCTGCGAGACGCTGGCTTTGGTCGACCCATGCAGACGGTTCTGCCAGCGGTCACCTGCACCGTTCAGGCCACGTTGATGACTGGGCTGATGCCTTCGCAGCACGGAATCGTCGCGAATGGCTGGTACTTTCGAGACCTCGCCGAAGTTATGTTCTGGAAGCAGTCCAACCATCTGATTTCTGGCGAGCGACTCTATCAGACCGCGCGGCAGCGAGATCCTCAGCACACGACCGCCAAGATGTTCTGGTGGTACAACATGTATGCGGACGTCAATTGGTCGGTGACACCTCGGCCATCGTATCCGGCGGATGGTCGAAAGATTCCGGACATTTACAGTGATCCTCCAGAGTTCCGCGAACAGCTTCAGCGGAAACTTGGAAACTTTCCGCTGTTCAATTTCTGGGGACCAACAGCCGACATTCGCAGTACAGCGTGGATCGCGGATGCCAGTGTTGACGTGTTTCAATCGAGTCATCCATCACTGATGCTCGTTTACCTGCCGCACCTGGACTACAACCTTCAGAGGCTGGGGCCAAACGATCATCGCGTGGCGGACGATATCCGCCTGATGGATCGGGAAGCGGGAAAACTGATCGATGCGGCTCAAAAGGTGGACGCTGACATTGTTGTGCTGTCCGAATACGGCATTACGGAAGTCCATCGTCCGATCCACCTCAATCGCATATTGCGCGACGCGGGATTTTTGTCGATTCGGCGCGAATCGTCTGGCTGGGAGACGCTGGACTGTGGCGCGTCTCGGGCGTTCGCCGTGGCCGATCATCAGGTGGCTCATGTTTATGTGAAGAACGCAGGCGATGTGGCGAAAGTGAAGGCGTTGCTGGAGCCGGTCGAAGGCATCGAACGGGTTTTGGACGACGTCGGCCAGAAGTCTGTCGGCCTCGACCATCAGCGAAGTGGTGAGTTAGTCTGCGTTAGCGAACGAGATGCCTGGTTCACCTATTATTTCTGGCTGGACGATTGCCTGGCTCCCGACTACGCTCGAACCGTCGATATTCATCGAAAACCGGGCTACGATCCGGCCGAACTGCTCGTTGATCCCTCTATTCGGTTCCCCAAATTGCGAGTCGCCCGGCGGTTGGCTCGCAAAATGCTTGGATTTCGTTACTACATGGATCTGATCGGGCTGGACGCCCGTATTGTGAAGGGCAGTCACGGTCGGCTGCCGGATTCGGGGCGACTTGAGGAAGATGGACCGGTCTTCATTTGTTCGTCGAAACGGGTAGAACGTGACGAGTTGCACGCTCGGGACGTCCGAAATCTGCTGTTGGAACTCCAATTTGGCGGTTGACGCTGGAGGCTTGGACCAATCCTGGCAAAAATCTCCGCTTCTGAATCGAAAATCAGCGGAGGCGGTGATCGCTGACCTTCCGCATTAGTCATTGCTCACAATCGCTGTAAAACTTGACCGAGGAATCGATACGATGGCTGGCCCGCCAAAACCAGACCCCAAAAAGCGAGACGCCGGAAAACAGAATGCCGCTTCGTCCGAGGAATTGCCGGATGTTGAGCAGGTACTGTTTCAGGGGCCCCTGTTTGGTCGCGAAGCGAACATGAAGGCCAACGCCAAACTGGTGCAAGCCGCTTTGGTGCCCGTAAAGCAGATGATTTCCGACGCGTTATCGCGCCGAGCTCACACGCTGCTTCTTGAACCTCGCGAAGGCAAGCTGGCGATTCGCTTCGTCGTTGACGGTGTGCCCTATCCGGCTGCCGCTGTGCCCGCTCAAAAGGGCGTCGCCATGGTTCAGATCATCAAGCTCCTCTGCGGGCTTGATGTCAATGATCGCAAGACGGCTCAAGCTGGCGGGATGAAGGCAGAATACGACAAACTGCCTTACAACTTGCTTGTTGAATCTGTTCCGGCAGGGGGCGGACAGGAACGAGTTCGAGTCAAGATCGAGAATAAGAAAATCAGTCGCTCGAAGCCGTCCGACGTCGGCTTTCCTGATCATATCAAACAGAAGATTCGTGACTTTACGTCGTCTCGCTCCGGAGTGATCCTCATTTGCGGACCGCCGGACTCAGGCGTGACGACTCTGTCTGTTATCGTTTTGCACAGCGTCGATCCGTACCTCTATTCGGTCTATAACCTTGCCGAGATGAATGGCCGGGAATTAACGAATGTTACCGAATTTAAGCCCGAGCCTGGTCATGATCTGGAGTTGACCTTCGACCGAATTCAACGGCGTGAAGCGGACATTCTCTTCCTGAACCCGCTGACGACGCCTCAGGACGCACAGACAATTTTCGAATATGCGGACCGCCTGTCGTTTATCATGGAAATTCCTGCGAACACTCCGATCGAAGCGATGAAGAAGCTGATCGAATGGGTAGGAGCCGATGCGGTCATCAAGGGACTCAGGGCCATCCTGACTCAAAAGATGATTCGTAAACTTTGCGACGATTGCAAGCAGGCGTTTCGGCCGAATCCAATGCTGCTGAAGAAGTTGGGGCTTCCTCCTGAAACCGCCGTCCTCTACCGAGCTCCGCAACCGCCACCGCCGGAAGACATTAAAGCTCAAACGGTTGAAGAACTCTGCGCTGACTGCGATGGAGTTCCCTATCATGGTCGTGTGGCCGCATTTGAAATGCTGGAGATGACCGACACCATGAAGGAAGTCATCGCCGCCGGAGCGAGTCCGGACACGATACGAAGGCAGATGGTAGAAGACGGTCAAACGACGCTGCAAAAAGATGCCATCCGGTTGGTCGCTGCCGGAAAGACGTCGCTTGAAGAAGTGCAGCGGAGTTTCGCTCCTCCCGGACCTCCCCGGAAGAAGCCGACGCAGTCGCGCCCGAGGCCGCCAGGCTAATCGTGATCGGTCGCCGCTCGTAGCGTATCGTGTTCGGATGTTTGCCTGCGGCCGGATTTTGCTTCATTGAATATACGAACTCGTTTAACTTGCAAAGGTTTCGATCTCATGCTGAGGTCTCAATTGCTTTTCTGCTTCGCCCTGGCTTTGGTTGGTCAAACTCTGCAGGCCGACGAAGATGCTCCTGGGCTTGCGAAGGAGAAGCCGGGGAATGGTCCTGCGGTTCAGACTGAACAGGGCTGGATGATTCCCTATGAAACGAAGATTCCCGGCACCGAAGTCACGTTCCGCATGATCCCGATTGCAGCCGGCGAATACATGATGGGCAGCCCTGCCACCGAATCCGGTCGCCAAGATGACGAAGGGCCACAACGAAAAGTCGCCGTCGAAGCCTTCTGGATGGGCGAGTGCGAAGTGACCTGGTCCGAGTACAAGCTCTACATGCAGTTGTATCGTTCTCTCAAAGAATTCGAGACGCGTCGCCTTCGCAAACTGACGGACGCCAATCGCATCGACGCCGTCACCGCACCGACGCCTTTGTACAGCCCTGACTTTACGTTTGAGTATGGCGACGAACCGAAGCAGGCTGCTGTGTCGATGACTCAGTATTCGGCTCGCCAATACACAAAATGGCTGTCGCTGATCAGCGGCCAACAGTTCCGTCTGCCCACAGAAGCGGAATGGGAATACGCCTGCCGCGCCGGCAGCACAACAGCGTACTCATTTGGTGACGACCCTGCAGAACTCAACGAATATGGCTGGTTTTCCGACAGTTCGACCGCAAAGGGATCGAAGAACGTTCGCCAAAAAAAACCAAACTCATGGGGCCTTTATGACATGCACGGCAACGTGGCGGAATGGGTCATCGACGGTTACGCCCCGTACCAAGAAAAATCCGGACCGCTCGCCGCAGCGACCGACTGGGTCACTTCCGACAAGACTGATCCTCGCACCGTGCGAGGCGGATCGTGGGCGTTTCCGGCGGCCGAATGCCGGTCGTCGTCTCGCCTGGGCTCAAACGACAAGATCTGGAAAGAGTATGATCCAAATCTGCCTCGCAGTCCGTGGTGGTTCACGACCGATCCAGCTCGAGGCGTTGGATTTCGAATTCTGAGGCCGTTTAAGCCGTTGACACGTGACGAGATCGAAAACTTCTGGAAGATCGATTGCGAAGACATCGAGTACGACGTAAAGGATCGACTCAGCGAAGGGCGAGGAGTTCTGGGTGTCATCGACAAAGATCTTCCGCAAGCCATCCAGGACCTTCAGAAATAGGCGGTGATTCGCCGATGTCGACATCTCACCCACCGACCTCCATCGGCAAGGCGTACCTTGTTGGAGCCGGGCCTGGCGATCCGGGCCTGCTGACCTTGCGAGGCGCCGCGTGCCTGGCGGAAGCCGATCTGGTGCTTTACGACGGTCTTGTGAACCCGCTGTTGCTTCGTCTGACAAAGGGACACTGCGAACGCACGGCCCGTGCTCGGCGAGATGGCACATCAATCGTTTCGCAATGCGAAATTAACGAGCGGCTTGTCACGGAAGCAAAAGCCGGGCGAATCGTCGTGCGGCTCAAGGGCGGCGATCCTTATATCTTCGGTCGAGGTAGCGAGGAAGCGGCCGCGTTGCAGGCTGCGGGAATTCCGTTCGAAGTCATCCCCGGAGTCACTGCCGCGACTGCAGCCGGTGAGTACGCTGGGTTCTCGTTCACACATCGAGAAATCTCGTCGGCCGTTGCGTTCGTCACCGGTCATGAGGACCCGACTCGCGGGGCCAGTCGACTCGACTATCAGTCGCTGGCCAAGTTTCCCGGCACGCTCGTTTTCTACATGGGGCTGAATCGGCTGACCGAAATCTGTCTGAACCTTCAGCAGGCCGGCATGTCGGAAACAACTCCTGCAGCCGTAGTGTGCCAGGCGTCGTTACCGACTCAGCAGGTTGTCGAAGGCACGTTGCAAACGTTGCCCGAATTGGCGACGTTGCGAAAGCTCAAGCCGCCGTCGCTGATTGTCGTCGGCCCGTGCGTGACTCAGCGAGCCCAGCTGTCATGGTTTGAGCAACTGCCGTTGTTTGGACTGTCAATCGGAATCACTCGCCCTGAAGATCAGGCCGACGACATCGCCGACCGGATCATCCGACTCGGTGGCGAGCCCGTGATGATGCCGCTGATCGAAGTTCGCCCGGTGCCAACATCGCAGGATGCCAGCATTCACGAAGTGCTCAGGAAGCTTCCCGAGTTCCATTGGCTGGTTTTCACAAGCGTGAACGGAGTCGCCGAGTTCTTCCGTCACCTGCGCCTCACTGGCATGGACGCCCGAGCCCTCCACGGGCTCAAGCTGGCTGCCATTGGATCATCGACCGCGCGTAGGCTGGAAGATTTTGGCGTCACCGCGGACTTGGTTCCCACCGAATTCCGCGCGGAGTCGCTGGCCGCGGCGCTGGTCGAACGAGCGGCGGGCCAGTGCGTT
This sequence comes from Planctomycetota bacterium, assembly GCA_031377305.1. Taxonomy (GTDB): domain Bacteria; phylum Planctomycetota; class Planctomycetia; order Planctomycetales; family Planctomycetaceae; genus SXXK01. Next base: position 21,568 of record JANMEV010000284.1, on the reverse strand, counting down.
CTCTGGCTGCGAGCCAGCCGCGGTCGTGATGTGCTGCCGCAAATGCTTAAAGCCGCAGGAATTCGCCTGCAGCAACTTATCGTCTACGAGAATCGCGACGTCGAATCGTTCTCGCCTGACATCCTGACTCGCCTGCAAACCGGCTCGCTGCACTGGATTGGACTTAGCAGCCCATCGATTGCGATTCGTTTTTCAGAACTGCTCAAAGTGGCCGGGATCACGCAGTCTGACCTTGCAACCCGTATCGCTACAATCAGCCCCGTGACAACCCAGGCCGCCAACAATTGCGGTCTCGCAGTCACCACCGAAGCGACCCAACACACCTGGCCCGGCATCCTCGCCGCCATCCAGCATTCTTAACGTCACGCCTGGCAATGCAACACCGCACGCAATGGCCGCACGCAATGGCCGCACTCTATCCGCCATTTCATCCGGTGGCTGTCGATGTCAATGAAAACACTTTCGTTTTCAGAAGACTGAAAAGAAACATCCAAACGAGAAACGAGATCGGATTCAAAGCTCCGAACCACTGCTCGAACCTCGTTATACCCGGACCGGCCTGCAATGATCTGTTTCCGACGATCGAGTTTTGTGAGAGACCGGCGGACGTTGGTGTTTTACGTTGGAGTTTGTAGTTTGCAATGATGCGGATCATGAGCTGGTTGAGAGTTTCATTGCCGGCGAGTGAGCAAGAGCTGGTTTTGAACGAGCGAAAGTCGAATTCATCAGCTTGCGTCGGGCGACGAATGCTTGTGTTATGGTCCCTGCATTGCGGGCTGACTCGTGAGCAGGCGGCGAAGATCGCGGGAGTGGGCATTGCGAATGTGGGGCGCGATGTGAGTTTGTATCGCCGGGCCGGATTGAATGGCTTGTTGAGTACCGGAACGCATTACAAACCGATCAGTGAACTGGCTGACTACGCTGATGTCGTCCGAGAGTCACTGGAACAGACTCCTGTCCGCACAATAGCGGAAGCCCGGCAGCGACTTTTGGATCTCAGCGGGCTTGATCGCGGATTGACTCAGGTACGGGAGTTTCTGATGAGTATCGGGGTGGAGTGGCAGCGAGTTCGCAGGTGTCAATGTGCTGCGGCTGAAATGCCGGTCCAGCGATAGACAACATTGTCGTTTGCCGACAAGGTTCCATCAGCGTTGAGCGTTACGACTTGAGTGGTGCCATCGGTGAAAGTAAGTGCCCATGCGCCTACAATTTGCGGAACAGGGGAGCCGCGATGATTCCCGGCAGAAACCGCGAGGAGAACTAAAAGCACCACCAGCACGATCCCTGAAACAGCGGTCCAGCAGATTGCAGATCTGAAGTATCCGCAGAGGTCATTGCGTGCCACGCGTTTGTTCGCGCAGTTGTTCATACAATGCTCCCTATTTGCTGGGTGGCCTGGGGAATTGGTAGATGAGACGATGGTGTCGCTTCCTTACGCGTTTGCAGTTGCGGTGAATCAGCTTTGTGATTTCGAGGCGAAGTTTCTTGCTTACCTTGGACGAGTGCGCTATCTGGCATTTGGGTGTCACCGAACACGAACTCGGCGGCGGAACACTCTTTCGACACCCAGCCAGAAGATCACCCAGACGGCTTTGACGCATTCGCCAAAGTTAATTTTTGTGACACCGTAACGTCGGTCTTCGAAGATGATCGGTATCTCGCACATCCGGCAACCGACGGCCCGGCATCGATAAAGGACTTCTTCCTGAAAAGCATAGCCCTTTGCAATCGTCAGGCTCCAGTCGACTTCGGCAAGCTTTGCGACTTGGTAGCATCGAAAGCTGCCACTGTTATCAGCCGTCGAGAGCCCCAGAAAAATCTTTGCCCAGACGTTGATCATTTGACTCATCAGCTTGCGGCCGCGAGTCCAGCCGGCGACCCCGCCGCCGGGCATGTAACGCGATCCGATGGCAACGTCCGAATTGCTCATCGCAGCAATCATGGTCGGGATGTATTTCGGATTGTGACTAAAGTCAGCGTCCAGATTGACGACAAAGTCGAACCTGTGTTCGATTGCGTAGCGAAAGCCAGCCAATGTGGCGGTGCCAAGTCCCAGTTTTCCCGGCCGATGAAGAGCCTGAATGCGAGGATCCGCGGCGTTCATTTCATCCACAAGTCGACCCGTTCCATCGGGCGAATTGTCGTCTATGACCAAAACTGTTGCGTCAGGAACCAGTGACAGCAGCTCGGGAATCAAGCCTTTCAGGTTTTCGATTTCGTTGTAAGTGCACAGAGTGATCAGCGTCTTCATGACAGCATAGCACCTTGTTGTTGAGATTCGCCCTCCGCGAGCTTCGGCGGTGCATCCACTGCTTCGCCGGATGTTGTCGTTGATGACAGCAGGCCGAATTCCGCCAGACGCCGCTCAAGGGCCATGGGAGTCACTCCAAGCTGACTTCGCATTCGACTGACGTCCATGATCGCTCGCGCCGACACATCAGATGGCGATCGGTCTGATTTTCGCACGCTGCGGATCAGTAAATTTTTTGGCGTGTGCTCCATATCGATGAACTCAAGAATCTGAGTCTGATAGCCCACGGCGGTCAAAAGACTGGCGCGCATGGAATCTGTTGCCAGCGATGCGAATCGTTCCTTCACCAGTCCATAAGTCGTCAGCGGCGACAAAGCGCTCGCCGTCAGATGTTCGTTCAACTCGTGCTGACAACACGGCACGGCGAGAATGACTTTGCTATTCCAGCGAACAGCCTGAGCTAAAGCATCGTCGGTGGCTGTGTCGCACGCATGCAGAGAAATGACGAGGTCCACTGAGCCTTCTGGCATGTAACCCGAAATGTCACCAACGGAGAACTTCAGATTCGTCAGACTCAATTCATCCACAATCTTCGAGCACGTTTGCACAACGTCCGGTCGACGATCGAGCCCGATGATGCTGCAGTCTCGCTTCAGCAGGGTCGTGAAGAGATAATGAGTCGCAAAGGTGAGATAACTCTTTCCGCAACCAAAATCGACGATATTCAACGTCTGGTCCGCAGGAAGCTGTTCAACAATGTCGTTGATAAATTCCAGAAACCGATTGATCTGGCCGAACTTGCGAGCGTGACTGGCCTTCACTGCCCCCTCTTTTGTCATCACGCCCGTTTGAATCAGAAACGGGCATGGCACTCCTTCCGGAATCAAATAGTTGCGAGACCGATTGTGCGAAACCGGAGTCGCCGCGACGGCTGCCGTGACCGTGGGAGCCAGCTCTTCTTTTCGCAGGAAGCATTTTCCCTTTCGCGAAAAGCGGCCTTCGTACACAGCCAAATCCGTCGTGATGTGAGCGTTTCGAAACACTTTCGTGGCCAGACGACTCAGTTCTTCCGCGGCTTCTTCAACGCCCAAATTCTGATGAAACTGCTGAGTCGCCGTTTGCGATGTGAACTGCAGCATCCATTGGCCTCGCAGTTCCACGGGACGCACGCCGACTCGAGTGACAGGCTGTTCTGCAGATCGCACGCCACTAAAGGCAGCCTTCCGCAGCGTTTTGGTGACGGCTGATTCCTTCAGCAGGCAAATGAGTTCTTGAGCTTGGTCGCGCATTGTTCTCAGAAGGTCAGTCGTTCGGTATGCTGTGGCATCAGGAGTTCACTTCGTCCACGGGAAACCGGGACAGTCAGAAAGGCGGGATTAGAACCAAATGGCGTTGAACAAGAAACAGCAGAAGCAGATTGAAGCCGCAAAGAACAAGATTACGCGACTTCGGACGTTGCTCACGGCGGCAAAGAACCAGCCAGACGATCCTCAGGAGATCCCCCGGCTGGAAAAACAGATCGCCGAACTGAATGCTGAGATTGAGAAGATCAAGAACGAATAATCAAGTTTCCCTCCATGTCGCCACCTACCGTAATCGTCGTGCATCCGCGAGAACGCCGCAGCAAATGCTCGGTCGAACCCCTTCGCACACAGCCCGATTTTGTCTTTACGACGTTTCCGCATCCGGTTCCGATCGATGTGACCAGCTACGTTCGGTTGGGGATTGGCGGAAAGATGCTGTCGCCGGAAGATGCTGATCGAGGCCTCCTGCTGCTGGACGGGACATGGCGACTGGCGGCTCGCATGGAACCGTTCTACTCGCATGTCGAAGTTCGATCGCTGCCGCTGATTCACACCGCGTATCCTCGCAAGTCCGAGGTGTTTGCGGATCCGACGGAAGGCCTGGCAACCATCGAAGCTCTGTACGCGGCACTTCGAATACTCGGCCGCGACACAACGGGATTGCTCGAACATTACCACTGGAAGCAATCGTTCCTGGAACTCAACGGCTGGAGTGAAGCCGCTTGACGCCGTTCGTTCCGTGGGCAAGTTTCCGTGGATAACACCATGACACTCCGACGTCAGGCGACTCTGTACCTTCCGCTGCCGCATTGCGTTCAGGTGGAATCGCTCCGTTCTCGCTTCAATCGAGCACAATTCGAACTGATCCGCGCACATGTCACGTTGTGTCGCGAAGATGAGGTTCTCGAATGGGATGAACTCGCGGCTCGGTTGTCTCGGATGAAAACGATTGAGGTCACGCAGGAGTTTGGGATGCCGGTGCGGGACGGAAATCTGGTACTGATTCCCGCCATCGGATCAACGGAATCATTCGACTCACTCCGGCACTCGTTACTTGCCAAAGACGGCTCTTCACCGAGAAAGTCCGAACCGCACATTACGCTGATTCATCCTCGTAACGGAACATGCGATGATTCTGTGTTTAATGAGATCACCCGGGAATCCCAACCGTTTGCGGTCGTATTCCGGGCCGTCACATTCATCGAACAACTCACCAGCGGCCCATGGCAGGACCTGGCGACGTTTGGTTAGTGGACTTGCCCTGTCGTTCCGCTGATGGGAAGCCTCGCTGCGCGTGCGAGTACTGCCGCATCGCATTTCTCGTCGGCCGATCGTCCAATGGCGTGGACTTAGGCGAGCGGGGGATGTCAATCGCCTGATTTGTGTGCAATAAATGCAAGGGATCTGGGCACTAACGTACCCTGTTCGCCTGACGAATCTCCTGAAGTCGACGCCATTGGACGGAACGGCGGGCGTACGGCACGACCCGGCTGGTCGTTCGACCGAATGCACAAGACAGTCCTGGCGTGGGTTTTGTCTTGAATCCCGCAGACAACGAGAATGGTCTGACGGCACAAGCGTCGGAAAGGCAGGGAACGGGTTCCTCTGCGGGGGCAGTGAGTTTCAGTGCCATTGCGGCGTGGGATTCGAGAGTCTCCAGCACCGTTCAGGAAGGCGGGCTGGCCTACTGGCACAGCGTCGCTCGTATTAGAATTTGGGTCGCGGAGGCCCAGCAGTATGCGGCTGATCAGGGCGTGCTGCATCGCGACATTAAGCTGGCGAATTTGTTGCTGGACTTGAATGGGAACGTCTGGGTCACGGACTTTGGACTCGCGAAATCAAACGACAGCGATGAGTTGACCAATCCAGGCGACACGGTCGGGACATTGCGGTATCTCGCGCCGGAAAGACTCAAAGGCGCATCGGAACTTTCGAGTGACATCTCTGGTCTGATCGCGACGCTGTATGAACTGCTGGTGCCTCGCCCGCTCTTTGATGGGGTCCGCCGCGAGCAGTTGCTGAATTGGCGGATTCCGGGCTTGTTGGTTTCATGCGACAAGATCGCTTGTGCTGTAAGTGGTTTGTCTGAAAAGCTCGTCGGCTCTTCCGGCTTTGATCCATGCACGGAGGCGGATCATGGTTTCGGAGTTTTCGCGGAGCCAGTCGGTCGAATTGCTTTTGACTCGAAGGTTGATAACGCTGCGCAGCAGAATCATGGCCTTGGTCAGCGAACTTCGCTTCATCACAGGAACATCCAGCCTGCGTTCCAGAACTGCCAGTTCGGCCGCGGAATTGACGCCGTGATTCTGCTCCAGATTGGCGATCATGCGTTCAACATCTATGGCCACATCCGGCAGCCGCTGATACTCTTCGCTCATCCCTGAGCTGTGAAAGACAGTCTTCGTAAACCGCTCTTTACTGAGTCACAGGGATCTTTTCCTTTCCCAATTCACGACGACAGTCGTTTCCCAACGATTTCAGAATCCGCCCATAACCGAGCGTAGTTTCTGTTTAGCCCAGCGGCGAGGACAAAGCGTCGTCTTTAAGATTGCATTTTGACATCATTGTTGGTCTATGTCGTTGGTTAGTGTTTCGTGTTTCCCATCGGTGCAAGGAGCATCCGTAATGCGTCAATCTGTACTGCTTCTTTGGATGAGCCTTTCTGCAATCGGTGTTGCTCCTGCCGCATTAAGCGATGAACCGATCGCTCCGGAGGGAATGAAGCTGGCCTATCATCATGACTTCGAAGATTCAAACACGGACCGGTACCAGCCAACGGACACGTCGGCATGGACTATGCTCGAACAGGATGGCAATCATGTCATCTCGCTGACAAAGAAGAACAGCGATTTCAAACCTCCGTTTCGGTCACCTCTGAATCGAACGCTGATTCGCGACCTGAAGGTGTCGGATTTTGTGATGGACATTCGGATGCAGTCAACGATTCCGGACTACGATCACCGATCCCTGTGCCTGTTTTTTGGGTATCAGGATGACTCGCATTTGTATTATGTGCACTTTGGCAAGAAGACTGATGATCACGCGAATCAGGTCTTTGTCGTGAACAACGAAGCTCGAAAAAAGATCTCGACAAAGACAACGGCCGGTACGCCATGGACTGACGCATGGCACCGAGCCCGAATCGTTCGCAAAATTGAATCTGGCGAGATCACGGTCTTCTTTGACGACATGACGACGCCCGTCATGACGGCGACCGACAAGACGTTCTCTGAAGGCCAGGTTGGCTTTGGATCCTTCGACGACATCGGCAACTTTGATGACGTGAAGATTTACGTGCCGAAGTAGTGGTTCGTAGCGACCTTAAGAATTCAGGTCCCTGAGTTCTTCGGAACTCCAACAGCCAGCGATAACCAGCCGGCTAGAAAAAGCACACCGCCGATTGGTGTGATTGCTCCCCAGGGAATTCCGAGGAATCGAGGTCCGCCGAGGACTAGCACGTAAAGGGATCCTGAAAACAAAACAATCCCACCGACAAAGCAATACGCAGCCACACTCAACGCCTTCGTTCGCTGTCGGCTCAACAGCAGCCCCGTGATAGCCAACGCGAGGGCGTGGCTCATTTGGTACTCAACGGCGGTGTGGAAGTCTTCGAAGTACTTGAAACTGGCTGGAACAACAAGACCAGCAACCGTCTTAGCCGGGATGTCTGCGTACTTCTTTTCGAGGAATCCTGAATCCTTCAACCCATGAGCGGCAAACGCTCCCAATGTGACAGCCGTGAAGCCAAGCAGTGCTGCGATAACAAGACAAAGGCGAGCGTTCATGGGTAGGGCTTGCAAAAAAGCGGATGGTCAAACAGCCGAAAGCATCTGACGGGCCGAACGAAGAAGATCGGCTGTTTCGTCGAAGTTGATGCAGGCGTCAGTGATGCTTACGCCATATTTCAGCGTGGTCAGATCATCGGTCAATGACTGAGCACCCTCGTGCAGGTTACTCTCCAACATCAAACCTACGATTTCCTCATTGCCTGCCAATCGCTGCTGAATCGCATCGTTCCACACAATCGGTTGGCGACGATAGTCCTTGCTGGAATTGGCATGGCTGCAGTCGATCACCAGGCGAGGCGGCAACTTTGCATCACGCAACATCTGACTGGCTTCAGCCACGTGGGCGGCTTCGTAATTTGGACCGTTGCGACCGCCTCGCAGAATAAGATGTCCCAGTTCGTTGCCTCGGGTACTCATTACGCAGGTCTTACCATCGTGATCGATGCCCAGAAAATTATGCTGGGCGCGGGCTGCTTTCATCGCATTGATGGCGACTTCCAAACTTCCCTCTGTGCTGTTCTTGAAACCGACGGGCATCGAAAGTCCACTGGCCATTTGGCGGTGCGTGGGCGATTCTGTCGTGCGAGCCCCAATCGACGCCAGGGTAATCAGGTCTGCGATATACTGAGGCGTGATCGGTTCGAGCATCTCGGTTGCGGCAGGCAGCCCGACCTGATTGATGTCGAGCAGAATCTGGCGAGCCTTGCGGAGTCCAGTGGCGATGTCGAAAGTGTCGTTCAGATGCGGATCGTTGATGAGTCCCTTCCAGCCGACTGTCGTTCGAGGCTTTTCGAAGTAGACTCGCATCACCACGATCAGCCGATCGCTGACCTCATCCGCCACGGTTTTCAGCTTCCGAGCGTACTCAAGAGCCATCGCGGTGTCATGGATCGAGCACGGTCCGACAATTGCAATAATGCGTTTGTCCCTGCCCTTGAGAATGTCCTCTATGATGGCTCGCGACGTGCCAACATGTTCGGTCAATGCTGGCGATACAGGGAATTCACGTTTCAGCTCGGCCGGTGAAATCAGCGGCGAGGTGCCAATAATGTTGACGTCCTGAAGCGGACGCGAGCCCTGAGTGGGTGCAGTGTTCATTGAATAGTTGGCCAAAATGGCCGTTTTCAGAAAAGTCGATTGAGTAAGAAACCAACGGTTCCTGCGTGGGGATCGTCACCAGCCCGGCCATTGCCGCAGCGGTGGAACGATTATCGAACATTGGCCCTCATCATTCAACGGCTCAGAACAAAATGCCCGGAACTGCTTTTCGAATCCGTGCATGCGGCCGATTTAGGACGCAAACTTTACTCAACAACGTCATTTTCCGATCAACCACGGTGCGATAAAGCCCGACTTATCCTGAAAAACAACACTAAAACCTAAACGCTGTGTCGGTTTGGAAGAAGATGCGAACTTGCCGCGATTCTGCAGTCATGGCAATGTCCGGACCGAGCGAATCTAGTTCTGCCGCATGTCCAACGCCGGAACTCGGTTCGATCCATCCGTGTGTATCCGTGTGTAGAAGTCGGCGCCAGAAGTCCACGACCGCTCCCACATCCTGCTGCCCGACTTGGCATTTGGATGACTTTTCAGCCGCTTTGCCTACACTCTCGCTTTTCGCTTTGCATGGCTGCGGGCGAGTAGTTTGCGTTTGTCTCGCAGATGAACGGTGGCAAATGCGAAGACGATGCCTGAACGCGGCAGGAGATTGACACTTTATGAAGCCGCAGGAAGATGATGCTTCGGCCCAAACAAATCGCATTTCGATCGCTGAAAACGTTCTGATTCTGGTCGCCACGGCCTTGATTGCCGTTGCCGTGTTGCAGGCACAGCCGCTGCAGAGTGCAAATGATCGATCACGATGGGCGACTGTTTGGTCATTGGTTGAGCGACGGACTTTTCAAATCGACGAGATCGATGCCGTCGCCCGCTTTTCGACAATCGACAAGGTTCGCTACCGAGCTAACGAATCGGAGCCGTGGCATTTCTATTCGTCGAAACCACCGCTTTTGTCGACACTCGTCGCTGTCGTCTACGCGGTCGAACGAGCGACGCTCGGTTATGGTCTTTTTAACGACACAGCACTGGTCACACGCATGCTGCTGTTTGTTGTGAATGTTGTGCCATTTTTTTTCGTGCTGCGATCGCTGTGTCGATGCCTTCAACGTTTTGGCGCTTCAGATGCTGCGAGGCTGTTCATTCTGGCGGTCGCGGGATTTGGCTCCATCCTGAATCCCTACTTGACGACGTTGAACAATCACACGCCTGCTGTTGCCTGTGCGATGTTTTCGATCACGGCGATGGCTCGGCTGATTGGACGTAAACACCTCCAATCAGCGGTTGAACCCACCGCAACATCGAGGTCCATTGATTTTGCGTTGCTGGGGTTCTTTTCGGCTTTGACATGTTGCTTTGAGCTGCCAGCCGCGCAGATGGGAGTGCTCGCGTTTGCTGCGGCACTATGGATTGATCGTCGCAAGACGTTCTGTTGGTTCGTGCCATTCGCTGCGATTCCACTGATCGCGTTCTTTGCGACGAACTGGCTGGCAACCGGCGGCGTCAAACCGTTCTACGCGACGTACGGTACGGAAACGTACGTCTACGTTCACAACGGAATTCCCAGTTACTGGTCGAGTCCTCGCGATCTGGATGCCAACTCGGAACCGCCGCACGTCTATTTGTTTCATTGCGTTCTGGGCCACCACGGCATCCTGTCGCTGACGCCGGTGCTTTGCATTTCACTCGCAGGTTGGCTGCTGGGGGCGTTCCGCAAAGATCAGTCTGGCCTGCGACTTTTGATTCTCAGCGGAGCCTTGATGACGCTGGTAACGCTTGGGTTCTATTTGACTCGAACGGACAACTACAACTACGGAGGAAACTCGGTTGGTCTTCGATGGATGCTGTGGCTGTCTCCGTTTTGGTGGATCGCCATGCTTCCGGCTCTCGACCGAGCCCAACGCTCTGGGCCTCGATTCGTAGCGGCAATCCTGCTGCTGGTGTCGATTCTTTCTGTTGGCTGGTCCATGAGTCGGCCCTGGAAACCATCGTGGTTGTTCGAACAGATGGAGTCTGCCGGCTGGATTCGATATCGCACTCCGCAAGTTCCTTTCGAGCCTCCACGGCCGACGGTCATCGGCAAGATTCCTTCCGAACGCGACTCGCGAATGACATTGATCAGCAGCGACGGTCAGCGACTCACGCTATCGATCACTTCCGAAGGTAACGGCACAACGCTGACCATCGCTGCGACGTTGACGAATTCTGCCACGCCGGACGAGGTCGTGAGTTCATCGGCCGTTGTCAGACGCGATCGCTTCGCTCAGGGCCGACCAATCGAAGAATGGTGGATGGACGCTGTTTCCGAAATCCGCGGGGATTCGCCATCCGGCGTTCAGGTGAAAATGATCGATTTGCCGGCGCTGTTTCGAGGGCTCCCGGAATCTCGCAACTTCGTCTCCGCCGGATCGACATGGATTCCTTCAAAAGCTGATCCGACGAAGGCGTGGAAAGTGGACCGCGGAGCGGCTCGTGTGATTGCGGATGATCCCGTTTTCGGAAACTGCTGGCACCGATGCGACGTGCTGTTCTGCGACCAGCTGCCGTTTGGAGTATTGCAGTGGAAAACAGCCGTCACTTCCGATGCAACTGGGGAAACTTTGAGCACTCAAACGTGGATTGCCGAGCAGCACTGACAATAGCGAACCCCTTCCCCGATCAGAACAGCAGCGAGCTCCCTGTGGTCTGGATGCCAAAAGGAGGTTTTCTTATTGCAAAACCGAGCTTCGGAAACCGGCCAGCTCTGAAAAGCGTCACAACTGCGAGGCAATCCTGAAAAGCCCCGCATCTGTTCGAGGATGCCATTTCTGTTCAATGCGTCGGCAGGTTAGAATCCTGTGACCTGCGGCCGTGCCATTCGTGTCGCAAACCCTGTCATTGAGGAATGTAAAATGATGGTCGTCGATGCTAATCGATCAACGTTGCGATCGCATGCTTATTCAACTCTGAATCTGCTTTTCGTACTATTCTTTGCAACGATATTTTCATCGGCCTCAGCTCAGGATGCCGCGGCTATTGCTTCCGTTAACGCAGACGACGCTGCCAAAGAAGCGGCGGTCTCCTTCAACCCTGAAGATCTGAAGTTCTTCGAATCCAGAGTCCGGCCTTTGCTGGTTCAGCATTGTTTCGAATGCCACGGGGAAGAAAAACAAAAGGGTCAGCTGAGGCTCGATTCCCGCGAAGCGGCATTGGCAGGCGGTGAATCGGGAGCAGCGATGATCCCGACGAATCCATCGGAAAGCCTCTTACTCCAGTCCGTGCGATACGAATCCTATGAGATGCCGCCATCGGGCAAACTGGCGGAATCCGATATCGCCGTTCTGGAAGAATGGATTCGTCGCGGTGCCCCCTGGCCTTCATCAACGGGCAGGACAACCGCCCATCGAACAGGCGAGAAGTCTTTCACCGATGAAGATCGGGCGTGGTGGGCTCTTCAGCCACTGAAAGATTCCCCGCCTCCGATCACGGATGGCGATTCGTGGAGTCGCAACGACATTGATCGATTCATTCTTAAGCAAATGACGGCGAGCAACCTCGAACCTGCCTCGGAAGCTGATCGGGCCACTCTGATTCGACGACTTTCGTTTGACCTGATTGGACTTCCGCCTTCGCCTGAAGACGTGGCGAGATTCGAAAAAGATTCGGATCCAAACGCCTATGAAAAACTGGTGGACGCATATCTGCAAAGTCCTCGCTACGGAGAACGCTGGGGACGGCACTGGCTGGATGTTGTTCGCTACGCCGATTCCGATGGCTATCGCATCGATCATTATCGCCCGGACTCATGGCGATATCGCGACTACGTGATTCAGTCGATGAACAACGACAAGCCATACGATCGATTCGTTCAGGAACAATTGGCCGGCGATGAACTCTTCCCCGACAGCCCCGATGCGCTGGTCGCCACTGGATACCTTCGCCACTGGATCTACGAATACAACAATCGCGATGTGCGAAGTCAGTGGGATCTGATTCTCAACGAAGTCACAGACACGACGGGCGATGTCTTCCTCGGCGTCGGATTGCAATGCGCAAAGTGCCACGATCACAAGTACGATCCGATTCTGCAGAAAGACTACTACCGACTTCGCGCCTATTTCGAAGCGATCCGAACTGACGACAAGCACGTGGTTTCGTCGACTGCAGAGCAACAAAGTTATCAACAGCAACTGGCAGAATGGGAAGCGGCCACCACCGACATTCGAACGAAGATCGCCGCCATCGAATCGCCCCATCGCGTCAACGCACGCGAGAAGGCACTCTTCATGTTTCCACCCGAGATTCAGACGATCCTGAATTCGCAGTCAGCCGACCGAAGTCCACTTGAGCAACAGCTCTATGAACTCGCCTTTCGACAGGTGACATACGAATATGACGGTCTCGACAACCTGATCAAGGGCGACGAAAAAGAGGCTCTGCTGAGTCTGCGTCGTGAATTGGCAAAGCAGGACACTCTGAAACCAAAGTCGCTCGCCACAGCGCTCGTCGTGACTGACGTCGGTTCTGTCGCTCCGGTGACGAAGATTCCGAAGAAGAAGACAGAAGTTACTCCGGGAGTTCTGAGTATTCTGAATTCGGCCGACGCCGAAATTGCTTTGACCGATCCCGATCAAAAGACGACGGGGCGTCGCTCGGCTTTGGCCAGGTGGCTGACTCAGCCTGACAATCCGCTCTCCACGCGAGTCATCGTCAACCGCATTTGGCAAGGTCACTTTGGTCGTGGACTGGCTGAGAATGCCAGCGATTTCGGAACGCTGGGCGGACCGCCGACTCACCCGGAACTTCTGGACTGGCTGACAATTCGCTTTGTCCAAAACGGCTGGCAATTTAAGGACCTTCATCGGGTGATTGTCACGTCCGCGACTTATCGTCAGTCGTCAGAACATCCGAACCTGACCGACAATCAGCTGAAAGATCCGTCAAACCGCGACTATTGGCGATTCAACACACGCCGCCTTGATGCCGAGCAAATTCGCGATGCAATTTTAGCAGTCTCGGGGCAACTGGATCTAACCGAAGGCGGTCCCGGAGTCCAGTCGGACGTGCCACGCCGTTCGATCTACATGCGAGTCATGCGCAACGAACGCGATTCGCTGCTGGATGTTTTTGATCTGCCACTGTTTTTCGCGAGCACTTCGTCGCGGGACACTACCACCTCACCTGTCCAGTCATTGTTACTGTTCAACAGTCAAATCATGATGAATCATGGTCTGAAGTTTGCAAACTCATTGCCTGGAAAACTGGAAGGAAGCGACAAATCGGCCGATTCTGAACAGATCACGGACCTCTGGCAGCGCGCTTTCGGTCGGTCGCCGTCTGAGGACGAAGCACGGTCCGCTCGCCAGTTCCTCACCGAGCAGCGCGAACGAATTGAACGCGAACGGGGTGAGATGGAAACCGCCTCCATCCCTATCGGGCGTTTACCGTACCGCGACGGACAGGCAGTGATCGTCAATCCCATCGACAAGCCACTTCGCATGTCAGTCGCCGCTTCGGAAGCGTTGAATGCCGAAGAGTTCACGCTGGAAGCCTGTATTCAGATTCGCTCAGTCAACGAAACAGGTGCTGTGCGAACGATCGCGGCAAAATGGAACGGCGACTCGAGGACGCCAGGCTGGACATTTGGCGTCACAGGAAAAGGTTCACGCCGAAAACCTCAGACGCTGGTCATGCAGATGTTTGGCAAATCTCAGGATGGAGCCACCAGGGAAGCGGCGTTGTTCTCGGATCAGACGGTGGAATTGAACACGCCATACTTTCTAGCCGTAAGTTTCAAACCGGCCGGTGCCGAGCTTGATTCCGGATCCGTGACTTTTCACCTGAAGAACCTTTCGAACGACGATGAACCGCTAAGTTCCGTCAGCGTGGCACATAGTCTGATTGCCGATCCTTCAAATCCGGAACCACTGACGCTGGGCTATCGAAATGGCGCCGCTGACAGTGCGTTCGACGGATTGATCGATGACGTGCGGTTGTCGTCCAAAGTTCTCGCGCCGAATGAGTTGCTGTTGCAATCCGAAGGGGCCGGATCTGACACAATTGCATTCTGGAGATTTGAACCGGTTCCTGGCTTACTGGAAGATTCAGCAAAACATGCTCTTCGCATCGCGTTGCAGCGAAACGAAGCCGCAGTCGTCTCCCCGGAACAAGCTGCGCTGGCTGACCTTTGCCATGTCATTCTAAACTCAAACGAGTTTCTGTATGTGAAGTAGCATAAGGGCACTGCATACGGCTGAAACTACTCCGGGTCCTGTTCCTGTTCGGCCCAGACGGTTGCGGTTCCGTCGTCATCGATCTGCACGTGGATCGTACTCGCGCGGCAGCAGACGGGGCAGTCCTCGACGTACACCTGACTCGCGCCTTCGGATAGATCAAGCGGGATAACGATCTCTTCGCCACAGGAATCGCAGACGTAGCTGGCTTCTTCCTGTGAGGTTGCAGCGCCGGTACGCGGCAGCAATGATGCCACGGCCGCTTCATCCGCCCACGGTATCTGTTCGTTCGACGCCAACACCTGGCATGCCCACAACAGCACGGCCAGCGAACTTTCGTCAGCGAGTCGGTGATCGCTGCCGATTTCCATTAGCGTCTCAGCCGGAAGGCCGCTGTTCGCCACCAATTCTTCGCTGTCCGAAAACGGAATCACATCATCGCGTCGACTGTGCAAAATTGCGGAGTTCGCCTTCAGTCTCTTCACAGTGCCCCAGCGTTTCCATGCGGGACAGAGCAGCACAAGCGGCGTTTCGCCCGAAGCAATATTCAACGCCAGTGCACCGCCGCGCGATGAGCCGACAACAACGTCGGGCAAATGTTGATCGTACTCCGCCTGAGCAGTCGCTATGGCAACCAGGAAGTCATCATCATCCAACGCCGGGTTAATGACGTCGCAACCATGTTCTTTCAGAAAGGTTGGTTTGACGCCAGCGGGAACGGAATGCCAGCCGTGCAGGAAAAGAATCTTCATTGCGAAAGTGCCCGGCGAGCGGAAGATGTGAATCCACAGATTTGTTTTTTGCAGTTCAACACGATCCTACCGGGATTCGCAAATCGCAGGAATCGCAATCAGGGGACTGGCGTCCCCCGCTCGCCTGTTGTTGCTCAAATGGTAGTTTTTGGGATGACTGCTCAAGTCCACTTATCGCTAACGCACCTTGTCCAGAAACCCAAGAAACTCGGCTGTGGCGGGATCGTCGGACATGCCGAGTTCATCATTGAGTTGGCTGTGGTTGGTGTTGCCTTTGCCGAAAGATTTGGCGTCGATATCGGCGTCGCGAAGAACTCGTTCGAGCCGCTGAGCCTGAGCGAGGGTATCGGCATTGCCTGAGAAATAGAGTAGCAGAAACGGAGGAATGTTCTTTCCTCGTGCAACGTGAGTGACCGCCGAAAAATCCTCGTGCCTCTCTGGATCGTTTCCAAACTTCTGGCGATGGCCGAACGTAAACATTCTACCTCCGTACAGCGTTTGACGATGCTCAGCGGTCATGATAATTTTGGGGATGTCGTACGTGTCGCCATCAACCGGCACACAACCGCGGAGCGATGTGAACGGAACGCCTTCTTTCGCAATATACTTTGAATCGACACAAAGAAGGGCAGCCAGTTGAGCGCCGGCTGAATGGCCGCCAATGATGATCCGATTCGGGTCACCCCCGTATTCAGCGATGTGCTGATGAACCCAGCCAACGGACTTCGCCACATCGGCAATGAGTTCTTCCATGGAAACGTCCGGCAATAACCGATAGTTCGTCGACACAAACAGAAAGCCTCGTTCTGTCAGCACTTTCGGCTTCAAAGCGACGTCTGACTTGTCACCCGCCTGCCATCCGCCACCATGAATCCAAAATACCACTGGCAAACCTTTGTCGCTCGACGTGTCCGGTTTGTAGATATCTAAAACATGCCGAGCATTTCCATCAGCGGTGTACGGAACGTTGTCAACGATTTCCTGACCATTCAAGGATTGAGCTGATATGGAATTCGCTCCGCAGAGCAACATTACGAGACTCACCAATTGCCAACGCATCATTCGTCTCCATTCAGTCAAAGGAACTGTCGAGCATACCCTGAAATTGCCTGAGTAATAGGTCTGCTACAAACCGTGGCGGCACTTCGATGTGAGTGTTGCCTGAAGCTCGGCTGAGGTATTGTTGTAGCGAAATCCGAAGAAATTCCTAACTGGACAGTACAATGTTTCCATCAACCGCGGTGGGTTGGTAATCGGTGTTCAAGCACTCGGGCTGTTACGGCATGAGCCCTGTTATTCAGAAGTGACGATGTTTAGCGAACTCAACATGGTTCGGGATCCGTGGCACTTCGATGGAACTGTAGGTTGAATTCGGGGGGAATCTGCAGAAGCATTGTCGTTCCACAGTCGGCCGATTTAGGCCCGTGGAAGCGGCAGGAGGAACACTGTGTCATGATCGCCGCTGGCCGACGATGTGTTGGAACTGGCTCGCTGAGAACAAGGCCAAATGCTCGGAATCCTGGATTTCGAGCAGAGGGGTTCGGCAAGTCGGACACTTAAACACAACGTTTTTTGACAAATGTCGGTGATCACGCAGAATGCGGACCTGCTCGATTGAGGCGATGGCCTCTGTGAGGTAAGAAGCACTTCCTGAGAGCGGACGAATTTCCGACATGAACTGAGCGACAGCTTACGATGCGTGTTTGCTGCTTCAGCGGAAATTCTGCACGATGGTCTCGGAAGGCCATCGCACGCGACAAGACCTTTCAGGATCAGGAACGCAGGGCGTCTATGAGTCGGCATATTTTCGTAACGGGTGGTGTTGTCAGTTCACTGGGCAAAGGATTGACATCGGCGTCAATCGGAATGCTGCTCGAACGCCGCGGGCTGAAGGTCCGCATGCAGAAACTGGATCCGTACCTCAACGTCGATCCGGGCACCATGAGCCCCTTCCAGCACGGCGAAGTCTACGTTCTTGACGATGGCTCAGAAACGGACCTCGACCTTGGCCACTACGAACGATTCACCAATGGTACTCTGAATCGCCATTCCAATTATACGACCGGACAGATCTATTTGTCCGTCATCGAAAAAGAACGTCGAGGCGAGTATCTCGGCCGCACGGTTCAGGTGGTGCCTCATATCACCGACGAAATCAAAGCTTCGATCCTGGCACTCGCGATGCCTGACGTTGACGTTGTGATCACCGAATTGGGTGGCACAGTTGGCGACATCGAAGGGCTGCCTTTCCTTGAAGCGATTCGCCAGATCCCGCTGGACATCGGCAAAGAGAATGTCATGTTCATTCACCTGACGCTGGTGCCGTACCTGAAGGCCGCAAGAGAGGCGAAAACCAAGCCAACTCAGCACAGCGTGCAGCAGCTTCGCGAGATCGGGATTCAGCCGGACATCCTGATCGTACGAACTGAACGTCCGATTGGTCGCGAACACACCGATAAGATCGCGTTGTTTTGCAACGTCGAAAAGAAAGCGGTCATTGAAGAAGTCGACAAGGAATTTTCGATCTATGAAGTTCCAATCGGCTTGATCGAACACGGCCTGGACGAACTCATCTGCCAGAAGCTGCATCTGAATGCAGGCCCGCTGAAAATGGACGATTACCGAGCGCTCGTGCATCGGATTCGAAACCCCAGGAACGAAGTGACGATTGCAGTCGTCGGCAAATACATCGAACACCGCGACGCCTATAAGTCAATCTACGAATCCATCGATCACGCTGGATTTCACCATTCGACTCAGATCATCGTCAAACGCATTGAAGCCGAAGAACTGGAGCGTCAGGGACCTGAAATACTGCTGAAGGGCGTGGACGGACTGCTGATTCCTGGCGGCTTCGGCATGCGAGGAATCGAAGGAAAAATTCAGGCGATTCAGTTTGCTCGCGAATGTGAAATTCCATTCTTTGGCATTTGCCTTGGAATGCAGTGCGCGGTGATTGAGTTCGCTCGCAATGTGCTGCGGCTGGAAGATGCCAACAGCACCGAATTCTCCAGCGATACACAGCATCCTGTCATCTGTCTTCTGGAAGGACAGAAGGGCATTCGCTACAAAGGCGGCACGATGAGGCTGGGGGCTCAACCTTGTGTGCTGACTCCGGGGACTCGGTCGGCTGAGGCCTATGCAACTCCGCAGATCAGCGAGCGTCATCGGCATCGTTACGAGTTCAATCCCGAGTATCGCACGGACTTTGTGGAAGCCGGTTTGACAGTCGCGGGAACCAGCCCTGACGGCGGTTTGGTGGAGATCGTGGAACTGGCGAATCATCCGTGGTTTGTCGCAGTGCAATATCATCCGGAGTTTAAGTCACAGCCTCACAACGCTCATCCGTTGTTCAAGGGTTTCATTCAGGCGGCCCTTCAGCGACATCTGCAGCGCAGCGGTGCCCCAGCAAGTGAATCGCCGGCTAACGCGATTGAGTAGTGCCTGCTGCTGAATTCCGATCGACGATTCGATCGCCGTGTCGCTGCTGCTTTGTTAGCTGCAACCAGCAGCAGCGACGTTGTGTTACTGACGCAGCAGCGGCAGCAACTTCAAGGGTCCCATTTCGTCGATCAGGCGGAAGGCCGGGATTCGGCAATAAGTCGCAGTACCAGCTCCACAAGTTGTTGGTTTTTGAACGGCTTTTTCAGAAATGCCGATACAAATTGATCGGCGGCCGATGAGTCTTCACTAACGTTGAATCCGCTGCAAAGAACAATCGGAATGGTTGGACGCGAGGCTCTGATTCTTCGAGCCAGTTCATCACCGTGCATTTCCGGCATTGTCATGTCAGTGATGATGCAGTCGAATTCTACGTTTGGATTCGCCATCAACTCGACCGCTTCCATGGGGCGTTCAATTCCGCGAACCTGAAACCCCGCCAGCTCCAGTGTTCGACAGAGAAGTGCGAGCACCGCTGGTTCGTCATCGATCACGAGTAAACTGCCCGATCCCGATCCCGCTGGATCGCCAGGTCCGGAAGCGCCAGACGGCGTGCAGGCGGCGTCTGTCGCGGGAAGCAGGATTTCAAAACAGGTGCCCACACCAGGAGTTGACGTCACACGAATGGCTCCCTTGTGACTACGAACAATTCCCATCACTGTTGACAGCCCCAATCCTCGCCCGGAAAACTTGGTTGTGTAGAAGGGGTCAAAGATTCGCTTAATCGTGTCCGCATCCATTCCCTGACCTGTGTCACAGACTTTAAGTTGAACAAGAGTGGATGCGTTGTCAGTAAAGTTAATCACGCAGTCGCTGAGTTCACCGGCTTTGGCCAGAATGACGGATGTCTGGACCTCGACGACGCCTGCATGGCGATTCATTGATTCAGAACCATTCAGCACCAAATTCATGATCACCTGCTGCATCTGCGTGGCATCGGCCATCACGGCCCGTAAGACCTGAGTCGGCGGCAAACTCAGATGTGTGGACTTTGGCACGGATGCCATCAAGATCGATGACATTTCGTTGATCATCACGGCGAGATTAATCGCTCGAACGTCGAATTTGCCTTTGCCCGCATACGCGAGCATTTGCTGTGTCAAATCTGCGGCCCGAGAAGCGGCCTGTTTGATGCATGCGACGCATTCACGGTCAAAAGTACGGGAACGGTCATCGTGGCCAATCATCGACGCGTTCCCCAGAATTACGGTCAGCAGGTTATTGAAGTCGTGCGCGATTCCTCCTGCGAGAACGCCAAGACTTTCCATTTTCTGCACCGACAACATCTGCCTGGCGAACTCACTTTTCTGCTGCTCCATCTGCAGCCGATGAGAAATGTCGTGCCAGATCGACTGAATCGTCGTTCCCGAATCATCGTGCATGCTCCAGAAGCTGACCTCCAGAGGAATCGTGGATGCATCAGATTTCACAACCTGAACATCGCTTGAACGGCTATCCGAAGACTGCATGGATGATCGCATCATTTCTTCAACTGCAGTGACAGAATCCGGATGCACAATTTCCGTGAGAGGGTGACCAATGAGCGAATCTGCGTCTCGCTCGGTAATGCGGGTTGTTGCCGGGTTGGCTGCAACAATCAATCCGTTAACGTCTGCAGTAATGACCATCACTTTGGCATGCATGAAGACGCTGGCGTACCGATCTTCCAGTTGTCGTCGTTCGGCAAAGGCCTTTAACGCACGTTTTGTCTGCACTTTGACCTGGCGACGCAGAGTCACCGCCCAGATAAACGAAAGAAGTGCAACAACTCCGACTGTCAAAAGAGCAATCACGACTTTCCATGGAAACTGACTGCCGATCCGAATTCCATCGCTCCTCGAATACAGCGCGCAGGATCCGATGTTGAATCCTTCCAGTGACCGTTCCTGAACCCACACGCCCGTGACTTCGATTTCGGTGCCGCTCTGGACGTCGCCGGGCAAGCCATCCTGAATAAAGACGGGAAGCAGATTTCTTTCGGATTGCAGCAGGAAGCCGTGATCCGTCCCAATCGAAAACGCACTCACGAACTCGCCACTTGTCGAAACAATTTGCCCACTGAGGTTGTCCGCGACCAAATTGGAAATACTCATCAGCGGCGTCTCTATAGCCGCCGGCAGTATCTCCTGTGTTTCAGTCAATTCACCGTATCTCAGAATGGGCGGAATCAGGCCGGTATCGAGCACACCGTTGATCTCAAAGCTCTTGCCGACAGGAACCTGAGCGGGAACTTGCAGCTCAACAAATTGCGTCCCCGTCGAATCGTGGACGAGAATCATGTGATCAGAAATCTGGTAGTCCATCCTCCCCAGGATTCGAAAGAAGCTGGCAGTTCCTGCAACCTGAGGCACATGTTTCAAATCGGCAATTGTCGTTACAGGCACGACGTCACTTGCGTCACTGGTCACAGGTTCAAATGCCGCTTTATCGGCAAGCCATAACTGGAATCCAATGAACGACCCTTTGGTGTCAAATCGCCCGCCGACGATACCACGCAGCCGCAGTTGCCGGCCAAGCATCGGCCGAAGTTCAGCAACGGACATCTGCGAACCGTCCATCAGCGCGCGAAAGCGACCGCCTTCCACAGCGTTCATTTCGAGAACCGTGTGCCGATGATCGGTCTGAAGGCTGACCAGTTGGCCCTGAATTTCAATAAACTGGCTGTCGTCCTGACCGGAATTGAGCTTTTCGAACGACTCTTTTCTGGCTGGCGGCAACTGTATTTGATTGCCTGAAAGTTCAATCGTGTAGTCGATCACATAGC
>JANMEV010000263.1:0-3286 GCA_031377305.1 Planctomycetota bacterium | reverse complement strand
GTGATGAATGGCTTCAGCAATACGATGGTGGAGATTTTTGGTGAGGCCGGCAAAGCCGCGAGAAGCGCTGTCGGGATGGGATCGCTTCCGTTTAACGTACCCGTTGAGGTCGAGGCGATCCTTGAACTGCACGACTGATGCTGTCCGCCGGCCGGATGGTGATGCCTGCGGCTGCGGAAATTGTGTGCTTCGTTTTAAGAAAAGCCGAAGTTCTTCGTTCACATTTTCCGCGTCTGCGTTGTCTAGCAGCGTGTTGAAAAGGGTGTCTGGAACTTTGGAGGCGGCACTAAGTTGGCAGGAATCAAGTGCCGCCGAAGAGTTCCAACCACCTCTTTCAGCACGGTGCTAAGTCCGTTGCCGCCGGTGCCGCACGTCGTCCCTAAGGCCCTCGGCGATTTCTGCCGAATTTTAGGTGTGCGACGTCGATTCTCGTCATTCCGCCAACAACAAAGTAACCGTTCGAAGACGATGCGAGGAAGACACCCTCGACGTGGTATTTCAACGATCGTTTGAAAATGGCAAACTTCAACCATTCACATACCCTGAGCGCGACGGCGCTAGCCTGTTGTCGACCCACGAATCGGCTAGCGCCCCTGGCTCAGAGGTATTTCTTTTTGTTCGCCTCTCGTGTCATCGACGTTTTGCTTCGAGTGTTGATGCGAACGATTGGGCCTGACTTTTGAATGATGCAGATGTCCCATGCGTGTTCTGATTTTTGAAGATCCTCACTCAGAAAAGCTGGCACCAGTGGCAACGCTGCGTCCAGTGTTCGAACTAATTTGCGGTCGCGATGGCCTGCGTCGACGTTTGCAGCGTTGGTTTCCCACAGCAGAATTCGGCGCGTGGATTCGGCCATGGCTTGTTGATGCGTACTCTGAGGAGCAGCCATCGATTCGAGTAAATGATCCTGAGTGGATCAAGAAAGGCCCGGTGCTGCTGATCAACGGTCGCTGGCTTCCAGAGAAACGCTTGACGCCGCTGGATTTTGTGACTCATCGGGCTGGCTTTCTGGACGGCAATCCGGCGTGGGTGCTGTGCAGCGGCGAAGAATGCTTCGAACTTCTTCAGTGCGATTTGAACACTTCAATCGGCCGCTTTGCCTCTTCCCAGCAAATTATTCCAACGAACGGCAAGTGGATTCATTACCCCTGGGATCTCGTGAACAACAACTCGTCGCAGTTGATTCGAGATTTCACCGACGAAGGTGTTTCAAACAACCCTCTGATGGAGCACGTTCAGATTCTGGGCGACCCAGCGGATGTTTACATTTCGTCGCAGGCGACGCTCGATCCGTACGTTGTTATTGATACTCGCAGCGGCCCAGTTTCGATCGACCGTGACGCGCAGATTCAGTCGTTTACGCGAATCGAGGGCCCCTGCCATATTGGTCGCGGGACTCAGGTCTTTCGAGCATTGATTCGCAAAGGCACAACAATCGGTGAACACTGTCGAGTCGGCGGCGAAATCGAAGAGTCCATTCTTCACAGCTTCGTCAACAAGTATCACGAAGGGTTTCTCGGCCACAGCTATCTGTGCCCCTGGGTCAACGTCGGAGCGATGACTTCGACCTCGGATCTGAAGAACGACTACTCAACAGTCAAGATGCCGCTACAGGGGCAAATGATCGATTCCGGAATCACCAAGGTTGGCTCCTTCATTGGCGACCATTCCAAGACCGCCCTCGACAGCATGTTCAACACGGGATCGTCCGTAGGAATTATGGCCATGGTTGTGCCCGGAGGACGTCTGTTGCCTCGCTTTGTCCCCTCATTCTCGAGTGTTATTTGGGGTGAACTGAGCAGTCCGCAAGCTTTGGACACCGCCATCGACACGGCTCGCATCGTCATGCAGCGACGTGGACAGATGCTTTCGCCAGTCGCCGAGCGGCTACTGCGGATTGTGCACGTCCGGACGGAGCCCGAAAGGCAGGCTGCGCTGCAGCGAGCAGCTCAGCGAAAGGCTCCTGCGACGGAAGCGTGAACGTTTGCATTGCCGCCGTTCCAGGTTGGTCTCCTGCTTCTCGTGATTCCGGAATTCGCCTGCACAGAGAATGACGAGATTCGCTATAGTTCGCCGCGACCCCTCTTCCGAGCGTCCGTTGGATCAGCATTCCTGCTCGTCGAGCCTGTTTCGGATAGGAATGTCGAGTGCTCAGGTGAAAGTGTCAGGCAAAACCGGCAAGTATGAGCCTCATGAACGTCAGGCGGCTTGGAACAAGGTCGTCATCGAACGGCCCAAAGGAATTGAACGGATGACTCCTGGACGAGATCGATCACTGCCTTATCGACAATCCTGCACGCTGGTTGTCGCGGTCGCTACGATTCTTTCGATCGCGTCTTCGTTATTGGCTCAGGACCACGGAATTCAGGTGCCTGATGGATTTCGAGTCGAACAGTTTGCCGACGACGAACTGGCCCACGACGTCCATTCCATGACGATTGATTCGCAAGGGCGAGTCGTCGTTTCCGGCCCCGGCTATGTTCGAATTCTGATCGATGCCAACGGCGATGGGAAGGCCGAGTCCTTCAAACAATTTGTCGACAAACCAACGACTGGTTCGCAGGGAATGTTCTTCCTCGGTTCCAGCCTGATGTGTTCGGGCGATGAAGGACTGCAGATCTTTCGCGACGATAATCGTGACGATGTTGCCGACGGACCGGCTCAGGTCTTTCTTAAGATCGCCGCCGGCGGTGAGCACCACGTCCATTCGATACAGAAAGGTCCGGACGGTTGGTGGTATGTGATTGCGGGAAATTTTGCCGGCGTCAACAGTTCGTACGCGACCGTACCGACGTCACCGATCAAAGATCCGGTTTCGGGGACGCTGCTTCGACTGAAGCCCGATCTCTCCGGCGGCGAAATCGTGTCTGACGGCTTCCGCAACGCCTACGATTTTGCGTTCAACGCTGCGGGCGACTTCTTCACCTACGATAGTGATGACGAGCGAGACATTTCGCTGCCGTGGTATTTGCCAACACAAGTCTTTCATGTCCTGCCGTTGTCAAACGCCGGTTATGTGACGGCTGGTCTGAAGCGGTCGGGCAATCTTCCCGACATGCCGCCGGTGCTCGCGACGTTTGGTCGGGGCTCACCCACTGGAGTGATCTGCTATCAGCATGAGCAGTTTCCTGAACCGTACCGAGGCGCATTGTTCGTTCAGGACTGGACGCTCGGACGAATTCTGGTGGTGACGCTGACTGCCGAAGGCGCTGGCTATAAGAGCGAACCGATGACGTTTGCTCAGGGCAAAGATCAGTTCGGATTCGCTCCAACGGATATGGAAGTC
>JANMEV010000240.1:0-27642 GCA_031377305.1 Planctomycetota bacterium | reverse complement strand
ATCCCACTTGGAAACCAGC
Organism: Planctomycetota bacterium; assembly: GCA_031377305.1. Taxonomy (GTDB): domain Bacteria; phylum Planctomycetota; class Planctomycetia; order Planctomycetales; family Planctomycetaceae; genus SXXK01. Next base: position 27,623 of record JANMEV010000240.1, on the reverse strand, counting down.
AGAACAACCTTTGCGGAACCATGAATGATCCCGTCGAAAATTGTGCGATCAATCCAACTGCAGAACTTCCCTACGATATGAGCAGGCTTCATGAAGAGTGCGTCATAGAGTTCATCAAAATGCCATTTGCTGACCAGAAATCCGTGAAACCCGGATAGCTGTCGCTTGATCTCTCCGACGTTGACCAGCGTTGTTCCATACAGCAAGTAAGCGATCAGCGTCCCTGAGGCCGCCGCGATTAAAGCCAATAAACCTGCCGTACCATGCACCGCTTGAACCGCATGATGGCTGGGCATCACAAGCGAGCCCGCAGAAGACGCAGCGATCCCATGAGCAACATGCGACGGCTGATCGCCGGTAATCAACCGGTACAGAGGCCCATCCTCGCCACCAGCCGCACAGAACGCCGCTAGAAACGACAGGACCACTAACGGCACAGTCATGATCAGAGGAGACTCGTGGCAATGATCGTAAACATGCTGGTCTCGTGGCTTGCCAGCAAACGTGTAGAACCAAAGACGAAACATGTAGAAGGCTGTGATTCCAGCCGTCAACAGTGGCATCAGGAACAGCAGAAAATGCGAAGGATTCGCCTTCACAAAAGCCAGCGAGGTCGCAACCACGGCGTCCTTTGAAAAGAAGCCTGAGAAGGCAAAGACGCTGCTGAGATTGATCAAGCCGGGAATCGCTAAACCACTGATTGCGATCACGCCAACCAGCATGGTGAAAGCCGTGATCGGCATCTTGCGCCAAAGCCCGCCCATTTTTGGCATTTCCTGTTCATGATGGCATCCGTAGATCACGCTGCCCGAACAAAGAAACATGAGCGACTTGAAGAACGCATGAGTAATCAAATGAAACAGCCCAGCGCCCCAGCCAAAAACACCCAATCCGAGCATCATGTAGCCAAGCTGGCTGATCGTCGAATAGGCAAGCACCTTCTTGATGTCGGTCGCCACAATCGCAATTGTCGCCGCCATAAAGAGAGTGATGCATCCAACATAAGCAATTGTCAGCAACACTTCCTGAACGAACATTGGATAGAACCGCCCAACGAGATAGACACCCGCCGCAACCATCGTTGCCGAGTGCACCAAAGCACTCACAGGCGTCGGCCCTTCCATCGCGTCAGGCAGCCAGGTCTGAAGTGGGAACTGAGCACTCTTTCCCACACAGCCAGCGAATACACCCAGCCCGGCAACCACCAACAGGAAGTACGGAATCGATTTGCGACTGTTCGCTGGATTTAATGCCGCGTCTTTCGATCCAACCAGAACATCGCCAGACTCAGCGTCACGAATCACATCACCTGAATCGCTTCGCTGAAGCATCTGGAACAGCCCAGCCTGAGCGACATGGCCTTCCGCATCAACCGTTTCACCGAACCTGAAAGTTCCAAAAAACGTCCAAAGAACCATCAGCCCAATCAGGAACCCGAAGTCCCCAACACGATTCATGATGAATGCTTTGTTCGCCGCATTGCTGGCCGACTTGCGTTCGGTGTAGAAACCGATCAACAAAAAGCTACAGATCCCGACCAGCTCCCAGAAGATAAACACCTGAAAGATGTTACCGGCGAGAACCAGTCCAAGCATCGAAAAACAAAACAACGAAAGGAACGCAAAAAATCGATAGAAACGACCTGGACGATGAACATGATGCCCATTTGACAAATGAGCGTGATGATCGACGTACTCTTCGGTCAACTCCTCCGACATATAGCCCATCGCAAACAGATGAATGCACGTGGCGATGAAAGTCACCATCGTAAACATCACCAGCGTCAGACTGTCGATGTAGTAATCCAGCGAAATATCCAGGCCGCTAAATCGAGCCAGGTAATAGAGCGTTCCCGAGTAAACGGTTTGAGCCTTACCCTCTGCCGGGACCGCGTCGTCAGCATTGATCGACGTTAGCTTGTAACCCGAGTCCTCAGCGACAGCACCATGCCCCGCAGGCGTTTCGTCATGACCAGAGTGCGACGAATCTTGCTCAGCATGCGAGTCATGCGACTGCAATACCGCCCAGCCATTCGACTGACCCCAAATCACAAGGGCACTCGCGCTGCAAATGAATCCCGTCGCGATGCAACCCACCGCAAGCCATGCCGCAAGACGGCTCTGGCGGGTTCCCCAGAATCCACCGAAGATCTCAACCGCAAAACCGGCAAGCGGCAGCAGCCAGGCGATCATCAACAGGTTTCTCAGTGTTTCGCCAACCATGGGTATTCCAGGAAAACCAGCGTCGTATAGAGCCCACAAAATCGTCAACCGAAGCGGATCAACCCTTCAGCTTGTTCGCACGATCAACGTCGATGGTCAAATGATTGTTATAGAAGTTCAGAGCAATCGCCAAAGCCACCGCAGCCTCAGCCGCAGCAAGCACAATCACAAACAAAGAAAAAACCTGCCCGTCCAACCCCAGATCCGTGAACCGCGAAAACGCCACAAAATTGACATTCGCACCATTCAAAACCAACTCGACACCCATCAGCACGCCAATACCGTTTCTCTTCGTGGCCATACAAATGACGCCACAAACGAACAGCACAGCACCCACAAGTAGATAGGCATTCAGATCAGCAGCCATGAACATTCAAACCCTGAAAGGCAAACTCAATCCAGCTAACCCGCAGCCTGAGATCGTCGCTTCGCACGTGCTAGGTACGACGCGCCAATGAGCACCACGAGAAGATGGACCGACACGATTTCAAAAGGCAGCAGATAACCAGCCTTCTTATGCTTCACATCAGCGTTAATATCCACATCGGGACGAGCCCCCAGGAAACTCAGACCCAAGGGACGCAACGTATTTCCAACTGCCCCCGTTGACACATTTGCATCCACCACAGCAACCGGCTTTCGCCACTCAACACCGCTCACAGACCCAAACACAACAAATAAAAAGAGCAACCCCAGAAAGCCAGCCAACACCGTCTCACCGGGCGAGGTGGCAATCTTCAAATACGGACCACTGGCGGTCAACATCACACCAAAGACCAGCAGGACCAAAGTCCCGCCAACATAGACCAACAACTGGGCGGCACCAACAAAATCCGCATGAGCCAAAAAGAACAAAGCCGCAGTGCTGCCGAGTGAAATCACCAGCCAGAACGCCATTCGAACAACCGTCTGACTCACGACGACAGCGATCGCACTCACACAGGTCGCCAACGCAAAGACAGTAAACAGAAAGGATTCGCCACTCATCGAACTGACCCCTCTCCGGAACCACCTGCATCCAACATCGCCGCGTCAATCACCACGGCCCCCGAGACATTCGCCCCAACCCGAGATTCCCGCACTTCCTCAGAAACCATTCTCCCGAGTGGATGACTGGTCCAGGTGGACTGACCAAAACAAGAAATCATCGCCAGCGGCCAAACAGTCGCACCCAAAAACAGAAAACAACTAATCGGAACCAGATACTTCAGGCAAGTCGTCATCACCTGATCAATGCGAAGTCGAGGCAACGTCCATCGCAGCCACACCTGAACAAAGACCCCAAAGCTCGCCTTGGCAACAAAAATAAAGGCACCAATAACATTGGCAAGGTAACCAACAATCATCGAACCGCTGCCATTCGCACCAGCATTGCGAGCCTCATACAGTGCCGCGTCGATCGGCCCAACTCCGGTATTCCATCCACCCAGAAACAGAATCGAGGCGATACCGCAGACAGCAAACATGCTGGCATATTCACCCATAAAGAAGAACGACCACCGCATCCCGCTGTACTCAGTGTGAAAACCCCCAACCAACTCACTCTCCGCCTCAGCAAGATCGAAAGGAGCCCGCTTGCAACTGGCCGTAGCCACGATGAAATAGACGAAGAAAGCAATAAATGTGAACGGATCGTGAAACAGAAACCAGTACCCAATCCAACCCCGCTGCATCCCACCAATCTCACCAAGATTCAAAGAACCAGCAGCCACGACCGGCACAAGGGCACAAATCGCGAGCGGAATTTCATAGCTCACCATCTGAGCAGCTTCACGCATGCCACCAAACAGCGACCACTTTGAACCACTGGAATAACCAGCCATAATGATGCCGAACACCTCAAGCGACAGCACCGCCAGCATGATGAACAGACCGCAATCCGCAGCAACCGCCACCCAACCCTGACTAAACGGCAGCACCATGAAAGCCGCAAACGAAGCAATACACACCACATATGGAGCAGAGCGAAACAACATTGAATCAGCAACCGGAGGACAAAGATCCTCCTTCTGAATCAACTTGATGCCGTCAGCAAGTGACTGGAGCCAGCCAAACAAGCCACCGACGCGAGTCGGACCGAGACGGTCCTGAATTCGACCAGAAACCTTCCGCTCAAGCCAAATAAAGGCGAACGGAGACAGTGCAAAGACGTGAACCAACAAGACCGCATGAATCACAGCGGCCACGACATACTGCCATCCCCCGAGGAACTGGAAGAACTCGGCAATGGAATGAGCGGCGAACATCATGGATCACACACCCGCAAACAGGTTGAAACAGTCCGTGTCAGTCGAAGGCAGGCACGAACAGCGCACCCATCCTGACGGCAACTGTGATCATGGTTACCGCGTGGTCATGGAGGTAGATTCATGCTGCGGCAACTGCCTTGTCGAAGGCGTCGAAACTATGACAAAACGAATATCTGTCTGCAACCAACTGCAAGTTCGTTTCTAACGGACCTAGCGCGTTCCGCATCCTGAGACGGAGCATCCTGGCATTTCTCGACGGTGGGAAGAGCTTGAACGCATCCCGAGACCTACGGCAGACACATCACCGTGCCAACCAAACGATGAATTCCGAGGCGAAGAAACACATCCCAACCACACGCTCGATGACCAGGTTGACTCGGAATGATGCCGGATTCATTCAATGCCGTTCGGTCGAAGAGTTGCCACCGTCACCCGCTGCAATCGGCGCAACCGGACCTGCAGTCACTGCCGGTTTTTGCCGCATCGTCAGATCAATTGAATCTCTTCAGTAAATTCGCAACTTTGCAACGTCGAGCATTCGAAGATAGGTTGATCACTTATCCTCGAAAGGCCTCTCTGGGACAAATCTGAATGGATCGGCGATTTCGAAAACGTGACCCCTGACCAACGCATTTTCGGAAGAACCTGTCTGGTGCAAGGAATTTCTTGACTCCCTACCACAGACCGGTATCTTCATTGATAGATTTCCCAATCTTCGCAATCCTCAGTCGACCGAACAAAGTAAAACTTGGCGTGGAACGCGGTAGCCGTTGCTACTGTCGATCTGATTAAGGAATTTGTCGAGTATCTGCCGGATTGCGTAGAATTTGTCACGTTAGAGTCGGCCGTGAGTAACGGCTTTCTCGTCTGACCCCTTGAACTCTTTGATGTACGCTGCCTCGGCTCCACAGGCAGACTCATTTTTCACGGCTCCTTGGCCTTCTCAGGTGCAATTCAATGGCTTCGAAAGACGACAACAAACTTGTAATAGCGCTTTCGATCTTTGTCCTGCTTTCCGTTGGTTTCGGTATCGCATGGTACTTTTCGTACGCTGAAAGCGGCGAACTGGCGACGAAACTGGCTGCAGCGACGAAGAAGGAGTCGGAGCTGAACACCACAGTAAAGGGCAGCCTGGACGAAGTTCGGCAGCTCAAGGAGCTGATTGGTGAACCGGGCGAAACTGACGAAGTTGTCAACAAGTCAAAACTTGAGATTACCAAGAGATCGGCCGACGGTTCATCAGCAGCCAATAGCCTCAAAGAAGCTGTCATAAACACCGCAACACTGCGTGACATGAATTTGCAGAATTCAACAGACCGTCAAACGGCGTTGAATACCAAGATCTCCGAACTCAATGCACTGGTCACGAACCATGATGCCGCCATGAAATCCATGAAGGCGGCCATGGATCAGAAAGAAACCGAACTTCGAGACAAGGAACGGCTCCATGGCGAACAGTTGGCTCAGCGAGAAAAGCAGATCGACGATACAAAGGCCGAGCTAACAAAAACTCAGGACGAATACGCCACCTACCGCACCAACAAAGAGCGGGAGATGGAAGAGCTGCAAAAAGAAAACGGCCAGCAGCGTCAGGCATTGATTAGTCTGCGCCGGGACAAGATGAAAATTGAGGGCCTTACCTTTGAGAAGCCTGACGGCAAACTGACCTTCGTTGATTCAAATGCTGGTCGATGCTATGTGGATCTTGGGAAACGGGACGAGCTTCGGATTGGGACTACGTTTTCAGTTTACGCGAAAAGCAACAGTGGCGTGGGACGCAGTCAGAGCGACAAAGACCTCAAGGGCAAGATCGAAATCGTCTCCCTGTTGGGTGACAAGCTGGCTGAAGCACGCATCGTTGAAGAAAATGTTAATGACCCTCTTGCCGCAGACGACCCGATCTACTCACCTTTGTTCTGGCCGGGCCAAAAGCTTCAGATTGCTGTGGTCGGATTGCTGGACTTTGACGGCAACCCCGGCAGTGATCGGGCTGAGTTTAAGCGTATCGTGAGCGGAGCGGGTGCTGAGATTTGTCTTGAGGTCAACGATGAGGGCAAGATCCTCGGCAAGAACAATGAGGAATTGACGACAGCAGACATTAACAGCCGCATCACTTCCCAGACTCGCTTCCTCCTGGTTGGCGACATGGGGGACGAAAATACAGCCGATACTGCTCAGTTGGAGATCTACAACAAGATGCGGTCACATAAGGAAGACATGACAGATGCCGCAGAAAACAACGGCGTCTATGTGATCAGCCTGTCAAGCTTCCTGGATTACATCGGATACTCAAGCAAGAGTTTGACATACTCGCCAACTAAGCGGTTCCCAGCAGTGCTAGCCAACGGCGCTGCCAGCACGAAGACGAAGCCTGGAATTGGCGCCAGGTCAAGCTCCGCTGCGATCTCGGGCGCTTTCTCAACTCGAAAGGCTCGTCCGCTGGTCTCTAACGGAGCGACTAGCAAGCTGTATCGAAACACAAACGGCGACGAATAACAGAGCAATTGTCCATCCGCTTTCGGTGACCGCAAATCGTAAAACTTAAGCAGGCCGAGTGCGACTTTCATCAGAAGTCCACTCGGCCATTTTTTTGTAGCGGCTTGCTTCTTTGAAAGAACGGCTTGCGACCGTGACAGATTGTCGCCTTCCATTGGAACATGGTCACGCAAAACACAACATTGCCAATCCATGGAGCGCTAGGCTGTCTACATAAGTGGCGTTCGGAAGATATTCAACAAGCTGCCGACCACCGCCGCCCGTCACGAACAAGTGCGGCTCCGTTGCTTCGCCGAATCGCCCCATCGCAGCGTCAGTAAGCCGAGAAGCCAGTTCCTTGACCGCGCCTAGCTGGCCAATAAACAACCCCGCACGCATTGCGGACTCCGTGTTTCTGCCGGGCACTTCCGGCAGATCTGTTGACAGAGTTTCGTCGAAATTCAGCAACGGCAGGCGAGCGGTGTAGTCGTGCATGGCATGAGCCGATAGTCGCAGCCCGGGAAGAATGCTGCCTCCACGAAACATGCCGTCCGAAGTCATCAAGTCGACTGTCGTTGCAGTCCCTGAGTCGACGGCTATGACTGGCTGCGGAAGTTTCAACAGTTTGCTGGCGGCATACACATTCAGCAAACGATCGATGCCGACTCGCGCCGGAACATCGACATCGACCGTGACAGGGATCTGCTGATAGCTGTTCACAACCGTCGGATCACATTGCTTCAGCGGCCATCGTCCGATTAATTCATCGCGGACGTCGGGATCACTTCCAGCGACCATCGCAGCAAGAGGCTGCGGACAATGTTGACCGGCCCACCATTGCTGAAATGCCTGTGACAAATCGTCCGTGGCATTCAGCATCCGCGCAACGATCTCGACGGGAGTAATGACGCCACTCCGAGAGATCGCAAACCGCCCGAACTTCGCGCGCGTGTTGCCGACGTCGATTGCGATGATGGAACGCTCGTGAGCCATGGTTGACTACTTCTTTGGTTCCCGAATCGCCGCGCGAGCGATCCATTTTTCAGGATCTTCTTCAAACGCCGCCTTGCAGCCCGAACAACAAACCCAATACGAACGCCCTTTGAAGGTCAGTTCCGTGGTGCCAAGACCTTCCGAAATTATGCAGGTCTTCTCGCCATAGTCCGCGTCGCTTAACGCAAACGAAGTCCCCTCGCGCTGAGTCGAAACGGTGTCGTATCGAGCGTATGCCGCACTTCCACGTCGCTTGCCAATCTCGAGCAGGTAACGATTGTTCTCCTGTTGATCAATCGCGAGTTGCCAGAGTTCACCGTCCTCGCCATCGGATAGCTCCACCTGATCGAACTCAAGGCGAAACACTTTGTGCAGTTTGTCATCACTGCCAACGATTTCATGCACAGGTTCTGAAAAACCACCAGCGTATTTACGAGTCCTCCCTGAGACATCAGTCGCTTCGAGAGAGTACTTTTCGGTTGCGACATCCCAGGTGAGTCGTCCCGTTTTCAAGTAGGGACTTTTGTCGGAGTTAATAGTCAGCGCTGGGCGAATGGGATCTGTGCGAAGATCCCAGACCCATTCATGATTGTCGACGGCCTTAAAGTTTTCGAACTCACGCCGCGTCGTGCCCCGCCACTGTCCAAGCAGAATCTGAAGAGGTTGCAGCCCGGCAATGATCGACTGAATCTGTTTCTCCGTGTCCACATCGCCGTCCGCTGATGCATCGGAATCTATCGTCGTCAAACGCGGTACGTTGCTCAGTGATAACGGCTTGAATTCCACCTGACCATATGTTTCCGGCTCGGGTGTCGACGACTTCGATGTCCCCTTAGACTTCAAATCCGCACCCGAGGAATCTGCCACAGTGCGGTTTTCAGCATCCACTTGAGCATTGTGCGCTCGTTCGTCGTTGCCACAACCCGCAAGAAAGCAAATCAGTAAAGTGCCAAACCTCAGCAACGATGCAGCAGGCCGAGAAACTCCAGACGAAGCCGTTTGCTTTTTGATACAGTGCATGAGTACTTCCAAATGGACAACATTTTCTCAACCCACAACCGTGGTATACCGGACATCCGCCGACGTTGCCAGTGGGCCTGTCGACAATGACGATTCAACTGAGGGAGAGGCCCGAACGCCCTTTTGGCAACGCAATGCACGCGATGATGTTGCCACCATTTCTGCACCACGTGTTTGGCTGAAGATTCTTCCATGAACTCGCCTCGGTCAGCAAACTGGCCTTGCCTTCCTGCTGAAGTTGTCGTGGGAATCGTCCGTCGCTCTTCCATTCGATTGTAAACTGCGGACACGCAAACGGAGCCTCGAAAATCAATCCTGGATTTGCCAGCTCCATTGCCGTTAGTTCTTTGGCGGCCCAATATCGTGAGACTTCGCTGAGCTTCATCCAGTGGAGGTTATCAAAACGCGCTTTTAGCCGACGCACGACTTCCTGAAAAACCTTGAAGCCGGTTTCCTGTCCATTGAAGTAGAAACCAGTCCAGTGAGCCACCATTAATGCCGGTTCGCCACGTCCAATCACATCCACCATGCGACCAGACGCGCCGTCTTCTGTGATAAACTTATCAGCGCCTTCCGGTGGAGCGCAGTCCCAACCGCCAGTCCAGTCGCCCGTGCAGCCAATTGTATGAACAACGCAGCGAGGATCTGCACCATCGAGCCCGGAAACATTCTGCACCAATGGCGCGACGCTTTGGTCGCCATCGGAAAACAGATCACGAAAATAGTGAGGAATCTCGGCACCAAAGACATCGCGGACTGATTCAAATGCGGCCTGAGCCAACTGTGGGCGAGCACGACTCGCAAAGCCACCCGGCGTTGTCACACCTTCACATGGCAGCCCAATAGATTTCAGGATCCGCAGCGCGAAAGCCATGTATTCGCCCAGCTCATCGGCAGAACGGCCAGTGGCCCAATCCCAATTCTCCATAAATCGCTTTGAAGAATCTTCATACGGATGGCCAGTCTTCAAATCGATCACTCGAGTATGAGTCACCATCTCCGGATGAATGTCCCAGTTCGGCAGCATGAGTTTTCGCACCAGCTCAATGCTGTCTTCCAACTCCCGCGCGGTCCAGCCGGGGAGAATGCGATCCAGTCGACCAACACATGCAGGGAACGGCACGATGCTGTATTTACCCTTCACGCCCTGTTCAGAACACCATTCTCCGAACTTGCGAACAAACGAATCTGGAATCTCCGTCGGCCATTCTCGCCACGCCAGTTTTGCATGAGGCGACTCCGGACCAAGCGCCGTTGCAAACTGTGGCACGGCGAATCGGTTGAGATTCACGAGACACGTGGAGTCGTCCATGATGAGAGCCACTGGAACTCGATTCTTCGGATTCAGCACCGTCACCGCGGCAGTTTTTGGAGGACGTTCACCGGCTTCCTGTGCCAGCGATCTGCCGACTGCCAAAGCACTGGCAGCGACGGCCGAATGATGCAAAAAATCTCGACGGCCAAGCTCTGGCATTTAACTTTCTCCAGGATTGCTGTCGGACGGCACGCCACAGAAGGCTGCGTTGTGGAGCCAGCATGCACAGTGGCCGTCGGCAAAGGATTCAAACCATTGAGTTTGCAGTTGTATCAGCCTATCCGTGACGGAGACAAGCCGTCTATCGTGGTCGTTGTGCTGGTGGCTGCTAGAATCCCGCAGTACGATCATTTGACATCGCAATCTTCTTCGACCTGAATTTGCTGGCAACTCTATGGCACTCGGCCTGCACGAACTTGTATTCGACAATCGGTTCACTCGCCTGCTCCCCGGTGATCCGCAGACCCAAAACACTCGACGCCAGGTTCGAGGTGCATGTTATTCGCGAGTCCTTCCCACAAAGGTCGCGAAACCGCAGTTGATTGCGCACTCAAGGGAAGTTGCTGAGCTGCTTGAACTGTCACCAGCTTCCGTCGATACAACAGACTTTGCCGAGATCTTTTCCGGCAATCGACAACTGGAGGGAATGGACCCGTTTGCGATGTGCTACGGAGGCCATCAGTTCGGCAACTGGGCCGGACAACTGGGAGACGGTCGAGCCATCAACCTTGGCGAAGTCGTCAACAGCCGCAATCAACGCTGGATGCTGCAGCTCAAAGGAGCAGGGCCGACGCCCTACTCAAGAACAGCCGACGGGCTGGCTGTCCTGCGATCCTCCGTTCGCGAGTTCCTTTGTAGCGAAGCCATGTTTCATCTCGGCGTCCCCACAACGCGCGCGTTGAGTCTGGTGCTGTCCGGAGAACAAGTCGTGCGGGACATGTTTTACGATGGCAATCCGCAACGTGAACCGGGAGCGATCGTGTGCCGAGTCGCTCCGTCATTCACTCGCTTTGGCAACTTCGAAATCCTGTCGTCGCGGCGAGACACTGACACACTTCAAAAGCTCGTGGACCACACAATCGAGACGGACTTTCCTCACCTTGGAGCACCATCACAGGAAACCTACGCCGCCTGGTTCTCCGAAATCTGTCGTTCCACGTCGGAGATGATCGTCCATTGGATGCGAGTCGGATTTGTTCACGGCGTGATGAATACCGACAACATGTCGATCCTTAGCCTGACAATCGACTACGGCCCGTATGGCTGGCTTGAAGACTACGACCCCAACTGGACTCCCAACACAACGGACGCCAGCGGTCGGCGATACAGCTACGGTCAGCAACCGCAGATTGCCATGTGGAACCTCGTCCAGCTTGCAAACGCCCTGGCTCCAATCTTTGATTCGGTGACGCCACTGCAGAAAGGAATCGACCTGTACTCGACCTCCTTCAACGACGGCTGCCACGAGATGCTGCTCGCCAAACTGGGCCTGACGCCTCGTAATGCTGAAGAAGACCACACGCTCTCAAACGATCTATTGGACCTGATGCAGGAGATCGAAACAGACATGACCATCTTCTATCGTCGCCTTGCAACACTCCCGCTGGATTCGGCCAGGGAGACAGCCCTCAAGAATTCTGCAGCGGAAGCACAAATTATCTCAGTGCTAAGCGACGCGTGGTACAAGCCGGAACAGTTGACGGACGAGTATAGGGCTAAGCTGACTCAATGGGTTGTCCGTTACCAGAATCGCACACGCCAGGAACTACTCACCGACTCTATCCGCCGCGAACGCATGAATTCGGTGAATCCCAAATATGTGCTCCGCAACTACCTGGCTCAAATGGCCATCGATCGAGCAGGGCAGGGCGACTTTGCAATGATCAAGGAACTGCTTGAAGTCCTTCGGCGTCCCTACGATGAACAACCGGAACACGAAGAGCTGGCAGGCAAACGCCCCGAATGGGCTCGTCACAAAGCAGGCTGTTCGATGCTTTCATGCAGCTCGTGAGGCAGTCGAATTCGATCCGCCCGCTTTGCCACTTCAGTCCGGCTTGATGTTTTCGTCACTGGACGGAGCCGCACCAGCGTTGATCCTGGCGAGGTACACTTCCAAGGAATGCAGAAGGCTATCAATCGTCAGCTCCTGAATTTCGTGCGGCGGATTCCACGGGAACCAACGAAAACCATGATGCTCGGTCAGTCTGATTTTGACAGGGTGTTTCAACCACGCCAGAAACACGTGTAGCACTTTCTCAACGGAGCCTTCTCCGCCGTATCGCTTCTGATTCACCAGGTAACGATTCTCAAAACGAAAGTCCGGATCGACTTCGATATCCTGTTCCGTGATTCCGGTTTCCTCAACCAGTTCCCGCAACGCACACTGGAGTTCGGTTTCTCCTTCATCGACGTGTCCCTTTGGCAGGTCCCACCGAGTCGGGTGCTTCATAAGCAGAAAGGAATCAATCGGTCGGCCGCGTACGATGAGAAAACCACATGAGATCGGCTTTTTCATGTTGCGTTATCCTCCCTGATGCACGATCTGCGAAATGCCAATGGGTTCGATCGCCTGCGAGCCTTTGCGTCTGGCCATCGTTCGATGAAGCCGCATCCTACGCGAGTCCTTTCAATGAATCCACCAACCAACTTCCCTCCTGACACCATTCAAACGCCCGTTAACTTCACTCATCCAGAACGAACGCTGCGAATTCCAGCCAATAACGAATCCAACAAAGAATCCCATCTGATGCACCGCCGTTGATGCATATAGCGTAATTTCGCTGGCTGATTCCGATTTCGACTCTGTTACTCAGCAAGCGGCCTCCGTCGTCTATGATGCAAACGACGGCCGAAGTAGGCGACAGCAGCGAGCGAGAGGACTCCGAGTGTTCCGGGTTCGGGGACGGCCGTACTGTTAAAGGTGATTGTGCCGACGTTGGTGAACGAAGAACCGTCGATGTCCAGTTGAGTGATGATATCGTCCGAAATGTCTGCAACGGTACCTTGATTGTCAACGCTGGAGAACACGGTCTGCGATGTGTTCTTCAGCATGATTGAAAACGTGTCGTTCATAGCTGCGGTCGGGGTTGATGTGATGTGCTGGATCTCGAGACGAGCCAGAAGCCGTTGAGTGCTGTTCAGCGTGACATTTGCAGCGACACTGCCAAAGTCTGCGCCGAGAAGGCTGGTCTCAGAGGTCCCGAGGTTTGCATAGAAGTTATCCACCGATGTGTTTGGACGAAAAACATAAGGCCTTGGCCCGGACACTGATTGCTCTGAACTCGATTGATTCAATGGATTCAGCGGATCCCCGGGATCGAATGAAGGGAGGAACCGCAGGCTGCCGTTGAGGATGTCACCAGTGATCTCGAATTCGTATCCGGCCGCATACAGATTGTCCGATCCAGCTGAGCTGATCATGACATCGACAAAGCCGCTTCCTCCGGTGGTGATTGTGGCGTTTTGGACTTGCACGATGATGGCACCATTGGCACACACGGATGATGCCAGCAGGCAGATTGCAAACACACATGATTTGAACATAAGACTTAGATTTCGATGGAGGTATTTGGCCTGAGGCATAAAGAAACGTCCCCGTTGAGCCTGAGGCGCTAGCCGATTCGCCAGCATCAAATCGGCTAGCGCCTCAGGCTCAGACTTATTACATCTCGATTAGTCGTCGAGGAAACCGAGCATGAAGTCGAGCAGCTTCTTGCCTCGTTGCTGAGTTGAGAACAGGCGGTCGGTGCTATTGACGACTCCGTTACCGTCAAGATCACCGCTGAGATTGCTGCCGGTTCGGCCAAGCTGGCTGGTGACCAGATTCGTATCCGCCACGTCCACTTTGCCGTCCCCGTTGGCATCACCGAAGAGGCGATGGAACTCGAACTTCTTGTCAGCGATGTCGCTGAATGAGGCGTTCAAATCCATATCCACGAAGATCCGGTAGAAGCCATTTCCCGCCTGACGAAGGCCGCCGAGCCCGGTGGAGCCAAAGTCCAGTCCAAGCTTGTTCCCGTTCTGAGAAAGTACAAAGCCGGTGACTTCGGTTCCTGTGAGCGGATCCACGGTAGTCGCATCGATGGCGAATCGTTCGACTCTCACGTGATCGGTCGATAGCAGATTGCTGACACCTGCGGCACTCGAAAACAGCACATCGAGGTTGCGAACATACGACCGATTCGACGATCCGTTTTGCACGTCGATCGCTGTCGCGGTGAACGGCACAGCGGAGAACGAGTAGACCACAGTCACATCGGCACTCGCAGGAGCCGCTTCAATATTTCCAGCCCCATCGCGGCCTCGACTGTAGAACGCATACGTATGGCTGGCTCCGTTGGCAACGCCTTGATAAGTGACTGAACCCGAATAGGCACCGCCGTTCGCCACGCCGCCGCTCGCCGTTCCGATCAGAATGGCTGCAGCTCCATCAACCGACACGTAAACATCAAAGTGAGCCAACGCAGAACCACTGGTCTTCGTGCCGGTCACTGACACATTGAAGAGTCCCGTTGAATTCGGAACCGCCGTCGTCACCTGAGTCGCCGGAGGCACAATATCGCCAACACGAGTGTAGGTGTCCGACGTGGTCTTGGTTTCGACATTGCCCGCGTTGTCTCGCCCGAGACTTCGGAACCAATAGGTCGTGTTGGCCGAACCGGTAAACGTCGCTGTCGGCGCTGCCGCTGGCACAGTGGCGAATTTTGCAAACGCTCCGCCCGTTGAAACATACAGGTCGTATTCCAGTACTCCCGATGCACCCGCTCCCGGATCATTCCCAGTCACAGCGATGTTCAGCGTCAGGCGATTGGAAGCTGACGGCAATGCCGTGATCTGGGTCACCGGTGCTGTCACGTCTTCAACAACGTCATTAACGGTGATCGTGAAGTCCTTCTCGAACGACAGTCCTCCTTGATCAGTTGAGCGGACTCGCAGCGAGTAACTGCTCTTTGTTTCAAAATCAAGGGCGGCCGTCGTCTTCAACGTGTTGTCGTCGATCGTGAAACTCGCGTCGTCGGAATTGCCCGGCACAGTGATCAAAGAGTAGGTAAACGTGTTTGATACATCTGGATCGCTGGTTGAGAATGTGCCAACCGCCGTCCCGCTCGGCAGGTTTTCGGCGATTGTTGATCCAGTCAGGGAAATGCCACTTGGGAGCCTCGTTCACGTCGGTCACGTTGATGGTGAACTGATTGTCGAACGACAAACCGCCAGCATCGGTCACGCGGACGGTGATGCTGTAGGAATTCAGCACTTCGAAATTGAAGTACCTGTTGGCACGAAGCGTTGTTCCATCGGAGGCGATGTTGAACAGAGCATTGCTGCCAAATCCCGAAGGAAGGATGAAGGTGGCTGTATCCCCTGGATCGGGATCGGTGAAGCTCAAAGTGCCCACGATGGCATTGGAGCCAGCGTTCTCTGCTACAGAACTATTGGTCAGGCCGATGTTAATTGGTGCGGCGTTATTGGCAACCACGTTGAGGACGACGTCGTTACTTCCGTGGATTAAATGCCATCGGCGATTTGCCGGAAGGACAGGTAGCTGCTCGGTGTCAAATGTACCGATGACGCCTGACGTTACCTTCAAAAACTCGAACGAATCTTCGATCGCTGGCTGGAAGCCATTCAGCAACTCCACCTGCAGCAACCCACCGAGCAGTGGCTGGCCGATATGATTCAGTTGATCGTACTGCGAGCCTGGGATCGTTCCACGAATTTCAATCAGAGAGATCGATGACGAAGCGTAACTGACGCTTCCAAGTGTAACCGCCGCCGGACTAAATCCCGGACTATAAATGCCGGTGAACGAAACATTGTTCAGGGAACCGACTGTAGCTGTCCATCCTGCGCAGCGTGAAGGAAAAGCAGATTGGCGATCTGCGGCGTGATTGTGTTGGGCTGTTCTGATGTCGTTGCTGGTGGCTGTGTAAGGGCCATTCAGTCAGCCGGTGTTGTTCAGCGGCACCAGAAGTTGCAGCGGCGAGACGATCTTTTCTGGAAGGCTCAAAGCAGGAAGCTTCAGCTTCTGCACCAGTCGGCGGAAGCAGCTGATGCCTGTTTCCTGCCAGCGATCCAGTTCTTTCAGAACTGTCTTTAAGGTCAGCTTTGGCACATGAGCCCGAAGTGAATCCACCACACTGGTGATCACAGTACGGCGCCGGGCGCCGCGTTCTGTTTTGTTGGTCTGGCCAGTGACGCGATCCTGAACCGGGCCGCGAAGCTGTCGTTCGCTGATATTGTTCGTGCCGTCCGCTTCCGGGTAAATCACAAACGTAAACAGTTCATCCTCAGACATCAGACGAATGATCTCGTGAGTCAGATTGAAGAAGTCCCTCTCCGCTTCGTCAGCCGGTTTCATCTCGTCGGCAAAGCGAGCACCCGTGCAGTCGCAGACAGCATCGACAAGCTGTTCCACGCGAGCACGACGACCGGCTTCGCTCAATCGCTTGTCGGCAGAGATGGCCTTGCCTTTGCGGTAGATCGACAGCATCGCTTCCACAAAATCCTTGTACTGTTGGCGTTCGGGCTTCAGCAGCGTCAGTCGAATCGCTTTGCGAAGCAGATGAGCCCAACTTTCGGCGGCACATCCGCTGACAGATCAACAGCGCTGAGCACGACTGAATCCGTGGTACACAGCCGCGTCGTCGCTCACGAGGATGCCCTGGAATTCTTCTTTCTTCAACAGCACGGCCAGTGTGTCGCCGTCCTTGCGACAGCCGAAGACTGTGATGCGAGAATGCTGCCACAGAAACGCCCATACCGAATTGATGCTCCGGCTCGTCTCGTCGGCATACACCACAGCCGACACTGCAAGCAACTGGCACAACGGGGCAAACTCCGGCAGCCATTCCCTGGCAAGCCGATTCGGCATGCTGTCCGCCTGAGACTTTCGCAACGCCAGATTCCAGTAGAACTCGAATTCGCCAATGACAGTATCGAGCGGCAGTCCGGCGATGGTGTGCTGATAGGCCAGAGAGGTGATGATCTCCGTGCCAAACTCACCCCGCTTCGGAACGCCGGGAACCTGAGGAACACGTCTGTCCGGCCCGGCATGAATGTGATAAGCAACGAGGACTGCCTGACCGTTGATGATTCTCCATGCCACGCGGAAATATCGAAATGTGCATTCCTCCAGCGTGTACTCGGCAGGGCAGACATTTTCTTCCTGAGTCGCCAGCGTTAGTTTTTCGGCAGTCGTGATTCGTCCGCGTCGTTTGGACGTCCGCTTCTGCTCTTTCGACTTTCCATCCTGCTGAGCGTCTTCCCGACGTTTCTCCTCAGCCTTGACCGAATACGCTTCATCCAGCCGCTGAGTCGGATTCTTCTTTCGAAGCTCTTTCAATTCCGACTCGAGATCCTCAATCCGCTTCGCCTGCCGCTCAATCAGCTTGCCTGAGATGCAAGCTGTTTCTGCAACTGAAGCACCAGCTTCAGCACACCTTCATGATTCCTTTCGTGTGATGGAGTCCCTTCCATCCCAGTACTCTAAAAACTGGCGACTCTCATGTCATCAGCAGTTCTTCTCACAATGGACAGCTACTGGACATCTCCGTCGTACCCGACACGGCGATGCTGCTTCACTTGCTTGACAGGCTTGATCAAATTCCGAATGCCACTGGTCGACACATTGCTACACGCCGTCGATGAAGTCTCTGACGACGCAATGCTCTCCTCAGTCGCTTCACGATAGCATCCGGTCGTCATTAAGAATGCGAGTCAATCGGTACGATGGCACTCGTCACCCAAAAAAATTCGCAGACCTTAAGTGGCAGTCCGGACAGCACTACGCTAGAGTGATCCAAACACCTGTCATGCCTATTTCGACCGCCAGCCTTCGGCATTCGTTTTGACTAAAGAGCTGGTCGTTATTGATGAGTTGAATGAGTTTTGGGAAAACAGAAACAGGGCCACTGAATTATGCGACATTTTTGTGCGATCGAGAAGCTCCTCGTTTTTTTAGTCGTTTGTTTCATCTATGGTCCCGACTCAGCGATGCTATCCGCTGCGGGTCCGACACATCGACCACTTTCCGTATCACCAAGCAGTCCGATGCCAATGCAGGCAGGCAAAGGGCAGGAACCTCCACAAGATCTTTTGTGTCGAAATTCAGTCATCGCCGATCTCGGTAATGGTATTTGCTTATGGGACGCAACGTTGTGTCCGAACATCAGTCAAACCCTGTTTGCCGATTGCAATCTGACTCCCAATCCGTGCAATGGCGACTTCTGCTCAGACCCGACACCCGTGGGTAAGGCGGCACGGATTGAGGAAGAGGGGACAACGACAACTCGAACGCTCTACAGCAACGCAAGCGAGATTGCTGTGAAGCCACTGACAAAGGCGCAGGCAGACGCGATCACCGCAAAGAATGGCTGGAAGATTGCTGCAAAATCGTTTATCAAAGTCATAAACGATGGCAAGAGGTACGATTTTGTGATCTTAAAAGCCTACAAAGAAGGCCGCGATGATCAGCGGCTGGGAATGCGACTTTCGGAAGAAGTCGCAGAAGCGAAAGAAGTCACCTCAGCAACTCCACTAGCGGCTAACAAATCGGACAACATTCGGGAAATCGGTGTTTTTGCAGGCGACGACAAACAGGTGTTCCACCTGCATCTGGGCGACGCGGAGTGGGTCGAAGCACCATAACAACTCGCCGTCAGCGAACAGCATTGCCGACGAGTTTCGAGCGAAACAACCGCCATCCGATTCTGGATCGATTCTTTGTGGAATCGGCATCTGTGCCCCACACGGAATCGATCGAGCATCTTGTCCTTCCCGATGGCGTTGTTGTTGATGGCATTCCAAGAACCCAGGCCAAATCGGCTCCTCGAACCTCCTCACGGGTTGAAAGCAGAGCCATGACTTCAGGGTTCTCTTCGGCCGGAGGAATATTGAAAAGTTGCGGGTAAAGCATCGTATAGGTCACTGGAACAGAGTCCGTGAACTCACCGACGCTGAAGCACAGGTTCCGCACTCCAGTCGCGTGGCTCTCGTCTGGCGAACTTTCTTTGGTGCTGACCACTTTCAACTCCTCAATGGTTGCAACCGGGGGTGATTCGCCTGTGGAGTAGTTTGTCGTTCCCGCCGAAGTCGCAACGAATTCCCACTCGGCATGATTTGGAAGCCTGCCGCCACTGAGCTCGCAATACAAAATGGCCACATCTTTGGGATAACCGGTAACAGGCATATCCCCCGCTTCATCTGAACGATCACCAAATCGAGCGTCGACGAGACTCAGATATGTCTGATCAAGGCCTGACAATTTGTACTGACCAAGGACCCTTCGAAAGTCATCCATTGAAACTTCATTGATGCCGACCAGCAGATCGCGAACCCGATGTTCATGCCTCGGCGAAAGTTTTTGCACATCATTGACGCCCATGGAAAACACTCCGCCGGTCACTGACGCCATTTTGTCGGGAATGTCAGACTCGCGGAACAGACGAAACTCCGGCAGAAGCACGGTTCCATCTTCGTTGGTTTTCCAGGACTTGTGCGGAAAGAATTGATCACGAGCACTTTGCTGCCTTAAGTCGGGGACTCTCCGCCAAACCTCGTGAAACCGATTATCGCTGCCGAAGGCTTCAACCTTGTAGAGACCTGGCCAAAGCCAGGTTTTTTCGCTAGCGGCGGATTCGATCGAAAACGATGAGCGATGTGGCACACGCAATGCGTCGTTATATCGGGTAAAGACGATTCGCGTTGCTGGCGGATCGGTTGTTGCGATCACAGAAACCATTCCTGCCGGTCGTCGGAAAACGCTGGGCACGATTGCAAAAACTGCTGCCGCCGCGACGAGTATTGCAGCGGAAATCGCGCGATTTCGTCGAACCCATTTCGAGGCACGTTGAAAGGCGCCGTATTGACGAGCTTTGACGGGGAAACCATTGAGATACCGTTCAAGGTCGGCGGCAAAGTCCGCAGCGGACGCGTAACGTTTCTCGGGGACCTTCTCTAAAGCCTGAAGGCAAATACGCTCCAGATCGGTCGGAACGTCGCGGTTGATTTTTTGGGGGGAGACCGGATCTTCGGTCAGAATCCGATACAGAATCGTTCTGGATTGGGTCGACGTGAAAGGCCGTCGGCCGGTGAGCAACTCGAAGAAGATCACTCCGAGTGAATAGACATCTGACAATCTTCCAATATCCCTCACGTCACCTCGAGCCTGTTCAGGCGACATGTAAGCGGGCGTTCCAAAAATCTTTCCGTCGAGCGTTACAGTAATCTCGTTGGGAGCCTCTCGCTTGGCGAGTCCAAAGTCGGTGATCAGCGGTTCTTTCTGCTGATTCAGGAGGATGTTACCTGGCTTCAGGTCTCTGTGAATCACTCCGGTTTCATGAGCGGCCTGCACTCCACGACAGATCTTGAGCATCATCCCAACGGCGTCTTTGGGACTTAGCTTATTGACCTTCAGCCATTCAGAAAGAGAAATCCCGTCGACGAAATCGCTCACGATGTACGTCGAGTTATCAAGCGTTCCGATCTCGAACACCTGAACCACATTGGGATTTCGAATTCCGGCAGCTGCACGAGCCTCCCGAACGAATTGTTTTGCGGTCTCTTTCGAGATTCGGTTCAACCGGGCCACCTTGATCGCAACATTCCGATGCAGTTCAGAATCCCACGCTTTGTAGACCGTCCCGAATGCTCCCTCGCCAACCAGCTCATGGACTTCAAAGTGACCAATCTTCATCCCGGTTAACGAGACTTCTGTATCGCCTTGATCCCCGGAAAGACTGAAAGCTTTGGAGCAGGAAGGACAGGTGACGACGTCAAGAGTCGCCTCCAGGTTGGGAGCACCGGCCGCGATATCAACGGGTTGATTGCAATTGGGACAGCGAAAATGCATGAGAATAATTTCCCTCAAGGCATGCCACCCAGCGACTCATTAGAGTCCTTGAGCTGCTGCATGACCAAACGCCGCGACGCGATACGCATGACTCATTGGACCACATCGCCACCCAGCGTCCATGCCAAAATTGTGACATGAATTATTTAAATAAAAAAGCCGAGCAAGAAGAGTAAGGGAACAATTGCCTTCAGATTGATGAAGAAGACCTCCAACGAAGACGGCTCGTCGTCAAATCGTGTCCTTGAGTCTTCCGCGAGCCCGACTTTTCATGTGTATTCGTGTTCATCGCAGTTTTCCAATTCGCGGCGCCGCGATTCAAAATTCGAGTCGACGGCGTGCTGGTTCACTTTTGCTGGTCATTGGCTCATTGTCATACCCTTTTGGGAATGTAAGGAAGCTCTGTGGTGAATGGAACGCCCCTTCATTCTGCAGCGAGGCCAGATTCAAGGCACCCACGCACTCGGCTCGCTCTGCGGCAAACAGCACGTAATCGAGTTGTCCCTGACAATCTCCCCTCGACCCGTATAATCCGCGTGTGTTAGCCTTCTGCTTTGCGGAGACACTTGTGGCAACCGTTCCAATTCAATTCGAAGGTTCACGACGCTCGCTGCTCGCCAGCAGCATTCTGTCTTTGATTCTTCACACGATGGCCTTTGTCATCGCGAGTTTCTCCCTTCGCGGCTGCCAAAATGCTGGTTCTGGACAAGCGGGAGGAGATCCGTTTCGCAATGTTGGGCTATTCGTGGTGGACGGCGTTGACGGCGGATCCGCCGCCGAGGGAAGTGCTCCGGGCGCGGGAACTGACGAACAAACCCGAGACGGCCAGGATCAGATCAGCCAGTCGTCTGAAAGCAATATGACGGCTGACTCCGATGCAAATTCAAGAGAGCGGCTGCCATCAGAAGCACCGAGCATTGATGACCTGCTCAACGATTCCGACGCCGAGGCGAACGGCAACGGTTCATCCCCGTCAAAGCTTCCCGCCCTGATCGGTCCTGGCGAACCAATCGGCGGCAAGCAGCGAGTGACATCAGGCGGCGGAGGCAATTTGATCCAACCATCCGAAGCTGGCGGCGGCGCGAAGATCGGTGGAATCGGCGGCCCGGGTGAAACGACGTTCATGAATATCTCGGGCGTCGGAAAAACATTTGTTTACCTGATCGACACCAGCAGCAGCATGCACGGCGGTCGCCTGAAGATCGCTCAAAGCCAGTTGAAGGCAAGCCTGCGGCTGTTGCAGCCCAACCAGAAATTCGCGGTGATATTCTACAACGAACTTCGCGAACGACTGAAGCTGCGCAGGCAAGCCGAACAGCCGATGTATTTTGCAACCGACCTTAACAATCAACTCGCGTCACAGGAAGTTGATCGCATCACTTCAGATCGAGGCACCGAACACAAACCGGCAATTATTGAAGCACTCAGCCTGAAGCCGGACGTTCTGTATTTTCTGACTGATGGTGACGAACCCGCCCTGAGCGCCGCCGACCTTCGAGAGATTGCTCGTCACACGGGCGGCACAACGATCCACGTCGTGAAATTCGGAGATGGCACCGTCGTGTCGCGACAAATCAGCTGGCTTGAGCGATTGGCTCAGCAGTCGGACGGCGAATTCCGCGAAATCAAAGTGAGCAATTGAATCGGCGTTCTGCTCCGCACTGCGACATTCAGTGCTCGACGAACCGCATCACCCGACGGCTCAAGCAACAGTTCTCCTTCACCAAAGAATCAACAGATTCCGATCCTGTGCTGCACTCACCGGATTGTTGAGAGTTCGAGTCGCGGCCCCGGCGACGTCTACTCAGTTCTGGCGAACTCTTCTACGCGTTTTCCCGACGGACTCTTAAGTTCGCTGCTTGTCGGGCCGACTTATCTGCTTCGCCTGACTGTATGAAATTTGCCCAACGCAAATCCCCGACTGAACAGAAGAGAGCTGGAATCCGGCAGCCCATGAATCGCTGGATTTGCGAACGAGGACGTCTACCTGGTATGGCTCAGGGAGGCGGGATTGCCCGTCTTCGAGTGAATTCTTCAGCAGATGCCATCAGCCCGTCGCTGTGCTCTCGATAAGCAGATTGCCATTGCTTTTTCTTAAAGAAAATCGAGCGATGCGAAGTAACTCGCAGTGTGCACAGACAGTCTGAGTGCCACCGAGGACATTCTACGAACTCAACTGCGGGAAATTCTTATGACGCCTCATCTCGTCCGACAACCCATCGTGGATCGAGACCAAAACGTCTACGGTTACCAGCTACTCTGCGCCGGCGGAATAGGTGAAATGCTGTGTCGAGTCGACGGGGCTACCGAAACCACCACCAAGTCGGCGCATAGCCATGACCTTGAGGGACTTCAAAAACTTACCGGCGGCAGAAAGTGCTTCCTCAGTTTCGACAGAAAGCTGCTCATCGACCAGGCCTACAGGGCTCTCTCAGCGAAATCCACGGTGATCGAAATCCCCAGAACCGAGCGAGTGGATTCCGAACTGGTCAACGCCTGCCAGAAGCTGCGATGCCGCGGCTATGCGTTAGCACTTGAGGACTTTGTGGTTGAGCCGCAATCGCAGCCGCTACTGGAGCACATCGATCTGCTGAAGGTCGAGTTTTCTTCCCTTAGCGACGATCAGCATTGCAACATCGTTCAGTCGGCAGGGCGCTACGGATTCGCAGCTGTGGCCGAGCAAGTCGACACACAGGAAGATTTTCTTCGAGCCAGGCAGTTGGGGTACAGCTATTTTCAGGGGTATTTTTACTGTCGGCCTGCGGATAATTCTCTGAAGCAGATGCCAGCATCTCGGCTGCAGTGCCTGCGACTGCTAAAAGTGGTCAGCGAGCCCTTGTTTCAGTTTGATCAGGTAGAAGAACTCGTTCGCCAGGATCTTTCTCTCACTGTACGGCTTTTGAAGTATCTGAATTCGCCATCAATTGGACTTCGAATTAAAGTCAATTCAATTCGGCAGGCCGTTGGAATTCTCGGCCAGCGGCCGTTGCAAAAATGGGTGTCCGTCATCGCCGTCAGCGAACTGAGCAGAGATAAACCGCTCGTGCTGATGACGACAAGTCTCGTACGAGCGAAGTTCTGTGAAGCCATTGCCGAACGTGCTTTTGCCTCCAGCATTGCCTGCAACGGATTTCTGGTGGGAATGCTGTCGCTCCTCGATGCAATCCTCGATCAACCAATGTCGAAACTCCTGATTGAGTTGCCCCTTTCCGAATCCGTAAGAGCCCCATTGCTGCGCCAGGAATCACCGCTTAGCCTGCTGATGGACCTGTCGCAAGCCCTCGAAGAAGGCGACTGGCTCTGGATCTCCGCGGTGGCTCATCAGCTCAATGTCAGTCAGGATGTTGTTTTCGGAGAATATGAGAACGCTGTTCTATGGGCGGCTAGCGTGACAGCAGAAATGACATGATCGAGACTTGTCAAACTCAGCTCAAACCAGGCCCCGGCCGTTGGACATCCAGTCACGACGACAAGCCACCGCGTGGCCGTCGAGTCTTGTTGAATGAACCGTCACATCAATCGGTTAGGATAGCGGAAATCGTCCAGAGTTCAGTCTCAAAGATCGGCTCCAGCGGAATCGTAAAAGCGTCAAAACGACGCTCTCGCTACTGTTTGTCGATAAGCGATCGTTCTGCTGATGCCGCATTCTTTTTGCGAAACTCGTGGGGACGGCGAGCCGAGCTTGACTGAGTGCCTCGCCGTCCAGCGAGACGGATACGTGCGTTTGTTGTCGATTGCTGTAACGCCATTGAAAACCCTATCATTGCCGAATCGACAATGATTTCCCGCGGCCTATGGTGCCTCAATGGTAAACAAATCACTTCCGGAGAACCCCACCGAACTCTTGCAGTTGGGGCGACTGGAATTGATCGCACAGCAGCTTGTCGAAGGCCTGATGATGGGGCGGCATCGCAGTCCTTTCAAGGGATCCAGCGTCGAGTTCGTTGAACATCGCGACTATTCCCCGGGCGACGAAATTCGTCATATCGACTGGCGCGCCTACGGAAAGACGGATCGGTACTACGTCAAAGAGTTTGAGGACGAAACGAATCTGCGAGCTCATCTGCTGGTCGATGTCAGCGGAAGCATGGCGTACGCGGGACAGCATGTGAGCAAGTTTCAATACGCTCGAATGCTGGCGGCTTCACTGGCGTGGTTGCTTCTGGGGCAACGAGACTCCGTGGGGTTGATGACGTTCGATTCACAGATTCGGGATCAGGTCAAACCATCCAGCAACCGCGAAAACTTTCGACGAATCACCGAGATGCTGGAGGAGACAACTCCCGGCGCCGAAACGAGCGTGGCTTCGATGATCGAATCCGCACTTCCCAGTATTCAGCGTCGCAGCCTGTTGATTTTGATCAGCGATTGCTTCGACGATGTCGACGTGCTTGCAAAAGTGTTACAGAGATGTCGACATGCCAAACATGAAGTGGTGATCTTTCGTATCGCGGCTCCCGAAGAAGAAGAATTCCCCTTCGAACGCCCGACACAGTTTCGAAATCTTGAGGATCTGGATCAGCGACTGCTGGTGGATCCCGGCCGACTTCGGAAAGAGTATCTCCTGCAGTACAACGAATTCGTACGATCATTAAGCCGCGAATGTGGATCCATTGGCGTTGACTGCCGACGCATTTTGACGGGCGACCCGTTGCAGCACACTCTCGGCGAATGGCTGGCTGAGCGTATGGCGGCACGGCGAGTTCGGCGGTAAGTCGCTGTGTCGCCGTTCGCTATTTTCGCTATTTTCGCTCTTTAAGAACGCGATGATAGACTTCGCGAATCCGGGCCGTCATATTTTCGTGGCGGAACTGTTCTGTGAAACGCTGGCGGCCGTTTTCGCCAAGACGCTGCCGCAAAGTGGCATCCCTGGCCAGTCGCAACATGGCCTGAGACAACTGCTGCACATCACGATGTTTAACAAGCAGCCCGGTTTCTTCGTGAAGACACACTTCCGGCGCGCCATCGATGTCGAAGCTGATGACGGGTTTCCCGGCGATCGATCCCTGCGGTAACACTCGCGCGAGTCCTTCCCAGTCGCTGGTATGAACCACAGCGTCCATGGCATGCAGATAATCTGTTACCTTATCCGGCGGCACCAGACCGGCGAAACGAAAATTGTCCGTCAGTCCCAGTTCAGCGATGCGTGATTGAAACTGAGCCTTCAAGATTCCGTCGCCGACAAGAAGAAATCGCACATTCGGAAAGTGTGAGACCACCGACGCAGCCGCTTCAATCAGGTACTCGTGTCCCTTCAAATGAAACAGTCTTGCGACTTTGCCGAAAACGATGTCGGTCGGAGCAAGATTCAGGGATGCTCGCACTTCTGCGGCCGGTCTGGATGGGGTGAGAAACTTTTCGACATCCATCCCGCTATAGACGGTTGTAAACTTTTCCCGCGGCGCGACTCCGGCAGCGACGTACTGGTCAATCATCGCGTTACAAACCGTGATGAAGTGGCTGCACCAGTTTGCCGCTCGCCGCTCGGACCAACGATACGCGTGGAACAAAACGGGGTTCTGCCCGAAGTGAAAGGATGCTCCATGGATTGTATGAATGGCAGGAATCCCCAACTGATGCGCCGCCAGTCGCCCAAGAATTCCCGCTTTGGAGCTATGAGTATGTACGACGTCCGGCTTGTACTCGGCAAACGCCTTGCGAATGGCTCGCAATGATCTCCAGTCCTGAAGCGGATTCAGACTGCGTTTGAGTTCCGGCAGAGTTCTCAGATCCAGACCTCGATCACGCGCCCGCTGTTCGAGCGAACCTTCGGGGCCAAGTCCCGGACCAGTGATCAAACAGACTTCGTCACCAAACATGTGATGCTGATCGTCCACGTTGAAAAGCGTATTTTCCTGAGCCCCGCCAATGATCAAACGGGTGATGATATGGGCGACTCGCATGATGACCGCAGCCAGGACCTTTGAAAAATGGGTGTCAAAAAACGATTCCACGGCTTCAAGGAATCCTCTGAAGTGTCACATTTTCACGAAGAAACAGCGACACATCCACTTACTGTAAATCGATCCGTCTACGAACAACAAGCGTGACATCACAGCCAAATCATGAGTTTGCGTCCGAAGAGACTCAATAAAGCGGACGCGGAACAGAATCATGGACTAACGCGTGCCAGAGAATAACGCGTGCCAGAAATGTCAAACGCATTTGCGGGAACAACTACACAAACAGAGAACGTCATGTTCTGCAACGATTCGTGGTGTTGAATTTGGATCAGATGAACTAGACTCCTGAGGCACAGTTCAAGGGAAGGCTTTGGCTTCTGTTTTGGCTATGTCGGTAAATAAGGTCGGCACCTTGCAAAAACTGACGGCCACTTCAAAAACTGCGACGTTGACTCATTTTCGCTTAACTTACGTGTTGCATGTCAAATCCGTCAAATAAATCTTCTCGATTGGACTCTGAAAGTGTCCCACAGCCTTCGTCTGGAGTCGAACCCGATGTCAGCAACGAGCTACAGCCGCAGTCTTCTGCCAACCCCT
>JANMEV010000209.1:0-13715 GCA_031377305.1 Planctomycetota bacterium | reverse complement strand
TTCGAACACTAACCTGCAGGATCGTGGATGCGATAGTCCACTCAGAAAAAATCCTGGCCGGACGGCCAGCTTTTCAGGCCATCGACAACATAAAGAGATAGGGCTGCTCGGACTTGAACCGAGAACCAACGGATTATGAGTCCGCTGCTCTAACCGATTGAGCTACAGCCCCGCGCCGGTAGGATATCACTTCGATTTGGTGACGACTACCGTGACGACGATCGATGTAAGAATTCCTTCGATGTGCAGGACACGCCCTCCGAGAAGAAAGGTGCAGTCCGATAAGGTTTTCTCCATCGTTGCCGACCAAGAGACAGAAGCCTCAGACCGCCGGCTCACCAGGAATCTCAGGCAAAGGAATTGGTGGGTATTCTCTCCGGATGCATGTCTGCCTGCAAGCTTGGCTTCGAGTCCCAACGGCAAATCAACGCGAAACGCGCGCCCAGGGCGCCGTATTAGATCGCAATAACAGAAAGCGTGATCGTCTCCGGTGCTCTCGCACCCAAACGCCAGCCATTAGGCTCCGAACGCGGCGAATGCAACAAATTCTCACGCTTTCAAACGTCGGATAAGGCGCCAGTGTTTCCTCCGAAAGTATCCGTCTCGACGCCCAGCCGCTGAAGCATGGTGACATAGAGATTCGACAATGGGAGGTCTTCGCGGGTTGCCTTTTTCTGCCATGGTTCGCGGCCGCCGTCCCAAGCGCCTCCTGCTTGATCTTCACCGGCGTAGTTCAGGTACTGGCCATGTTTGAATCCCATGTTCCTGCCACCAGTCAGAACGAGTGGATAGTTGCGAGACAGATGAAACGCACTGGAGGCGGAACCTAACAGCAGGAGCGTGTTGTCGAGCATATTGCCATGACCGCTGGTTTCCGGCGTTGTCCGCAACTTCTCCGCAAAACGACCATACTCTTCGCTGATGAATCGCCAGAAAGTTCCAAAGTTCTTCCAGCCGCCTGGGTCTTTTGTCTCATGCGAAAGTTGATGAGTCAACTGAAAACCAACCGCCCTCGCCAGGTAATCGCTGATGCCGATCGCGTTCTCTCTTTTCAACTGATAAGTCGCCACCCGCGTCGAATCAGTTCTAAACGCAAGGTAGATCAGCTCGAACATGGTTTGCAGGTAGCGGCGTGGGTCTTCGGGCGTGATGTCGAGTTGCAAGTGATCGACATTTACGGTCGGCAATGGGATGTTGAACCAACGCTTTGCTTTCTCGATCCTGAGCTCAGTCTCACGAACCGATTGAAGATATTCGTCAAGCGACTCTTGATCGTTGGTCGACAGTTCACTTCGCAATGAACGCGCGTCGGACATGAGGTCATCGAGCGCACTTTGACTGAGCGCAAGTCGTCGCGCGGCGTCTGCATCGCTCTTCACGAACAGCATGTCGAAAATCCGTTTGGGTCGATGCTCGGCTGGTATCGCGCGGCCGCTCCGATTGAACGACATCGTATGCGTACCTCGTGGACTACCCGTCCCTCCGTCAGTGGACATTACCAGCGAAGAGTATCGAGTCCTGTCGCCAACATGCGCCGCAAATTCCTGATCGAGCGAGATCGAATTGCTGTAGTCGCCGGAAGGTCCAGTCGGCGCGCCGGTCAGGAACTGATCCGCATTGGAGTGACCGTGAACGCTGCGAGCCGAAGGGTGCGACAAACCTGAGAGGATCGTCAGTTCGCTGCGCAGAGGTTCAAGCGGTTCGAGGCATTTCGTTAACGTAAAGTCTTTGCCTTTGCCATGCGGAAACCAGGCCCAATCCTTGTAGGCCGGATCATCAGCCAGCGGCATCGGCACTCCATCAGACATGTAGAAACACGCGAATCGTTTTGGAGCGGTTGCGCTTTCCTCGCCGGCTAGCGCAGAGCGTCCGATGGATTCAAACAGCGGCAAGGCCAAAGCAATCTGTGCGCCGCGAAGAAATTTGCGTCGGTCCAGCTGTTCAAGATTCGTATTCATGTACGTCCACCTACTTCGACAGAAACAAATCACTATTGACGATCAACGTCACCATTGTACCAAGCCCATCGCCTTGCATTCGAACGTCGGTTGTGATCGTATCAATGCTTGCACGATCGCCAAACGTCAAAGGGCGACCGATGGCAAACGTCGTGACTTTGTAAACCATCGCGCGCGTAAACTGATCCTGCCGATTATCTAGCAAAAAGCGTTTCAGATCGTCAACGCCGTCGAGCTTCTGGCCGTTGAACAGTAGGCTCGACGCATCAACAGGTTTACCAGCAATCTCACTTCTCCAGCTGCCGATGGCATCAAAGTTCTCAAACGCAATGCCCCATGGATCGATCTTCGCGTGACATGACAAACAGGCCGCTTGATTGCGGTGATTCTCGATTCGCTGCTTTATCGTCATCTTTGCAATATCGGGATCGGCGAGATCAATCGTGGGCACCGCTGGCGGCGGAGGTGGAGGCGGGTCGTTCAAAAGACTCTTCAGCATCCAGATGCCTCGCTTGAGTGGATGCGAATCCTTGCCATCCGAATTCATCGCCAATAGACCGGCTTGAGTTAGCAAACCGCCGCGATTGGATTTCGGATCAATTGCAACTCGACGGAAATGGTTGCCGAAAACATCGTCGATTCCATAATGCTGCGCGAGCCGCTCATTGAGCATTGTGAAATCCGAGTGCAGGAAATCCAACACGCTTTTGTTCTCTTTCAGGACTTGTTGAAAGAACGCCACCGGTTCTTCCTGCATTGCTTCCTTCAACGCGGCATCAAATCGCGGATAGATCTCATCATCGACCTTCAGATAATCCAACAACTGCATTCCCAACCACTGACGAACAAACTGCTCAGCGAATCGCCGAGAACGAACATCACTTAGCATCCGCTGGACCTGGCCATTCAATACATTTCGTTCAGAGAGTTCGCCTTTTTGAGCAAGTTCAATAAGCTCTTCGTCGGGGCCGCTGCACCAGAGGAACATCGAAAGTCGAGTGGCCAGTTCGTGCTCAGTTAGCTTTGCTGTTTGCGATCGCACAGAATCGCCATCCGTCTGCGAACCGCCTTGAACGATATATAGAAACTTCGGCGAAGAGAGGACAGTTGCGAGAACTTCCTTCATCGCTTGTTCGAAGTCGTCGCACTCGGGGCGAATCTTCGCGAACAGAGCCAGTTTCTGGTCAACTTCCTCGTTCGTTGGCATGCGTCGCCAGGCGCGTCGCATGAAACTCGCCAGCACTTCTTTCGCGTAAGTTGGTTCGACTGCTTTGTTGTCGCTGTCGACGAACACACGAGTGTGCGAAGCTGGAGGCCACTGCTCATATATCGGCGCGGTGACTTCGACGAAATCGATCTGAATGTCGCCCTTCGAAGCAGAACTGTTCACAATCCGTATGTATTCCGAGGGATTCGGAAGATCGCCCAGCTTCCAAACGCCGCGCATGGTATTGCGTGGATGCACTTCACTTAGCGGCACTTCCCACTGATAGAATTGGGGTTGATCGGGCAGTGCATCAACGACGATGTCCTGCTTGCTGATTCGAACTGTGGCTTGCGAATCGTTGCTTGCTTGCCAACCAAACTCGAGCTGCAGACTCGGCAGGCGACTATCGTCTGTTGAGACGCGCGAGGCACGAACGCGAACACGAAACGTGCCTTTGTCAGGAACGGTGTCGCCGAGTTCAATGATCAATCTTTGCTTTGGCGGTATGATCGCAACGTGATCTGGATTCATCGGCACCTCTGGTGGTGTCGACATTGGTCGTCGCGCATACTTTGCGTCACCGTAATCCCACGAAGCCCTAATCGACTGCCTGGTCGCCAGGTTTTTGTAGTGCGTATCGCCGGGCCGCTCGTTCAACACCGCCGTTCGCTGATCGAGTTCTTTTTTCAACTGGTCAGGATCATTCTTGAGCTTCTTCCTGACCTTATCGAGTTCCTCTTCATGCTGCTCCCATGCTTCGGTGGACGCGGTCTTCATCGTCACACCCCAGTAAATCAGCGGAGGTTGCTGTCCAGTTACGGTCACTTTCGTCAGCGCAGCAAGCGCGAGCTCGCGATACGTTGCGAATTGGTTTGCCGATAGGTGTAGCAATTCCGAACTGTTCTGGAAGCCGTCCTCTGAAGTCGACTCGGGTGGCAAGTCTTTCGCAAAGTCATAGGCAGCGCCGAACAGATCCTGCAGCGTGTAGTTGTATTCGTAGCGAGTCATTCGCCGAAACGACGAATGTGGCGTCTCACAGCGGCGAACCGCTGAGGCTCTTTGAATCTCCGAAGAAAGCCATTCAACGACGGCGCTGCGTTGTTCATCCGCCACCTTTGGCTCATCTGCCGGAGGCATCTCACCATTGCTCACCACAGCGAGCACTTCCAGCCATCGATCCACATCGCTTCCTCGCAAAAGGTCGGGATCAAGCGTATCGATCCGAGTGTTTCCCTCCTGAGTTTCAGCGCCGTGGCACCGAACACAGGACTGATCCAGAACCGGTTTTACATGCTCGCGAAACGAATCGAGCGCCGGCTTGGTTGATTCCGCCTCAATTGGATTCTGACTGCGAATACGATAGCTCGATCGACTTGCACCGGCTGCTTTTAGTTCGTCAAACGTCGGAGTTTCATCAGTCGCCGTTTTCGAGGCGACTTGGCTCTCGGAGTTTGGCCCGGATTCGTTCGACACATCATCTTGCCCCATCACTAGCTCGGTCGTGAAGAACAACAAGAGGGTCAACTGGACTGCGCTTCGGCATTTTTGTGGCTGGGTCATTCAACCCGTGCTTTCTTTTTTGGTGAACGGATTGTTTAATCTCTTCAAGGCATTATGAAATGCTCATCGCCTTTAGGATCTGTGGGGTGAATGACTCAATCGCCACGGATGTTGTTTCGGGGACTTCGGCGTGCAGTTTGACAGAGTCTGCAACTAACTCTTCGGTGCATCTAAATCGCGAGTTTCGGAATCGGATTTGGGTCGTCCGAGCGATTCTTTCAGACTGATGAAGTCGGAAAGCAGGAAGATCACAGTTACGAACGCCAGCAGAATTTCGGTCATCGTGATGAACTTTGCGGTCACAGTCTGTGGCGTTACGTCCCCATAGCCAAAGAAGGTGAAGTTCAACGTGCTGTAGTAGACGAACTCGAACACGGTATCGAAATACGAAGTGTCGGTGAGATCGACACTGAAGCTTGCTGCATTGATTTGATGCAGGCAATGAAAGTCGAGCCCAAAAGACAGGATGATCTGGGTCATATTGACCAACATGAGCAGCATGAAGCGATGATAAGCTTGATTGCTCCGCGTCGCTTCGAACAACTGCCGAATGTTCTCGATGCCAAAAAAGATCGTTTTCGAGAGACTGGCCACAATGACCGCAGGCAGCGCCGCCGAGCCCAGATAACCTTCTGTGAAAAGAAACTGAAACGATCCCCACACGGCAATGATGAGGGCGAACTCTGCGATATTCCGGAAGATCATCTAACGAGCTCAGGAGACGGTCGGCTGCATCGAACGGAGTGTAATCTCACGCCCGAAATGTGGCGAATCAGCTTTGGTTCGGCAAGCCGCCACGCAAAGTCAGAATCAAAAAAAGCCCGAAACGTCAATGAAGCGGAAACGTGGGTCCACTTCGCTGGCGTTTTGGGCTTTTGCTTCGAGCAGTAATCGTTACAAGTTCGAGTCAGGAAGCGTGGGGTTGTTGTCCACCGCCTCTGAATTGTCCGCGATTTCCTTTCGAAGCACGCGAATCTCGGGAGGAGCCTGGATCGAAAGGCGAACCCGACCTCCACGAACTTCCGTCACCGTGACACGAATGCCTCCAGCGATCTCGATTGATTCCCCGACCTTACGACTGAGAACTAGCATCTTGCATGCTCCCCCCAAAAAGTGACCTTGAATCTCCGAATGCGAGTTGAACCGTTCTTCCTTGCTTCCGACAGATTTTCCCAACTGGACATTCATTCCGTTGCCGTAGTTCGCACTTAACGAGCCAACCTAGTGGGAAAACCGGCAAATTTGGCAGAATCGATCCAACTAGTTGTACTATGAGACAACAGGATTGCGAATTTGCGTTGAAAATTGCATGAAACCCTCCATTTTGAGCGAGTTCATGGTAGGACTTACCCGCACTCTGCTGCCGGTGCAGAGTGCGGTCAAAATCCTGTATCGATTTGCGTCGCATGTGTTGCAGATTGCCGCCACTTGAGCGACCACGCCTGTCTCCCCGGTGAAATTGACGCAGAATGCCAGTCGAGTGTTGGTTTGAGTTGCGGAAGTTTCGCATTTTTGCGTTAACGGCAATAGCGCTCTGACTGAACATTTCGGACCGTCGGCTAAAGTCCGTGACCACGCTTTTTGGGCAGGGACAAATGGGAACATACCCGCACACATCGGTTAATGGTCTTTTGACTGCTTAGGAGGGATTGCGACGATCGTTTGACAGTCTGAAAGAATCCACTCGCTGGCTGCACTTGAGGTTTTGGGGGTTGGTGGAGGCCAACGGAGGCGATTGATCGCAGAATGTCAACGACATCGAATGACGATCGATCGATACCCGGGTATAATCGTGACGAATGCTCGCTACCGCGGCAAGTTGCGTTTCACACGGCAATGACTGGAGATCCCCGCCTTTTGCCCCCTAAATTCTAACACCATCGCTGACAACGCTCCTTATGCTTATGCCCTCAAATCTCACCGATGCACAGAATGAAGCGGTGGAGCATTTCGAAGGGCCGCTGCTTGTGTTGGCCGGCCCGGGATCCGGTAAGACACGCGTGATCACCCATCGCATCGCGAGGTTGCTACAGCGAGGCGTTCGTCCAGACAACGTACTGGCTCTGACGTTCACCAACAAAGCGTCGCGTGAAATGAGTTCACGAGTCGAACGACTGCTGGGAGGAACGCGGGTTCGAGTCAGCACATTTCACCGATTTTGTTCTCGTTTATTGCGTCGATGGCCGGATCGCGTCGGCCTCAAGGAGAACTTCACGATTCTGGATCATTCGGACCAGGTCAGTCTGATTCGTCAAATCATGAAGGACGAGAAGCTGGATGCGATGTTTCACGAGCCCGGCCGAGTTCTCGGCCGCATCAGCCGCGCTCGAAACGACATGATCACGTCCGCCCAATTCAGATCGCAGTTTGAGCAGCGTGCCGGAAACCCACTGGATGCGATCGTCTATCATGTCTTTCCGCTGTACGAAGCAAAGGTTCGCGCGCAGAACGCCGTCGACTTTGACGATCTGCTTTTGCTGGTCGTGACGATGTTGGAGGAAGATGTCCATCTTCGCGAGCAGCTTGATCACTACTTCAAGTTCATTCTGGTGGACGAGTATCAGGACACGAACCTCGCTCAATATCGCATCGTCCATGCCATGTCGAGTTTGTGTCCGAATCTGTGTGCGACTGGAGATCCGGACCAGTCAATCTACGGCTGGCGAGGTGCGCGACCGGGAAACATCGCGACGTTCGAGAAAGATTTTCCGGACGTTCATATCGTTTCGCTTGATCAAAATTTTCGCAGCACAAAGAGAATCGTGAACTGTGCAGATCAATTGATCTCCAACAACCGCCGTCCGCATCGCGGCAAACTGACGACCGAAAACGCGGAGGGCGATCCGATTCGCTTGCTGCTGTTCGAAGATGCCGAAGCGGAAGCCAACGGGCTTGCGGAAGAAATCACTCGACTCGTTGCCACTGGCAAACGAAAGTACTCGGACTTCGCGATCTTCTACCGTGTCAACGCGTTGTCTCGTCTTTTCGAAACGGCATTGTCGAGACATCACGTGCCGTTTCAAATTGCGTCAGGATATTCGTTCTTTGAACGGGCCGAGGTTCGCGATCTGATTGCATATCTACGGCTGATCGAGAACGCCTCGGACGACTCGGCGATGGAACGGATCGTCAATCGCCCCGCGCGAGGCATCGGCAATACGACGCTGTTGAAGCTTCGCAACCACGCGGAGAAGTATCAGATCAGTCTGTTTGCGGCCGCATGTGAAGCGCAGACTGTAAACGGCATCACAGGTCGTAGCCGGAAATCGATCGAATCGTTCGTCGACCTAATTCAGAAGCTGAACGAACAATCGGCCAATGGGCAGGTGGCACCGCTGATTGAGCGACTGATCGCCGACATTGACTACCTGTCTCTTTGGCGTGAAGAATCCGACGAGGTGGATGTTGATCGAGTCGCCAACGTGCATGAACTGATCTCGGCGGCTCGTCAATACGACGCGGTGGGCGAAGACCGAGTCTGGACATTTGTAAATCGACAGGACGACGAAGGTTTCTACGACTCCGAAGGCGATTCCGACGAAATGCAGGAAGACGGAGAACAAGTTGGTGATTCTACGGTAGATGACGCAGACAGCGTCGACGCGACGTTTCCGACAATCCCTGCGGCGACGTCGCTTCAGGGCTTTTTGGAATTAGCGACGCTTAGTAATGAAGCCGACAGCGTCGATCCGAGTAACGGCACCGTGACGATGATGACGTTGCACGCGTCAAAGGGGCTCGAGTTTCCTGCGGTCTACATCATTGGAATTGAAAGCGGCCTGATTCCACATGAACGGGCCGTGCGGGAAGGCGACCTTTCGAGTTTCGAAGAAGAACGTCGCCTGCTGTTCGTCGGAATCACGCGTGCGATGGAAAGTCTGACTCTGACTCAGACGACCGAGCGAACGTTTCGAGGCATGCGGCGAACGACGATCTCAAGTCCTTTCATTCCCGAGCTGCACGGAGCGATCAAGAGGGAATCTTCCATTGCAACTCCGCCCCCGATGACGGAGATGCTGCTCGATCAGCGGCTGGAGCAGGCTCGTCGGCGTTTCGAGGTCGCTCAGAAAGTGGGCGACAGAAAGCTCATCATGACCGCCGCGGAACTGGCCGCGCGGTTGGCTCAGCCGGATGCGAATGCGACGGATGATCATCCCGCAGCATTTTCGTTTCGTCAGGGAATGCAGGTCCGTCATCCTCACTACGGTCGAGGCGTCATCACGGAACTGTCCGGCGGCTCTCATCGAGCAACTGTGACGGTTCAATTTGAAACAAGCAACGAGTCGCACACGTTCGTCGCCAGCCGCTGCCCGCTGCAGCCTGTTGGATTGCGGTAACTCGACGAACCCACTTGACCTGACGCGATGGCCGATGCCGCTCCGTTAAATCGGCTAGCGCCTCAGGCTCAGGCCAGCATTGGGGGTACCGCGGCTCAAGCCGTTAATGCAAAAAGCCTGCTGTCTCTTTCGAGAACAGCAGGCTTTTCAAAGCGAGGTCGACGGGACTT
The DNA here is from genome assembly GCA_031377305.1 of Planctomycetota bacterium. GTDB lineage: Bacteria > Planctomycetota > Planctomycetia > Planctomycetales > Planctomycetaceae > SXXK01. The sequence goes on along the minus strand of JANMEV010000209.1, from coordinate 4,483 downwards.
GAACCCGCGACCTCCAACGTGACAGGCTGGCGCTCTAACCAACTGAGCTACGACCCCTCGCTTGCCTTGCGGCCGATCAGTCCTTGCGGATGAACAGGCGGAAGACTACAAGCTTCCGTCTTTCATTTCAAGAACTCCACGCGACAATTTCGGCAGACAAGGGCGCTTCGCTTCAGCGGAAGATGAACTTTTCGATTTTCCGGTCCCGCCAATGTCGAAACTGCAGTGATTTACTGCTTCTCACGAAAGAGACACGTCCCGGAAGTTTTTCGTTGGGAACGCACAACCAGTGACCTCGCGAGAATGACTGCAGATTTTCTCTTTCCGGACCTTCAATTGAAGACTACTGGCTGAATCGATCATCATATTCACCTACAAGCGTCACCGACGTACCGGGTCTCGTATTCCGAGTGAAGCGTGGCGATTCGGCAAGTTCAAGTTGACCGGTAAACCCCAGCAATCGTAGATGTCACAACATGGCCAACTCTGAACAACTGCTGAAACACTTCGAACTTGCTCGGCGAGACCTGTTGGAACTCACGACCGCAAATCGTCTGCTGTCGACTCAGCGCGAACAGACGACCGGCGCGTCGATTGAGATCATGGATGAATCGGCAACTGAGATCTTTCGGATGCTGGTTCAGGAAGGATCGGCCATGCGGTTTGAGGAAGGCGAACTGGTTGACGAGCCAGTTCCTTCGACGACCGCTGAAGGCGAAGCAGACGGTGAATCGGCTGAGACCGACTCCGAGGTCGTCAAACCGAAACCTGCCAAACGTCGCACGACCAAAAAGAAAACGACGGCTCCCGCCAGCGATGCGTCGACGGACGATTCAAGCTCCGACGCACCGGCATCTCTGTTGAAGGCTTTTGAAAAATCGGCGGCGGATAGGCCTGCGGTTGGCAAAGGCTCGTCGGCAGACTCAAAGGGCAGCAGATCATCACCGAAAAAGGACGACGAACCGCTTTCCACAACGGACGAAGTCCTCCACACCATTCTCGATCCGGATGAACTCGACCGCCGACTGCAGGCCTTAATCACCGACACTTCCGCGTTGATGCAGGAACAGGGTGTCAATGTTCTGTATCTCGCAATGGGATTCCTGCGATGGTACGAGCCGGGCGTTCCCGAGACGCCTCGCGACGCGCCTTTGATCCTGATTCCTGTCATGCTGGAACGAGGCCGAGCGGGTCATAGGTATGCGTTGACATGGAACGATGGCGAAATCGAAACGAATCTGACATTGAAAGTCCGGATGAAGAGCGATTTTGGCATTCATTTGCCCGACCTTCCGCCGACAGAAGAACTTTCACCCGCCGCATACTTTCAGGACGTCAAGAAGGAGATTTCGGGCCAGCGGGGCTGGGAAGTTCGTTCGGACGACATGGTGCTGTGGTGCTTCTCGTTCAGCAAACTGCTGATGTATCGAGACTTGGATCCCAACCATTGGCCGCAGGATCGTCGGCTGGAAGATCGGCCTTTGATTCGAGCCTTGTTGCAGGACGGTTTTCCGCCAGTTGAGCCACTTTGCAAGGGCAACGACAACATCGATTCTCTGTTCGATGCGGCTCAAACGATGAACGTGATCGATTGCGACAGTTCGCAATCCCTGGTGATCGAAGAAGCCGCCCGCGGCCGCAGTCTGGTGATTCAGGGCCCTCCTGGAACCGGAAAATCACAGACAATCACCAACCTGATTGCCGCAGCCGTGACGTCGGGGAAATCAATTCTGTTCGTTGCCGAAAAGATGGCGGCTCTCGAGGTCGTTAAACGCCGGCTCGACAACATTGGCATCGGCGACATGTGCCTTGAGCTGCACTCGAAGATGTCGAACAAGAAGGTTGTGCTACAGGAACTGGATCGCACTCTCAAGTTGGGCAGTCCGACGCTTCCAACGGAATTGCCGGATACGATCAAGCGTCTGAAGGAACGTCAGCAGACTTTAAATGGTTTCGTCGGCGTGATGCACACGCCGTTTGGAAAGAGTGGACAGACTCCGTACCAGATTCTTGGCGAACTGATCGACCTGCGCGCCGCCTCGACGCCGCTGCCTGACTTTCAGCTTCCCGAGGCAGTCGAATGGACGGCCGACGAATCGGCAAAGAAACTCGAAGCCGTCACCGACCTTTCGAAGGTGATTGCGGGAATCGGCGATCCGACAAAGCATCCGTGGCGAGGTTCCAACCTGGAGCACGTGCTGCCGCTTGACCTCGAACGACTTCTCACGACCGCGCCGCAGCGAGTCTCCGAACTGGATGCTGTTGCTGAAGCGGCGTCCAAACTGGCTCAGCGGTTGAGCGATGACCTGCCAACCACGCTGGCGCAGATCACTCGCCTGCTCCGAACTGTCGACGCGCTGCTCAAGGCTCCGGAATTGGATGCTCAGCCTTTCGCGGGCACCATCTGGGCCGATCATCGTCAGGCAGTCAAAGAACTGGCCGATCACGCGCGTTCGATCCTTCTGGCGAAAGAGAAACTCAACGGCAAAGTAACAGAAGCCGCGTGGGATGTTGATGTCGCTGCCGATCATCAGGCCTATGCGATGTACGGAAAAGGCATGTTCCGCATGCTGCGTTCTTCGTATCGAAAGGCTCGCCACACGCTCAAGACCAGCCTGACAGGGGCTCAACCGGCGACGTTTGAAGAACGAGTCGAGATCCTGGACTTGTTGAACAAGCGACAGACCGCAAAGAAGAAGTTGACGGAAGCGAACTCGATCGGTGAAAAAGCGTTTGGACGATTCTGGCTTGGCCCTCAGACAGAATGGAAACGCATCACCGATCTGGAAGCGTGGGATGATGCTTCAGTGAAGTCCGGGATTTCGCCACGATTCCGTGCAATGCTTTCGCTGCTGGAGAAGAGAGACGAAGTCAAAGCGTTTGCCGCCGATGTCGCGGCGAAGTTGCAAGTCTTCATCGCCAATTACACAACGCTGGGTGAGACATTGAAGTTCGACTTCAAGGAAGCTTTTGGAGCGGTTGCCGCTGCCCCGACTGCTGTTGCCAATGCGGCGACCGCATCGAAAGACATCCTCGCGCCGGTGGGGCTGGCGGCGGATGCTTCGTTGGCGGCGATTCGCGAGCGGCTTGTTTCGTGGTCGAAAACTCCGGAAGGGTTGCAGCAGTGGCAGACATATCGTCGATCCAACGCAGCCGTTTCGAACATTGGCAAGGGCGTGTTGGTGGATCGAATTACGACGGGTAAAATCAGCTCGTCCGACGGTCCGGCGGTTTTTCGATTTGCTCGAGCCGAATCGTTGCTGCGAGCGATGTTCAAGCAGTTCCCCGAACTGGAAACGTTCGAGGGACGAAAATTCGAAGAGCTAATTGATGATTTCTGCAACCTTGACATCCGACGTTTGGAACTCGCTCGCGCGGAAGTGGCGGATGCTCATTGGCAGGGAATCGGAAGGCCTCGTGGCGGCAACATGGCCGCGGCCGTGCAGCTTTTGAAGCACGAAATGCAGAAGCAGCGCCGGCACCTTCCACTGCGTGAGCTGCTTTCGCGAGCGGGCTCGGCGGTTCAGGCTGTGAAGCCTGTGTTCATGATGAGTCCTCTTTCGGTGGCTCAGTATCTCGAACCCGGTGCCATGGAGTTCGACATGCTTTTGATCGACGAAGCCTCGCAGGTTCGACCGGTGGAAGCATTGGGAGCTGCAGCTCGCTGTCGGCAGATGGTAGTCGTCGGCGACGACAAGCAAATGCCGCCGACTCAGTTCTTTGGCAAAGTGCTGGGCGACGTTCTGGACGAAGACGACGGCCCGGAAATGCAGGCGGGAGATGTCGAGAGCATTCTGGGACTCGCGATCGCTCGCAACATGCCTCAGCGGATGCTCCGCTGGCACTATCGCAGCAAGCACGAATCGCTGATCGCGGTGTCCAACCGTGAGTTCTATGACAACCAGCTTTTCGTCGTTCCGTCGCCGGAACACTCCGGCGAGCTGGGTGTGAAATGGCGATTCGTCGAAGGCGGCAAGTTTTCAAAAGGCAAGAACGAAGTCGAAGCCAAAGTCGTTGCGGACGCCATCATTCGACATGCCAAGGAACATCCCAAGTGGACACTGGGAGTGGCGGCGTTCTCGGTGTCGCAGCGAGATGCGATCGTCGATGAGCTCGAAAAGCTCCGCAAGCAGAATCCGACGCTGGAATCATACTTCGACGCCAACGCGCCAGATCCGTTCTTCGTCAAGAATCTCGAAAATGTTCAAGGCGATGAGCGAGACGTGATCTTTGTTTCGGTGGGCTACGGTCCGGGTGAAGATGGCAAAGTGTCGCTCAACTTTGGTCCTGTTTCGACATCTGGCGGCGAACGACGTCTAAATGTTTTGATGACTCGTGCGAAGCGAGTGCTGGAGATGTTTTCTTCGATGCATGCCGAGGACATCGACTTGTTGCGTGCAACGGGACGAGGTCCGGCCGTGTTTCGCGAGTACCTGAAGTTCGCCGAAAAGGGTGGCGATACGGATGTTGCAAAATCGACCGT
>JANMEV010000207.1:0-9602 GCA_031377305.1 Planctomycetota bacterium | reverse complement strand
GCAGGCACAAGGATCGGCGGACGATTTGGCAACTCCACAGGCGTTCGAGACCTCAGGCGGAACAAAGGCCCCTGAAGAGCAAAAGCCACTTCATCTAGTGCCCCAAAAGTACAATTCCAGTCAGACTTCTGGACTTTCGGTCACCGTCCCCGACGGTGGTGCATCGGATATCAAGCTGGAGTTGACGTCGAAGTAGCTGCAGCCGTCGTCGAATATTTGACAGAGTTTCTTGCCGTGTGTTCTTAACCATTGCCTGCCAGCACCTGATCCAGGGCAGGCATCCCCACTTTGATGCCAAATCCGCACCCTCGTCAACGACTGCGAGGCTCTCACAAAACCGGGACAGGCACAGAATCGGGACAGGCACGAATGGCACTGTCAAACCTTTGTCAGTGCGCGACGTGGTCTATTGGCGGGCCTGAGAATATTATCAGCTCCGGTCGTCAGAGTTGGTATTGATTGAAAAGCCCGCCTCTGGCGATGATATGAAAGCCCTCCCTGGTTCTCCTGCCGAGAAAAACCAGGGAGGGTTATTTCATGAGTGCAGATGAATCGGGGGACTGACGTCCGTCCGCTCGCCTTTGGAACTACGACGGATCGCCACGATTTCCTGAAACGAGGCATTCGCAATTGAAAACCTGCATTCCTTGGCTGTCGGAAACGATCTTGAGTCAACTTCAAATTGGTGCGAGACTGCGTCAATTCAGGATGAAGTTGCAGCCTAAAAAGGGACTTTTGGGTGAAGGTGTCGTTTACACAACTTGAGGCCGTCGCACTGCACGTTGCATTCGCAATGCTCGCGACGCTGCCTTGTTGTGGCTGCCTGTCGTCACCTCCCAAGGCCAATCCCCGCGGTGCGAGCACTATTCAGGTTTCTGATTCGGCTCGTGATCCGATGTGGGAACGAGCTGTGGTTGTTCTGAACCGAAATCATTTCCAGGTCGCTCGCGAGAGCAAGCTGGAAGGTGTTATCGAAACCGAATACCGAGGTGGCTCCGGACTGCTTGAGCCGTGGAACCCGGATTCCGTTGGTCTGTCGAATCGGATGGAGAGCACTCTTCAGTCGATCCGCCGCAAGGTCACCGTGACAATGCAGTCCACCGGTCCCGGTACGATGAACGTGAACGTGCGTGCCGACAAGGAACTGGAGGACCTGCCCGGGCTTGCTGCCAACTACGAAGGCGGCGCGACGTTTTCTGAGAACCAGCCTCTGAGTCGCGATCTGGATCAGGTGGTCGGTCAAAGCGGCCCGTCTCGCTGGATCTCAATCGGCCGTGATCCGCTGCTGGAGCGTAAACTCCTGAATGAGATTCAGGGCGCGTTTATTCCTTAGCTGGTTAATGCCTCGCTGCAAGACTTGAACGCCCCCTCATCCGGCCTGTCGGTTATTCGGTCACAGGCTCGCTCATTGGTCAGGATATTGGCGAGCGGGGAAGTTAGTCCCCTGATTCATCGTGATGCGGACAATCAGGGGATTGACATCCCCCGCTCGCCGGAGGCATTGGGCGCTAGTGCCGTGTTTCACGCAGTCGTTGAATCATCCCGTAGCGGAATTCGTCAGAATTCCGAGCGCGTCCGAGTTCTGACGAATCCGGCTACGAGTTTGGTTTGCACGCCAAAAATGAAACGAACTTGAGAGACACGACGCTGGCTACAATCACTCGCTGGCCGCGACGGATCGTGGTGCATCGGCGCCGCGGATCATTTGGAATTGCGGGCTTAGCACGATTTCTTCCAGCGCTGCGGAGAATCGGTAGTCCCTTGCCTTCATCTGCTTCATCATGTCGTCGATCAACGGCTCGTCGGACAACTGAACCGAACGCCCGAGAGCGTAGCCCAGCAGGCGACGGCTGAATGTACGCAGGAAGTCGTCTCGGCGATTGTTCAACAGATAGCCTCGCAGACCTTCCACGCCTTTGACCGGAGTTCCATCCGGCAGCACAGCGTCGACATCGATTTCATGACCGCTGGCATCCTTGGCACGCAGACGGCCGATCGTGTCGAACTGCTCGAGGGCAAATCCGAACGCGTCGATCCGCTGATGGCACTTCGCACACGCGGCGTCGCTGCTGTGGCGTTCGATGAGTTGACGTTCGGTCAGTTCGGTGGGAACTTCTTCCGGAAGAACGGGAACCCCCTTGGGAGGCCGCGGCAGCTTGTCACCAAGCAGAAACTCGGACACCCAGTTGCCTCGAAGAATCGGACTGGTTCGCGACGCGCCAGACTGCTTCGACAGCGTGGCCGCCATCGTCAGAATTCCGCCGCGAGAGACTCCTCGGGTCCCGTTGACGCGCTGCCAACCGTCGCCCTTAAGTCCGCTGATTCCGTAGAACTGAGCCAGGCGATTGTTCACGAAGGTGTGATCGGCGTCGAGCAGACTCAGCACTGAGCCGTCGTTGCGGAACAGGTCTTCGAAGAAGCGAATGCCTTCTTCGTACATGTCGGCTCGCAGATCCTTGAACTCAGGATAATGCTGTTCGCTCTTCTCATCGAGCTGGTCGAAATCGCGAATGTGCAGCCACTGACAACCGAACTCGATCGCCATGCGACGAGTCTTCGCGTCGGAGATCATTCGTCGTGTCTGAGCACGAAGAACATCCGGCTGATGGAGGGTTCCCGAAGCCGCGACGTCCAGCAGTTCCTTATCCGGCATCGACGACCAAAGGAAGTAGCTCAGTCGGCTTGCGAGTTCTGAACTGCTGACCTGCATGGCTTGTGTTCCCGGGGCCGCATGTTCGCCTCGATAGAGAAACGCGGGCGTCACGAAGACTCGCGCGATCAGCATGCGAATCGCGGCATCGTGAGTCAGCTCCTGCTCACGGAGCTTGTGATACAACTGAGTCAATTGCTCCCCTTCGGTGGCTGTCGTTGGGCGTCGCCAGGCTCGTTCGGCAAGATCCAGAACGGCATTCAAATGCACGGGCTCAGCGTCAATCATTCGCTTCCGAAACTCGTCCGCTCGCTGCATGATGCCATCCCGCATTGGAGTGAACGCACTGGGGTCGGCGTCCTGAGTTGCGAACTGCCAGAGCTGGTCGTACGCGTCGACAAGAGCCAGCGCGTCCTGACTCACAAAGTGCATATCGTCCCATAAAGCGTCGAGTTCCGCGTCCTGAGCATCATCCAGCATCAGGCGTTGCAGATGATCGTCTTCTCGATAATAGAGCGTCAGCGTGACGACTTCGTCAACTGGGACGATCTTGGTGTAGCACAACGCGGCCGGAAAGAGATCTCGGAACTCATCGAAGTTCGTCAGCAGTCGTTCACGCGCTTTGCTGTTTTCCGCGACCAAAATTGGCGTGTCCTGGCTCACCGGTCTGTCGCCGTCGGACCACGTCGCCTTGCCGCCAGTCACCGTTGCTGAACTCGCTGCCAGGCTGGACAATTGAGCTGGCTTGGTCGTCAGGACTTGTAGTTGAACCGTGCCTTCCGCGCCAGTGCTTGCATCCAACGCGCCGGTGGCAACGAATTCGCAACCTTCGACGAATTCGGCCGGCACTGTGAATTCCAAAACGGACGGAGCCTTCACGCACAAGCTTGCGGCATCAACTTGGCCGCCGGAGGGATGCTTTCCGAACAACGCCGGATCCAGTCCAAACGCTGAGTCCGCCGCGACGGGCGCAGAGTCCGGGCGAGTGAGCAGTTCTTTTCGCACAACGGAGAACAACGGCCCATTCAAGGACGTCAACTGACGATGCAGCACGGCATCTGGCGTGTCGGCTGCCAATGCTCCGATGCCGTTGTTCAGCAGCGACTGCAGCTTGTCCGCCAGCGCATTCTTCGCTTCGGCATTCGGAGCCACCTGCCATTGAGCGAGCAATGAGTTCGGCGGAGTGATCGAGTCAGCTCCGCCACCGGAATCAGGTTCGCTGTAAAAATGCCAAACGCTTGAGTTTCCGAATCGATCCGCATGAGGGTTGCCTGCGAGAATATCCGGCGACACATCTTTCGCCAGGTTCCATTCTCGCGACGTGTTCGGCGCCGCGGCCGTTGGTGGCGCTGTGATCGTCAGATCGATCGCCGTCATGTCGCACGAGTGTTCGCCATCGCGAGGCCCGATGATCAGCGATAGCAAGTCACCGGGTTGCACAACGAGATCCGGGAATGGGCCGAACTTATGCTCTTCGGCACCACCGGCTGTTCCGGACGCAAGTCGCTGCCGAGTCGGACCGCGACGTAGTTCGACAAGCCACGTGACTCCGTTGCCGCAGCCGATATGAGCCCGTTGGACTCGCCCTGTCACCGTCACCTGTCCGCTGATCGGACTTCGCCAGCCGACAATCGCTCGCTGCTTGGGCGACGGGTGAACGCCGACACTGTGAGGCTGCATGTCGCCCGGGATCCGCACGAATTCATCGGCGGAGTTTGCCAGAACGCTCAACGCGTCCGCACCGGCCCAGCCCTTGACAAAGTCGTAGTTTCCCTGTCGCTCCAACTTCTGCGTGATGTAGGAATTGATGCTCGCTTCACCCGCACCGATGCCGAGGTAGGTGAACCATGATGTCAGCACTGATCGATCGATGTCATTCCTCCAGGCTGCAATCTCGATCGCAGATGCATCGACCGAGCTCCCGATCTTTGTCGCAGCATTTAAACAGGCCGCCGCGCTGGCCAGCACTTGCTGGCGATGGGCTGTCAAAGTCGTTACCGCGCTACGAATATCTCGCAGCAAGAGATCAGGCTGACCAGCGGCGACGAAACGAGGATTTTCCCAGATCGCGAAATCGTGCTCGTTGCCGTCAGCAGCATCGGATGCCGTCATATACAGCGTAACGTTCTTGCCGTCCTGCGGCGCGGGAAGCTTCATTCGAATTTCCTGTCGAGCTGACAACGGCTGCACAGGAACTTGCCAGGCTTTCGGACCATCTCGTTTGCCGATGTGGCCGATGGTCGTAAATCGCCACAGAGTCTGCTGCCATTGCACAATCGATGTGACAAGAGCCGGAGTGTCTTCTGTTTTGGACGCATTCCATTGGGCTCGAATCAGATCCAGCACCAGCGACGGCTGCTGACCGTTCAATGCCGTCCAGAGCGTGGTCAAGTATTTTTCATTCAGCGAATGGTCTCGCGCAACGTCGGCGAGCGATTTGGTTTTCGAACGGAGGGCATCGCGTTCCACCAGAGTTGCTCGAAGATACTTTTCGAGCGGCAGTCGTCCGCCGCCATTGGTTTCAAACTGAATGCCCTGCAGATTCACGGCTGTTGTTCCGCCATTGTCAGTGAAACGCCCGTAGAAGGCTCGAATTTCGTCGAGCTTCTGATTGGTCCAGTCTCGCGATGTGGTGCTCGGCGAGAACGCTATACCGTCTGGGAGCAGCATGGCATGACTGGCGACGTTCTTCCCAGCATCGAGGTACTTCTGAACCAACGCCGGAGACATCACCAGGGCATTGCCAACGTTTGTGAATCCTTCGCCCGCGGCGCTGTCGACGGGGAACTCTCGAGCCGGTTCGAGCGGCACGTCGGTGAGATCCTGAATCGTGTAGGTGAATTCGGCGTTGTTGAGTCGACGAAGGACAACCGGGCCTGGATCGCCCGCGTTGGCCTTCGCGTCGGCGTCGAGAACGTTTCGTACCCAGTTCCGGAGGGCCGCATGTTCAGCTTTGGTCGGCTGATCCTTTGCATCCTTCGGCGGCATTTCGCCATCGTCCATCATCTCGACGACTCGCTGCCACGGAACCACATTGCTCCGCATGTCGGCCACGGAACGAAACTGCTCAAGGTCGAGCTCGCCCTCCTTCTCAGCCGCCGAGTGACAACTCAGGCAATATTTCTTCAACGCTGCGGACTGCGACTTTTGATACTCCGCCTGGAGCGGTGCGAAAACATCAGCCGTCTGAGCCTGCGTCACCGGAGATATACCAGCAACATGAAAGGCAAAGCAAAATGTGCAGAGAAGACGAACAGAACATCGGTGGGATAGCATGAGCTGCTCCGGTGGGAGGATTTGGCGGCTCGAGAGGAAGGATTGACGCATCGATGATACTGTGTTCCACACAGAAGTAAAAATCAACGGGTGAACTGGCCGTATCCTGCAGCCCGGCCTGTCTCAGGTCGGGAATATCGCCGCGTGGCTGTAGTTCGCGGGTGGGTGAATCGAATCCGGCTTCGGCTGGCGGAGTGATTACTTGTTGATCTGAGACAGATCAGCGGACATTGTCCGACCCCTGCGTTGCCGCAGGCTGTCGGCTCACCTAGAATCCGCGGGCAGACTTCCTGTCTGATAGTACTCGGCTGGTTCTGCAGCCAAATTTCTTTGTTAAGGACTCGCGAGCGGCCCGATGCTGGAACGTCGAGAGCTTTTTCCGAACGTTATTGAACTCAACTTCCAGGCGAGACGGCGGCTGGGTTGCTGCGTCTATCTGGTTTACTCTGGCAATGATTGGATGCTGCTGGACATTGGCTACGAAGATACCGTCGATGAACTTGTTGATCTGATTCGCCAGATGGATTTTCCACTCGCCAACTGCCGATACCTTGTCGCCACTCATGCCGACGCGGACCATGTGCAGGGATTTCATCGAGCCAAACAACTTCTGCCGGGCTCTCAGCTTGTCGCCCATCCGGACGCAAAGTTGATCCTGGAAAGTGGCGACCGGATTGCTTCGTTCGCCGAGATTCCGGCTCAGGGAATTTCGATTCCAATGCCCAGCTTCACGATCGATCGTGAGGTGGACGAAGCTTCTGTTTTGGAACTTGGCAAGTTGAAGGTTCAAGTCTGGCACACGCCGGGCCATGCCGTCGGACAGCTTAGTTTTCGACTGGGGAACCTGCTGTTTTCCGGCGACAACATTTTTCGAGACGGCTGTGTCGGCAGCATCGACGCGCATCATGGTTCGGATTTGCCAGCCTTCATCGATTCACTGAAACGGATCCAGGCCAGCAGCGTCGAATGGCTGCTGCCAAGTCACGGCCCGGCGTTTCGAAACGATCGCAAGTTGCTGCAGTCCGCTATCGATCGGCTCGACAAGTATCAGCACATGGCCGACTTTGGAACCTGTGCTGTCGACTGGCCATTGCTGGACGAATGGGAAGCTGAATTGGCGAAGGGACAGAACCCGGCAACATCGTAGTCATCGATCCCGGTACTCTTTCACAAACAAAAATCATGCTCTCACGAACCCGCAGAACCCCGGAACAGCTTCGCAGTCACCGCTATCTGGGCCCAGACGATCTCAGATCGTTCGGGCATCGGTCGCGACAGAAGCAAGCGGGCTTCAGCACCGAAGACTTCGCTGGCAAGCCGGTCATCGGGATTCTGAATACGTGGAACGATCTGATCTCGTGTCACGCTCACTTTCGCCAGCGAGTCGAAGACATCAAGCGAGGCGTCTGGCAGGCTGGAGGCTTCCCTGTTGAGATTCCCGTAATGGGGCTCAGCGAAACTTTCATGAAGCCGACGTCGATGTATTATCGCAACTTCCTTGCGATGGAATCCGAGGAAGTCCTGCGGACATATCCCATCGACGCGGCCGTGCTGATGAGCGGTTGCGACAAGACAACTCCCGCGCTACTGATGGGAGCACTCAGCGCGGACGTGCCTTCGATCGTGATGCCCGGCGGGCCGATGAACCGTACGGCGTGGCACGGCGAGCAACTCGCCAGCGGTACCGACGTCTGGCGGTTCTGGGCCGAGCGCGGTGCGGGGCGAATGTCGTGCGAAGCATGGTGCGATCTGGAAGATCACATCGCCGCGTCGCCGGGACATTGCATGACCATGGGCACAGCGTCGACGATGACGGCTCTTGCGGAAGTCATGGGCATGACGCTGTCCGGTGCGAGCTCACTGCCGGCGACTCATTCCGGTCACGCTCGCATGGCGGCGGTGACTGGTCGTCAGGCGGTTGAGCTGGCATGGTTCAACGTGAAGCCCAGCGAATTGCTGAATCGAGACGCGTTCGAAAATGCGATCGTGACATTGATGGCGATTGGTGGCTCAACGAACGCCATCGTGCATCTGATGGCAATGGCGGGTCGCGCGGGAGTGACTTTGACGTTGGAAGACTTTGATCGATTGTCTCAGAAGGCTCCCGTGCTGGCCAACCTGCGCCCAACCGGCAAGTATGTGATGTCCGACTTCTTTGACGCCGGCGGATTGAACGCTTTGCTGGCTCAGATTCCGGACTTGTTGCACTTGAACGCGTCAACGGTCGAAGGGAAGACCCTTGGCGAAGCCATCGAAGGCGCTGAGATTTGGAATGAGGACGTCATCCGTCTGCGATCCAATCCCGTTTGTTCGACTGGAAGTCTGGCGGTGCTGCGAGGCAACCTCGCTCCTGATGGCTGCGTGATCAAACCGGCGGCCGCCGAATCGAAACTGCTGCAGCATCGAGGCCCCGCTGCGGTTTTTCGTGACTATCCGGACCTCAAGGCGAGAATCGAGGATCCGGCTCTGCAACTGACGAAGGATCACGTGATCGTCTTACAGAACGCCGGTCCTTTGGGTGCGCCGGGGATTCCGGAATGGGGCATGCTGCCGATTCCGAAGTATCTGCTGCAACAGGGAGTTCGCGACATGGTCCGTATTAGCGACGCTCGCATGAGCGGCACAAGCTACGGCGCGTGCGTGTTGCATGTGTCACCTGAATCGTACATTGGCGGCCCGTTGGCGTTCGTGCAGGACGGCGACATGATCACTTTGGATGTGACCGGTCGAAAACTCCAGCTTGAAGTGTCCGAGGTCGAACTTGAAAGTCGCCGCTCGAAGTGGGTCGCGCCCGATCCTAAGTTCAGCCGCGGCTATGGAAAGCTTTATTTTGATGAGACGACTCAGGCTCACGAAGGTTGCGACTTCCGCTTTCTTCACGCCGATGGAAGTCAGGACCCCGATCCTTCGATCTATTAAGGATGCGGTTCGAGATAATATTCATCATTGCGACTGCGAAAACGCGATGAATCAGGGGATTGACATCCCCCGCTCGCCAAACGAAGTCCTTAAGTCTACGCCATTGCCCAAGTAGCCGGTTGCAACGTTCGCAAAGCATTGCAGTTGCTGAGCTTTCCATTCAGTGGACTTGCCGAGTTCATCTTGCAGCAAGTCACCGACGAACGAAGCGGCTTCCATCGCTGCCTGGGCGTCAAGAAACAGGGCTCGCGTGCGGCGAGCCAGCACGTCTTCGACCGTCTGAGCCATTTCGTATCGCGCGGCCCAGATCACATCGGCCGCGCGATATGGAAGACGTGGATGCAGCAGCGACGCAAACTCCGGACGCACAGTAATCAATCCTGAGATCGCCGCGGCATCGGTGCCGTAGACACAGTCCGGCAGCGACCTCGAACCAACTTCGTCGATCGGGCATCCATGCAGCTTCAGCGTTGCGGTCGTTGATTCTCTTCGCGCGAGCCCGCCGGTCTGTTCCGCTCGATCGATCAGTTCTTCCCCCATCTGACGATAGGTGGTCCACTTGCCGCCGATTACGGTGATCAGACCGCTGGCCGAAGTATAAATTTCGTGCTCTCGTGAGAGGCCCGAAGTTCTCGCGCCTGAAGTTCTGGCACCAACGAGCGGACGAAGACCGGCGAAACAAGAACGGATGTCTGAACCCGTCGGCTGACGCTGCAAGTATCGCCCCGCGTGTTTGAGCAGGTAATCAACTTCCGAA
>JANMEV010000195.1:0-20699 GCA_031377305.1 Planctomycetota bacterium | reverse complement strand
TCCTGAAGCACGTCGGATACATCCAGGCGACCACGCAGAGACCAATGCAGTCGCACGTCGATGAGGCGTTGGAATTTGTCGTTGAACAACGAAAACAATTCCGCTAAGGCATCGTGCTCCCCATCTCTCAGACGGCGCACCAATGCGTCTACGGTTGGCCGCTGAATAAGGTGGTCGATGGGACATCCAATACGATCGCGGTGGGAGAGTCGAACTTTGTTGCGTATCCTGGGTTAAACCTGGCTTTTGGCTCTGCAATGAATCCCGCGAATATTGGTTCAACCACGACGGGCGACCCAGACGCAAGAGCTCAGCAGCAATGCCCGGGAAGTCATGTTCGCAACACAGATGGGTTTTACCACATCCGTAGCGGGCAGTCTCCAATCAATGCGTCTAACTACAAAGCTGCTGTTGCCGCAGGGTGGGTGCCTTACACCGGTTATATGCGAAAGAACGGGCCAAGCGCGACCGATATCGGACCGCTGGGCTTTGGGAGTCTGCACGTTGGCGGTGCTCAGTTCGTGTTGGCGGACGGTTCAGTTCGATTTATCAGCGAGAACATTGACACCAGTACATGTAATGGCGGGACGAGTCATTACAGGAATTGCCCTGGTGGCATCGATGGATTCCGTTTGTACCAACGACTTTGTGCACGGAATGATCGGCAACCGATCGGCGAGTTTTAGCGGAAACAGATTGCGGAGTATCATGATGTGCAGATCGCTGTCCAAAGGCCTGTGATCTGCACATCTCAACACAGCAGTGGATGTCTAAAATGTATTTCGTATGTAGATTTGCATTAGTTTCAGGGTTGATCTTTTCCATCGGCTGCGGTGGAGGGGATGGCCCGGAGCTCGGGTACGTGTCAGGAAAGGTGACGCTCGATGGACAACCGTTAGCAGGAGCGACGGTCACGATTCAACCGGATAAAGGTGCACCTGCAATTGGCCATGTTGGCAAAGACGGAAGTTATGAGATGGAGTTTAAGGTGGACAAACCTGGTGCCCCGGTTGGTACATCGAAGATTCTTGTCACGTTGCCATTTGAAGAACCGATGATGAACGAAAATATGGGCCCGGAAGAGATGGCGAAGGCGACTGAAAAGGCGGCTGCCAAAACTGGTATCCCCAGGAAATGGCGGGACGGAACCAGCACAATCACCGTCGCCCCCGGATCGAACACCTTCGACATTGAAATGACCAAGGGGGGGGCTGGTGGTTAGCTTTGTTTATCGATGCGTCTCCGTTTTTGTTTTGTTTGTATTGTGTTCTTCAGTGCTGACAGGCTGTGGGGATGGCCGGGAGGAGGGAGGTAGTCCTTTAGACCCTGTGCAGACGGATTGTCGAGAGGCGAAGTTATTCGTGATGGCTTTGGACTACATTCTTCGTAGTTCCGAGACTAAGCGAATAGACAGTGCATTCAACGATCTGAGCGGCTGTCTCGAGGAATCGCGGAGACCAGACTGGGGATCGCATGCAGACAGTATGGGGAAGTTGTCCGTCCTTTCGGGTGAAGTGAAGGCTTTGTTGAAAAAGAAGCCTCCGAAGCTTGCAGAGGCGAGGCCCAAAGTGGATGAGATGATGAAACTGGCAGAGACACTTCCTGGGGATGACGTTAGGCTTGAAGAACGCTGGGTGAATCTCCAGCAGTTGTAGACAGCTATTCAGAATGTGTAACAAATACTCAAAGCCCGTCGATGAGTTCATCGCCGGGCTTTTGTTTTGGACTTCTGTGGTTTGATGCCGCTGAGGCGTAAGTATTTCTGAAAGGAAAGTCGTCGGCATGAAATTGATCCCGTTTCTGACCAGCCTTTTTTTCTGGTTTGTTCAGTATGATTTCTCTCGGGGTGCAGAGATCATCCCCACAACCGCACTCGTTGTGGAAGGACTTCAGGCAGAAGCGGGTCAGCAATTGCCCGCAGATCCGGTACAGGTTCTCCTGGCAAGGCGAGGAGCAGAGCCCCTCAACATCAAAGACGGTGACAAAGTTCGTGGGTATGACCAGACGGAATTGACGTGGAAATCCGTTGCATTGAATGCCGAGGGTGGTCTGGAAAACGAAGGCAGCCAGAAGCGAGGCGGTTATGCCTGCGTCGTTATCAATTCCGATACCGAACGCACCATGATTCTGAATGCTTCCGGGCACCAGTTTGCCTATTGGAACGGCGAACCACGAGGTAGCGATACGTATGGTGACGGCATTGGTCACTTTCCTGTGCGACTGCGAAAGGGCGACAACGAGCTGCTGCTCCGCCTGTCATGGCGAGGCAAAATGAGAATTCGACTGTACGATTCACCTCAGCCGCTGTTCTTTCCAGGCGATGATTTGACGGCTCCTCATCTGGTGATCGGAGAAGCCTTTGACACGTGGGTGGGAGTCATCGTGGTGAATGCAACGCCAAAGCCCATGACCGGCCTGACAGCGACAACAACGGGTGAGAAAGTCAGCTCGACACAAACCCTCGTGCCGACGATTCCACCGATGACTATGCTGAAGTTTGGCTGCCGCGTTGCCGGTGCGGCTCCGTCGTCCCCGGAAGGGGTGAAGGTCAACGTGAAACTGAGCGGCCCAGGACTCGACTTCCAGCCGTCGCACGATTTTGAAATTCAGGCCCGCACTCGCGATGAGGCGATCAAGCAGACTTTTATCAGTAATATCGACGGCTCAGTGCAGTATTACGGACTAAAGCAGGCAGATCCGCAATCTCCGGACGACGGGTTGCCAGCGATTGCTCTTTCCTGTCATGGAGCCTCCGTCCAGGCAATTCGTCAGGCGGGATCGTATTCGCAAAAGTCGTGGATCCATCTGGTCGCCCCGACGAATCGGCGTCCTTTCGGCTACGATTGGGAAGACTTCGGCCGTGAAGACGCGATAGAAGTGCTGGAGTTGGCTCAGAAGACCCTGAAGCATGACCCTTCGCGGATCTACCTCACCGGGCATTCCATGGGAGGACACGGCACGTGGCATATCGGATCCACCTATCCAGATCGATTTGCTGCCATCGGACCGAGCGCCGGCTGGGTGTCGTACAAACTGTATCGAATGCAGGACGAGGACAATAAGAACAAAGTGCTGGCCCCATTGGATGAAATCATCCAGCGAGGCAACATCGCCAGTGACACCATCGCCCTGGCTCCCAATCTGAAACACCAGGGGGTCTACATTCTGCATGGAGCGATCGACGACAATGTGCCGGCCAGCCATTCGCAGTTGATGGCGAAGACGCTGCAGGAAGACCACCACGACTGGCAATATCACGAAGAACCGGGCATGAACCACTGGTGGTCGAACGACTTTAGTGACGGAGGCGCGGCATGTCAGGACTGGCCTGACATGTATGATATGTTTGCCCGTCATGCATTGCCGCCCGCCAGCGCCATTCGCGAAGTCGAGTTTGTGACTGCGAATCCCGGCGTCTCGGCAAAGTGTAACTGGTTGAGCATTGACGCTCAGACACACCAGCAAAAGCTGAGTCGAGTAAAGATCCTGACCTACCCGAATAGCGGTCGATTCGTGGGAACCACCGACAACGTTCGAGTGCTGCGGCTGCTAACGTCTCATCTTCGCAGCGATGGTCCGCTCAAGATAACGCTTGATGGTCAGGATTTGACCGATGTTCCTCGGCCGGAAAATCACGGCCCAATCTGGCTGAAGAAGGATCACGAGAAATGGTCCGTGGTCGCTCAGCCCGTGCCGCAGGTCAAGGGGCCGCATCGCTACGGATCGGTCAAGAGCGAACTCAAACACCGCTTCCTGTTTGTCTACGGCACGGTCGGCAACGACGAAACCGATGCCTGGGTTTATGCAAAGGCTCGTTTCGATTCCGAAACCTTCTGGTACCGAGGCAACGCTTCTGTGGAATTCATCGCCGATACTCAGTTCGACGCGGCGGCGACCAAAGATCGCACGGTCGTGCTGTACGGCAACGCGGACAATAACTCAGCATGGAAGACGCTGCTGGGGTCATCGCCGATTCAAGTGCGGGATGGTTCCATGACGGTTGGTGAGCGAACGTTTAATGGCAGCGATCTCGGAGCGATGTTCATTCAACCGCGACCTGACAGCGACGTTGCGTCAGTCATCGCGATCAGCGGCACTGGTGATATCGGGATGCGGACCAGCAACCCGATCTCACTATTTCTGCCGTTTGTGCGTTATCCGGATCTGATGGTGTATCAGGCGGCTGAGAACGGAACTCAGCCAATCGTTCATCTGGCCGGATATTTTGGATACGACTGGTCTCTGCAGGATGCCGAACTTGCATGGGGTGACGAAGATCGTCAGGATGTGAAGTAGGTGTCTTAAGTGTTCAGCGACGCTCCCAATGCGACCGTGGGGTCACTGTGTCCATATTCTTTCACATCGATCTGCGAACGCTCATCACCAGCCTGATGCTGGTGGTTCTGGCGGAGCGAGTTTCGGCGAGTGATGCGAAACCAGTGGCGACGAGTAATTCTGGCCGAACGCTGTGGACCGAATCGCGAGTTGTTGGATTTCCTAATCCGCCTCCAGCGTTTCAAAAGCTCCGAGCCTTCTCGAACGTTGATCTTCCACAGCCGCTGTCCGTCGCCACGCTACCGGGAACCGATGACCTGCTGGTGACTGTCCACCGAGGCGGCTACGGAGGTCCAGGGCGGCTGCTGCGGATTTCTCGCGATGAATCACAGTCCTCCGCGACGGAATTCCTGCATCTGAGTGAGATCATTTACGGAATCGCCTTTCATCCGGATTTTGCAACCAACGGATACATGTATATCGGCTGCAACGGTCGGTCAGAGGCCCTTGAAAAAACGGTCACACGCGTGCTGCGGTTTCACGTATCGCGAACGGCTCCGTTTGAGTGTAACAAGGAATCACAGACCCTCATTATCGAATGGCTTTCGGGTGGTCACAACGGCGGCGACCTGGTCTTCGGGCATGACGGAATGCTCTACGTGTCAGCGGGTGATGGAACGTCCGATTCCGATGCGAAACTTGCGGGGCAGGATCTGTCAACGATTCCCGGTTCGATGATTCGCATTGATGTGGATCATCCGACCGGCGAGACGCCCTATTCAATCCCGCCCGACAATCCGTTTCTGCATGTGAAGGATGCCTGCCCCGAAATCTGGGCCTACGGCCTGCGAAACCCCTGGCGAATTTGTGTGGATGCGAAAACCGGCGATCTGTGGGCTGGCAATAACGGCCAGGACTTATGGGAAACGGCTCACGTCATCCATCGAGGCGAAAACTATGGCTGGAGCATCACGGAAGGCAGCCATCCGTTTCAGGTGAATCGAAAACAAGGCCCGACACCCATCGTTGCTCCCACGATCGAACACCCGCATTCTGAAGCACGGTCTCTGACAGGGGGCCAGGTCTACTACGGTTCGAAGTATCCGGCGCTGCAAGGCCACTACATCTATGGCGACTATTCCACAGGGATGATCTGGGCAGCAAAGTATGATGGGGCAAAAGTCACGTCGCACTTTCTCGTGGCTCGAACCTCGCTGCAGATTTCCGGCTTTGGAATCGATCATGACGGTGAGCTCTTGATTGTCGACTACGGCACCGGCTTGTATCGACTCGTTCCGAACGATCAGGACCAGGGCACGGACTTCCCGCGTCTGCTCAGCCAGACCGGGATCTACGAATCCGTGCAGGAACACACCGTCAAGTCCGGCCTGATCCCGTATCAGGTCAATGCTCCACTGTGGTCCGACGGAGCAACGAAAGAACGGTTCATCGGTCTGACCGGTGATGCGACAATCGGATTCAAGCGAGGGGGCAGCTGGGATTTCCCGAACGGCACGGTCCTGGTGAAGACGTTCTCGCTTCCACTTGCCGGACAACCACAGGACAGCGTGACGCGCATCGAAACGCGGCTGATGACGCGCCAGAACGGCGAGTGGTTCGGCTATTCTTACGAATGGAACGAAGATCAGACGGACGCGGTGCTCGTTGAGGCTGCAGGGAAGCATGTCGACTTTACTGTCAGCGACGGCGATGCGTCGGCCACTCGTAAACAGTCGTGGTACTACCCCAGCCGATCCGACTGCATGGTCTGCCACAGCCGCGCGGCTAACTATGTACTGGGGCTGTCAACGCTGCAGACGAATCGCGATATCCACATCGGCGGCGAGAAGAAATCACAGCTCGACTACTTTCAGAGTCTGAGCCTGTTCCACTCGTTCGATGCAAACGCGAAGGCCGACAAAGCCCAGGATGCCAAAGTTGCGGATGAGTTTTCGCTGCCAGCACCGCAATCCGAGCTGCCTCGAATGTCGAACCCGGAAGACAATACCTTGCTGCTCGAAGCGCGAGTACGCTCTTACCTTGATTCAAACTGTGCTCACTGCCATGTCAACGCCGGCGGCGGAAACTCGCGGCTGGTGCTCTCCTTTGACACACCGCTCGAAAAGACAGGGCTCCTGAACGAATCGCCTCAGCATGATGCCTTTGGAATCGCGGATGCCCGGCTTGTCGCGCCCGGTCACTCGGAACGGTCTTTGTTACTTCATCGACTGCAGCACCGCGGTCGAGGCCAGATGCCGCCCTTATCATCCTCGTTGGTGGATCAGAAGGCGGTGAATCTGGTGAAAGACTGGATTCAGTCGCTGCCCGAGTCCGCTGCCGTTGCGGCAGAAGCTCCAACGCCATGACTGCATGAAGGTTGTTTCCCGATGAAGCAAGGCATTCGCTCCTGTGCAATTGTTGCAATTGTAACACTGCTGCCTGCGTCGATGGCCGTGGATTTGCACGCTCAATCTGCAGACCAGGCAACGATTGATTCCAGCGTGACAAAACTCGACAGCCAGCGGCCGAATATCGTCGTAATTCTGGCGGATGACTTTGGATACGGAGATCTTCACGCACTAAATCCCGAGCGAGGAAAGATCCCCACTCCGAATCTCGACAGACTCATGGTGCAGGGGATGCGGTTTACCGATGCACACAGCGGATCGTCTGTCTGTACGCCGACTCGCTATGGATTATTGACGGGACGATACGCCTGGCGCACGCGGCTTCAGCGAGGTGTCCTTGACGGAACGGATGATCCGCCGCTGATCGCAGCCGATCGACTGACTGTGGCTTCGTTGCTCAAACAAATTGGATATTCAACGGCCGCCATCGGAAAATGGCACCTGGGGTTCGATTCCGTTCGTCCGGAAAGCAAACAAGATGCTGAAACCAATGGCGAAAGGAAACAGAGCAAAGGTAAAACAGGCAACGCCGGTCTGCCAGTCGGCTCGCAGATTGTAGAAGGGCCGATCACACGCGGATTTGACTATTTCTGGGGCTGTTCCAACGCTCGCACCATGTCAGGGCTGATTGAAAACGATCGGGTCATTGAGAACATCGCACCGATCACCATGCTGCCTCGCCTGGGTCAGCGTGCGGTTGCCTATATTGACGAACACGGTACCGCTTCAAAGTCGGGCAAGCCGTTTTTTCTCTACCTTCCGCTTACGTCACCACACACTCCGATCGTGCCGTCATCGGAATGGCAGGGAAAAAGCGGGCTCGGTGACTATGGCGACTTCGTCATGCAGACCGACGCCGTTGTGGGAGATGTGCTGACAGCATTGGAAACTGCTGGGGTCTCTGAGGACACGCTGGTGATCTTCACCGCCGACAATGGATGCTCACCGGCTGCCGGGATGGATCAGCTTCAGCAACAGGGGCATTTTGCCAGCGGAGCTTTTCGAGGCCATAAGGCTGACATTTGGGAAGGTGGTCATCGTGTTCCCTTTCTGGCTCGCTGGCCGCGACGAGTCGCGGCGAATTCCGAAAGTAAGCAAACGATTTGCCTGGTAGATCTGATCGCAACCTGCGCCAACATTCTTGGCACACGCCTTCCAGAGTCAGCCGGCGTCGACAGCGTCAGCATACTCCCTGCGTTATTGGGAACCGATACCGCCTCGCTCCATGAAGCTGTTGTGCATCATTCCATCGACGGACGCTTTGCGATTCGCCAGGGTGCGTGGAAGCTGGAACTCTGCCCCGGTTCCGGCGGCTGGAGCAGCCCCAAAGATGCTGCAGCAGTTTCGATCGGCTTGCCCAGCTCGCAGCTCTATGACCTGAGTGCAGATATCGCCGAGACGCAGAACATTCAGGCCGATCGTCCAGAAGTCGTCCAACGACTGACCAGCATATTGGAATCCTACATCGCGAACGGCCGCAGCACACCAGGTCCGGAACAGTCCAACGACGTCGAAATCCTCATCCGGAGACCTGAGCGAGAGAAGCGTCGAAAGTAATCGCTGGCCGCAATGTGCAGCGAGGCCCGAAGGGTCGGCAGATCGTCTGCCGGGGCCGCGACGCCCCGGACAGAATCAGATTGAACCTGAAAAAGGTCCGGACGGGCCGACACAACTCGACCTGATTTGCATTTCTCGCCGCCGTTTACAGCCGGGCCTGCTTTGCTCCGAGTCTCCTTAGAAAATGGCGTTGTCCAGCTAAGTCACCAGCCAGGGAGCGTGTCGTAATCAAGTGCAGCAGAATCACTTCGCGGGCTTCTCTGCCACCTCGATCTTCAATGGATTCGAATCCAGCACGCCCTGAAATTCGTCGCGGAGTTTGGCGAGCTCCGGCGCAAGATTTTTCAGCGGTGTTTCTTCCAGCGGATCGGCCTTGACATCGAACAGCTTTCCATCGTCGTAGAGCTTGTGAGTCTGGTTTCTGGCGAACCGTTTCGCAGCGTTTTTTTGAGGATACGGTTGGTAATAGCAGTAGATCCAACGACGAGGATCGCCGGGGTGTCCCTTGAGTTGCGGCAGGAAACTTCGTCCTTCTGCCTGTTCGGCATAGGGATGCGTTCCTCCGGAAATCTCTGCCAGCGTGGGTAAGATATCGCTGAAGTCCACGAGGTCTCGACACACGGACGGCTTGACTGTTCCTGGCCAACTCGCAATCAGTGGTACGCGCGTTCCGGAATCCAGCGTGGTCCCTTTGCCTCCCTGGATGGGCTGGCCATTCAGTATCGATGTGATCGATCGATTCGTGCCGTTGTCACCAGTAAAGATGAACAGCGTGTTGTCTTCGATACCGATCTCCTTCATATGGCTGACAAGCCGTCCCACAATATCGTCGCAATAGGACACCATTCCAGCAAAAGCCTTCTGGCCATTGATGTCTTCCTGGCCACGATTCGCTGGTGTTGGTTCAAACGGCGAATGCGTCAATGCCATGGGATAGTACAGGAAGAACGGCCGCTCTTTGTTCCGGCTCATGAACTCCTTGGCGTAGTTGCAGAAGATATCCGGGCCGTAGTCATCTTTCGTGGTCTTGATGACTTCGCCGTTCTGCTCGATCACGGGTTTCCAGTAACGTGAATCGCGACGTTCGACCTGCCACAGGCAGTATTCATCAAACCCGGCGTCTTTCGGATGAGTCCCGCGTCCAATCCTGTTGGCTTCGCGTCCAAGCAGTTGCCACTTGCCGACGACAGCTGTTTTGTATCCGGCGCCCTGCAGCATATGACCGAACGTCTTTGAACCGGCCTTCAGCAAACCGAAGTCTTCGTAGCTGCGAGCCGTTCCCACGCCAGTCATGATCTTGACGCGACTCGGAGTGCACAGTGGTTGAGCGTGGCAATCCGTAAACCGCGCACCATTCACGGCCAGCTTGTCCAGTTGAGGCGTTGAATAGCTTTCACCGCCGTTGCAGCTCAAGCATTCGTATCCCAGATCATCCGCCATTAGCAGGACGATATTCGGCTTTCGCTCGGCTGAAATCGCCTCCGGGGTCACGACAGGAAGGCACCAAACGAGCGTAAGCAGAAAAACTTTTAGAGCGTTCATGTGGTACTTCGGGGAAAAACTTACCTGGTCGAAGGGCGAGTTATTGATATCGTGGTAATTGGCTTTTCAATTTGTCGGAGGCTCAATGCGACCGGGCGGTCGTCCGTTTGTCTTCATATCGGCGTTGTGATCTTCCAGAAGGTGTTTCAATCGCTCGGCAACGTCCGGATGCTTTTCGGCGAGGTTTGTCGATTCAGAAATGTCGGCTTCCAGGTCGAACAATTGTCCGGCAGTGAACTTCCATCGACCGGATCGCACAGCCCTGTTTCGGTAGAACAAGGTTTCGTGAGGTGTCGTCGCCCCGTTCTTTCCTTCAAGTAGCGGGACGATACTCTTGCCGTCGATCAAACGTTCTGTCGGTACCACAGAGCCTGACAGCTCGGCGATGGTCGGCAACAGGTCAAAGGAGGCAGTTATTTCATCACACGTCGTTCCCGCCGGGATGCGTCCTGGCCAGCGCACCACACACGGCACTCGGAAGCCGCCTTCCCAATTGCTGAACTTGGCACCTCGCAAGGGCACAGCAGACCCGCCCACTTTGGGGTTCGTATTACCTTTGACTCGTTCTTTGTCATCTTCCTTGAAATCCCAGGGTCCGTTGTCGGTCGTGTAAATAATCAGAGTCCGGTTGTCGAGTTTCAGATTCTGAAGCGTCTTCAGAATTTCCCCTACTGACCAGTCGATTTCTTCGACAGCGTCACCGTAGAGTCCCGCGTTGCTCCTGCCGAGAAAATTCTCAGAGACATACAGCGGAACATGTGGCATCGTGTGCGGAAGGTAAACGAAAAATGGTTCGCTGGCATGCTCCGTAATGAACCGCGTGGCTTCTTCGGTGTAACGACGCGTCAACTGTGATTGGTCGGCCGGCCATTCGATGACTTCTGTGTTTCGCATTAACGGCGGAGATTTTCCGACATTGGCGAGAAAGTCATCTGACGTTCGGCCTTCTCGAAAAGTGATGTCTTTGGCAAGCGGCATTGTTGGGTCGACTCCCATGTCGTTGCTGTACGGAATACCGAAGTACTCGTCAAAGCCGTGCTCGGTCGGCAAAAACTGTGGATGATGTCCCAGGTGCCATTTCCCGAAGCAGGCCGTGGCGTAGCCGTGTTGTTTCAGCATCTCAGCGGTCGTTAACTCTTCCTCGCTGATACCCACTTTAGAATTGGGGAACAATACGTCGAGGTTTCCGACTCTCCCCGGGTAACAACCGGTAAGTAATGCCATGCGCGATGGAGTGCAGACGGATGCTCCTGAATAGAAGCTGGTCAGCCGCATTCCTTCGGCCGCCATTCGGTCAATGTTGGGAGTGCGAATGTCAGGTGAGCCAAAGCATCCGAGATCGTTGTAGCCCTGGTCATCGGTGAAGATGATGATCACGTTCGGGCGATCAGCAGCCGTGCACATTGCCGTCGATGCAAAAAAGTAAAGAAGTATCCGTGCGACAGAGAGATGCATTCGTGGAACTTTCAGGGAATTTATGGTTGAGCCGTGTCTGGTGGTTGATCACGAAACCTGAGTTACTGCAGAGTGGGAATGCACTTTTCTCACAAAGTCCACCCAGAGGATTCCACATTAAAAATGATCTGCGTCAATGTGTGATCGCTCTGCTTTTGAACCGGGAACGCCTGTGAGATTCGACAAAACTGGAAACTATCTGCGAAGCTTAACCCAGCGGCCCACAGCAACTGTCCCTGCGACGACGTCGCTGATAGCCATCATGTTATTTCAAGCTCAGCATCTTCGGATCTGCAGCACCTGTGGAGGATGGTACTGCACGTGTCAGTACTGTCACGTCAGGGCGATCGTTGCCCGCCTTAAGAGTGTAGTGACCATCGGAGTAAACCGGAGCTTTGAATGACCTGCCGGCAGATCGTACTGTATAAATAACTTCTCCAGTGGCTTCATGAATGACCTGAAAGACGCCTGATTCCGCATTTTCCAGTTGGATCTCAGGCAGCCAGCCGATGGGTCTGCGGCCATCGTTGTCAGCCATGTTGAAAGTCAGCGGCCACCCGGGGAACTGGGCTTTGTCGCCGTCATTCACGTTCGAAAACCGGGGCCAGCATTCGAACGTGATTTTGCGAGTGATCTTGTCGAAACGAGAAATCGCGTAACCATCAGATCGTTTTGTTTCCTGCTTATGATCTTCGGGATTTGCGTATGCCAGCATCGTGATCAAATTTCCGAGTCCGTCTTCAAACCTGCCGGTCCACGGCAGTGGACTGTTCGGAACCGAATCAGGCCCCGCCTGTTCCTTCTCCGGATGCCACCAGCGTCCATAAATCGTGTTGACAATCGCGGGACTGGTGAAGGCATACGGGCCGTCGTTGTATGCATCAATGCCATGTTTCACGACAACTGCCAAATGCTGATCTCCACAAAGGTGTGGAGCCCATGCTTTGCGGATTTCGCGAAGCGCTGCTTTCCGACCGGATTGCGGCCACCCGTTGCAGTCGAGATCTGCCAGAAGGCGTTGGTTCCGCCCGCCATGCATGTGAACTGCTCCGCAGAACGCCGTCTGTGAAAGCACGCACTTCATTTGAGTTCCCGTCCAGTCTTCTGACCATTGCTGAAGAAAACGGATCTGCCGATCTCCCAGCAGTTGAAGTCCCGGTAGATCGATCGCTGCTCGGTCATAGGTTGGGTCTGTTATGTGATCTGGTCGCGGACCGAGCTTCGGAATTGTTCCCTCCGGACCAGTCTTGAACTTCCGATCTTCGATGATTGCGAAATCGATTCCGCCGACCCGCAGCCGAGTAAAATAGACGCCGATTCCCTGTTCAACAGGCACCGGATCGACTGGATCCGGCAGATGCCACGTCTGACATCGTTCGACCATTTTGACGTACTCGGCCGGGTAATAGTAACCGCCGTCGGACCCAGTTTCCTTGCTGGACTTCTTTCCATTGGCTCCCCATAGATTAGGATGACCAACGTCATGGTCATCCGGGATCGACACCACCGGGCGGTCTTTCAGCACTTCGCGGAACTGCAAGCCCCATTCGAGCCATCCAAATGTATGCTGCGAGTGGTGATACGACTGGTCTCCGGCGAAGAACAGTAGATCGGGATCCTGCTTCTTCAGATTTTCGATGATAGTCTCACGCGGTCCAGGTGTGCGACTGGAATTACACGACAGCGACGCCACAACGATCGACTGTTTTTCGACGGGGTCTCGCCGAATTGCGCCCTCGAATGATGATTGATCGGCCAGACGGACTCGGTAACCAATGGTCTTCGTATTATCCCACTTGTCGATGCGAAAGTGCGCAATCCAGCCGGGATAGAGCACATCAGTCGTTGCGGCCTCTCTCCACTGATCGCCGTCCCTGAATTCGAGCGTCATTTGGCGCGGTTCATCCGGCATCAATGGATATAGCTGTGCAGATAGCTTCAGAGTTCCATGATCATGCGTGTACAGCGCAAAGGCAACAACCTGGTCGCGAGGCACCAGCAATCGCGGCTCCTGCGGCTGACCCTTTTTGGGGCCGCTTTCGATGGTGGACGGTTTCCACCATTCTCCCGTCGCATCCGAATCCAGTCGTGGCCAGTCGCTGCCAAACGGATGGGAATCCTGACTATCGGCGTGCGTGTGCTGTCCCACGAAATCGAATGTCAGCACTGCGATCATCGCAGCAATCGTGATTAGTGTTTGCCGTAAATGTGTTTGGCGTGAAAGCATTGGCTGGAAATGAGTCAAATCGCGGATCTCCCACAGATGATGTTATTCAAGGGGCATCGCAGAAAGTGTGAACGTCGGCAGGTCGGGATGA
This sequence comes from Planctomycetota bacterium, assembly GCA_031377305.1. GTDB lineage: Bacteria > Planctomycetota > Planctomycetia > Planctomycetales > Planctomycetaceae > SXXK01. Next base: position 7,144 of record JANMEV010000195.1, on the reverse strand, counting down.
CCGAATGCTACGCAATAATATCGCTGACGACATTTCCATGAACGTCGGTCAGTCGATAGTCGCGGCCACTATAACGATAGGTCAAACGCTCGTGATCAAGGCCCATCAAATGCAGGATGGTTGCATGCAGGTCATGGATGTGAACGCGATCTTCGACGGCGGTCAGACCAAACTCATCCGTTGATCCGTAGCTGATTCCGCCCTTCACACCACCGCCAGCCATCCACGTCGTGAAGCCGTAGTGATCATGGTCGCGGCCCATCTGACCTTCTGAAGTCGGTGCTCTACCGAACTCGCCGCCCCAGACGACAAGCGTCTCTTCGAACAGTCCTCGCTGCTTCAGATCTCTGATGAGTGCGGCGATGCCCTGGTCACAGGCGACAGCTAACTTTCGATGACCGTTGACAATGTCATTGTGGCCGGTGTCCCATGCGATGTCATAGTCGTCGATGGAAAGAGATACCTGGACCATGCGAACGCCTCGCTCCACCAGACGCCGAGCGAGCAGGCATCCTTTGGCGTATTCGCTGTCGCCGTACATTTCGAGCGTTTCCCTGGACTCCCTGCTCGTGTCAAAGGCATCTGGAACTGCGAATTGCATCCGGAAGGCCATCTCCATTGTCTGAATGCTGGCTTCCAGCTGAGGGTCATGTAGCTGCCGCTGAAGATCCAACTGATTCAGCCGAGTCAACAGATCAGCCTGACGTCGTTGGTCCACCTTTGGCAACCAGTTATTCTTCAAATCGTGCATGATGTGCTCCGGCTTCATTTCGTGAATGTTCACGTACGTGCCGGTATAGGCTCCGGGTAAAAAGGCGTTGCCCCAGTTGGCCAGCTTGTTACGAGGCTGTGCTCGCGGGCTCATTGAGATAAATCCAGGCAGGTCCTGATTCTCAGTTCCCAGGCCATACACCAGCCACGATCCCATGCTGGGACGAGTCGGCTGCAGATGACCGACGTTCATCATCATCATCGCACTGGCATGTTCGGGCGTGTCGGTGTGCATTGAATGGACGAAGCAGATATCGTCCACCAATTCCGCCACGTGCGGAAAGATCTCGCTGACGTACTTGCCACACTGGCCATACTGCCGAAACGAATACGGCGACGGCATCAGCCCCATTTTGGTATTTCGAAGCGACTTGCGATCAACAGATTCCGGTCTCTGCCCGGCATGTTTTGCAATCTCCGGCTTGTAGTCGAACGTATCGACCTGCGACGGTCCGCCGGGCATAAACAGCTGAATGACATGTTTCGCTTGCGGAGTGAAGTGCGGAGCTTTCGTTGCCAGCGGAGACGCGGAACCGTTGATGGGCTCAGCGTACGCCGTGCCGGAAAGCACGTTCGACTGAGCCAGCACTCCCGCCAGGCCCAGCGTTCCAAAGCCAGCGCCCAGCTGTCGCAGAGCATTGCGGCGATCGATCGGCCCTGTTGGATTTCGATGGAACATTTCTACCTCACGAACATAAATTCGTTGGAACTCAATAACACCTGAGCGTAACGTTCCCAGCTCGATAACTCGCCGCCGTCACCTGCCGCAGTCACAAAATTCAGCCCAATCTCCAGCTCCGCCGGTTCCGGACCGCGAGCGTAGAGCAGTTCGTACGCTCGATTGATTCGTTTTACATCCGAATCATTCCCCTGGTGCAGTCGACCCACGAATGCTTTGGCACGTTCAACCATAAAGCTGCTGTTCATGAAGAACAAAAACTGCTGCGGCACGATGCTGCTGGGGCGTTGTTCGACGGTCGCTCGCATTGTGGGGAAATCGAACAATCGCAGGAACACGTCAGAACCGAAGACATCGCCGTTCCTTCCTACTTTTGCGTACAGCGTGCGGCGCTTCGTTTCAATGATGTTGTGATGTGCCGGACCGCCGAGCGACGAATCAAGTTCCCCGGCGACCGCAAGCAATGAATCTCGCCACGCTTCAACGTCCATTCGACGGGCGTTCATTCGCCACAGAAATCGATTGTCTCCATCGGCCTTGAAGGATCGTTCGTCGTATTCGCCACCCAGTTGATAGGTTGCTGAGGACATGATCTGGCGGTGCAGCGATTTCAGCGACCAGCCGTTGGCGACGAATTCACTGGCGAGCCAGTCAAGCAATTCCGGATGTGTCGGGCTCTCACCAAGCGTCCCGAAATTGCCCGGCGTGCGAACCAGACCCGCGCCGAAGTGATGATGCCAGATACGGTTGACGAACACTCGCGCCGTGAGCGGATTTTTTGGATCGATGATCGTTGCCGCCAACTCCTCGCGGCCACTGCCCCGGGTAAAGCGAGCGGGCTCGGCTCCCGAGACGATGCGCAGAAAGCGGCGAGGAGCAACATCTCCCGTCTTCAGCAGGTTTCCTCGCAGAGCAATCTTCATGTCGTCACTGGCGGTGTCGTGCAGGGCATGCGCGCTGTCCAGTGTCGGCGGAGCGTTCTTTTCCAGCTCGGCTAGTTCGGTCTTCCATTGGTCCAGCCGGGCCTGTTCTTCTGGAGTGGCTTCTTCATCTGCCGCTTCGTCGACTTCGGCGTTATTCTTTTTTTTGGGCCGCTTTCTTAGCGATTTGATTTTCTTCTTCAGTTCATCGACCGCTTGCTTGTGATCGTTGTAGCGTTTGACCACATCTGCTGCGGCAAGTGGCAAATCGCGAGTGGCCGAGTTATTGAAAATCCCTGCGAGTGAATAGTAGTCCTGCTGCGGAATCGGATCAAACTTATGATCGTGGCACCGAGCACACGAGCCTGTGATGCCCAGCAAGCCTCGCGTCAGAATGTCGACTCGATCGTCCAGCGTTTCGGCTCTCGACTGGGCGATGCTGTCGGGGTCGCCTCCGTCGGATTGATACGTCGGGCCAAGCGCGAAGAAACCCGTCGCGATCGCTTGAGAGGGATCTCCCGTCAGATCGCCCGCGATCTGCAGGCGGATGAATTCATGAATCGGCAGATCGCGATTGAAGACATCCACGACCCAGTCACGGTATCGCCATGCATCGTCAAGTGCTTTGTCGCCTTCCAGAAAGCCGCCTCGCCCATCGCTGAACCGAGCCACATCCAGCCAGTGACGTCCCCAACGCTGTCCGTACATGGGTGAATCCAGCAACTCATTCACCAGCGATTCAACGGCGTTCTGCCGGTCGACCAATGCAGCCGCAGCGAACTGCTGAACCTGCTCGGGAGTTGGCGGGATGCCAATCAAATCGATGTAGATCCGCCGTGCCAGAAGATGTGGTGTGGCCGCCGGGACGACCTGAAGCCCGGCCTGCGTTCGACGAGTGATGACGAAGTTGTCGATCGGGTTTTTCACCGCCGATGGTTCGTCCGATTTTACGGCCGGCACTTCCGGTCTTCGCACTGGCTGCCATGCCCAGTGACTCTGCTGAGCTGCGGTCCAGTCGAACTTCGACCAGTCTCTGCGAACGTCTGCAGCAGGAACGCCAGACGATGAAGTTGCTTCCGGCCACGGAGCGCCCATCTCAACCCACTTTGTAAGTGCATCGATTTGACGGTGCTCAAGTTTTCGATCCGGCGGCATCTCCGTGCCTTCGTACTTTACCGCCGCGATCAACAAACTCTCTGCCGGCTTACCCACCACAACCGCTGCGCCGGATTCGCCACCCCTGATCATCGACTCGCGACTGTCCACGTAGAGACCAGCCTGCAACTCTTTGGCGTCTGTGCTGTGACAGTCGTAGCAGTGGTGAACAAGAACGGGTCGAATGTGTGATTCGAAGAATTCGATTTGCTCTGCTGTGAACGTCGGCTTCTCGACAACGGCTGCAACGTCATCGTCCGCACAGGCATGGATTTCGCCGACAAAGGCGACAAATAGCCCTGTGGCGATGACGATTTGTCGGATCATAAAGATCTGTCGCAGTCACAATGGTCGGCGGGGTTTCTGGGGGAAAAAGTGGAATTGAAGCTCCACGATTCACCGAGAATTGAACTCGGCGCAGCGATCGTATTCATATATGAATTTGATTTCAAGACGGTCGTCTAATTGCGGGGTGATGCTGCAGACGTCGATGAAATCAAAGTTCATGCACGAGTTCACATTTCGGCAGGGCCAGGCCGTCTTTTTGGAACAGGTGCCGATGGGTGAGCAGACGTGGAGAACGCGCCGCTGGGGAAAGGATCTTCAGGTCTGGATGGTGGAAGGCCGTGACTTTCGCAGTCCGAATACTGATCCGGATGGACCGGAGAAAACCATCTGGGGAGCGGAACAAAAAGCATGGTTCCGGAAGTCTCTGGAACAGTCCGACGCGACGTTTAAAATTCTGATTAGCCCAACTCCTGTCGTTGGGCCCGATCGCCCGTCCAAGAAAGATAATCACGCGAATGCCGGATTTGCTCACGAAGGTGCCGAGATTCGCAGCCTGCTGGCTTCGCGGAAAAACGCATTCGTCATCTGTGGCGATCGCCACTGGCAGTACGCATCCGTTGATCCCAAAACGAAGCTCCATGAATACTCAGTGGGCCCAGCCAGCGACGAACATGCCGGTGGCTGGAAGAAAGATGACTTCATGCCCGAGTACCACAAGTACATGAATGTCATCGGCGGCTTTTTATCGGTGACAGTAGACCGCGAAAACGATCACCCCGTAACTACATTTCGACATTACAATACGAAGGGCAACGTGGAGCACGAGGACCGCATCGCGTCTCAACAATAGTGGGCCAGCAGGTATGCTTCCCATGCCCCAGCTGTTCAGAAAAACAGAACCACTGACTGGACCGTGCGTTTTGCGCACTTCATCGTGGATTCATCTGAATTCAGGCATTCATGAAGATGACAAGGTGTCTTTCTACTGCCGTTCAACCTTCATCCACTCTGGACATGCTGATGACAGTACTTCGGTTCGGATGTCTTTTGCTGGTGATCTCGCAATGCACTTTGGAGGCCGCGGAACAGAAACCGAATATTCTGTTCATTGCGATAGATGATCTTAACGACTGGGTCGGCTGTCTCGGTGGCCATCCGCAGGCAAAAACTCCGAATATTGATGCTCTGGCTGCTCGAGGAGTCAACTTTAACAACGCACATTGCCAGGCCCCGATCTGCAATTGCTCGCGAGTCAGCATGCTGCTCGGAAAGCTGCCCTCGACCACAGGGATGTATTTTCTCGCACCCGACTTTCGCAATGCCGAACGCACGAAGAACGAAGAGACCGTCTTCCAGTATTTTCGTCGCCATGGATACTACGCCTCGACTCGTGGCAAGGTGTTTCACGGGAAGGATGAAGCCTCGTTTGACCACATCGAGCCTTCCAGTGGCTGGCGAAAGGATAAAAAGCGACTGGCAAAGAAGTGGCCGAAGACGAATGCGCTTTGGGATTGGGGGCAAGTCGATGTTCCGGATAGTGACCAGCATGATTATCTCACTGCAGAAAGGGCAGCCAGTGAACTGCCGAAGCTGGCCATGCAGGACAAGCCGTTCTTTCTTGCCATCGGATTCTCGCTGCCACATGTTCCAGTCTATGCGTCGCAGAAGTGGTTCGATCTGCATCCGCTCAAAAATGTGCAACTGCCGACGACACTCGACAGTGACTTGAATGACCTGAGCGAATTCTCGCAACTGCTGACCCTCAATCCTACAGGCCCCCGACACACCTGGATGAAGGAAAACGACGAATGGAAACCAGCCGTGCGAGCTTATCTGGCCAGCACCAGTTTTGTTGACAGCCAGATCGGCCGAATTCTGGACAGCCTTACAAACAGTGGGGTCGCCGACAATACGATTGTTGTGCTCTGGAGTGATCATGGATTCCATCTGGGCGAAAAGCTCCGCTGGGCAAAGCGCACATTGTGGGAAGAGAGCACTCATGTTCCGTTGATCATGGTTGGCCCCGGTATTCAGGCTGGAACATGTTCCAGAGCTGTGGGACTCATTGATGTGTTTCCTACTCTCGCCGAGCACTGCGGACTTCCGCCGAAAGCTGATCTGGACGGTGCATCACTGAGTCCTCTTCTGAAGGATCCGGGCAAAGAATGGCATCGCCCAGCTTTGACGACGTTCGGCCCGAATAATCACGCCGTACGAACGGACGACTGGCGTTACATCCGCTACAGCGACGGCAGTGAAGAATTGTACGATCACCGCAGTGACCCCAACGAATGGACGAACCTGGCCGCTGAACCGCAACATGCAGGGCTCATTTCGTTCATGAAAAGGTCGCTTCCAGTCGTCAACTCAGATCCGCTGCCAGGCAGCCGAGGGGCGGACTCTCCACTATACAAGGAGAGTGGCAAGCGTAGCGAGGAGTAAGCGATTGAGTCGGCCACGGCGCGCAATGTCGCCGCGTCGTTGCTGGGACGCCCCTTGAACCCAGCAGGAAGGTTCTGTGGGTAACCTCGAGGCCAGCGTTTTCGCACATAACCCAAGCTCGGGGAGTTCATGGACTGCTCGCTGCCTAACTGGACAGCGCCAGATTTGGCGAGTTATTGAGTGTTTTTTGGTGGGACGGATTTGATTTTGTCGGGATTAATGCCGAGTTCGGCCAGTCGCTTTCGTCTGGTTTTCCGGTGGGACGTGCTGGCCTGGGCATTGCGGCGAGCGTGGTAGATTTGGCGTTCGGATTCTACTCGGAAGAGTTGTTCGCGAGTGCGTGGCGGAAGGTTGAGCGACTGCATGACGACGTTCGCGGCGTGGCGAAACTGCTCTGTCGTCAGCAGTTCGCCGCTGGTCACATCCTCGCCCGGCGAAAGCTGCTGACGAACTCGGGCACAGAATAACTGGCTCAGAATTGTCATGAACAGATGGCGATGGATGCAACGCCAGCCGCGGCACTCGAAATGGTCCAGACCGAGTTCTTTGCATTGATTGCTCACCAGTTTCTCCGTGTGAGTCTTCCGCCAGCACGGTGCCCAGCGAAGTTCCCAGACTTCGCTGCCGCGATGAGTCTCTTTGGTGCGATACTTCTGTGGCGTCTGTTTGCGAAAGGCGGGTGAGTAAGTGGCCAGATTCTGAACCTCGCTCGGCGATCGTTCCCTGGATCGAAGCCGAGGGTATTTCTTCAGACCGCCCGATGCGTTATTCGGCAATGTTTTCAGGACTTTTGGCTTCACCATCCAGACGCGAGCATTCGGAGGAATCTCAACAACAAACGCTTCGCCGCGTTGATCCAGACCGTCCAGAAACGCGCCGTCACGACCAT
>JANMEV010000164.1:0-19163 GCA_031377305.1 Planctomycetota bacterium | reverse complement strand
TCACATCGCTCGATGCCGATCCCTGAGTGGCTCGGTACTTTTCAAATCGCGGACTGTTTTCGTGTTCCAATTTTTGTGCCGGCCCTTCAGACCGGAGTCGATCGCGAGAGCGAAGGAACGGACTGGGTCCCGTTCTAACGCAACACCTTGAATTGCGACACGAAGCAACGGCGCCTGCTTCATGCCGTGGTTCTGACAATTAGCGATAGCAGCCTCATGCTGCAACTTTCTGTTCGGTGGTCTGCTTTTCAAAGCTGTTCGCGAAGTCCCCCGGGGACCGGCGAACATATTCAGGAAAGGTCTCTTCGATCTGCCAAGGCGGAACCTGTACGCTCCACAAGGTTCCGTAGCGGCCGTCTATAAAATTCACCCGGACCGACAGAACGCGGCAAACTCGAAATGAGGTTGCCGCGTTCTTTTGCTTTGGCTTCGACACTTTGTTCAACAAACCACCGCGCATGAGAAGAGCCGTCACGAAACCCGCATTTCGTGACGGCTCAGACCCCGAAACTGCTCGACTGCAGAGAGGATGTCAGACTGAATTCAACACTAGCCGTCCGGTCAGACCGCACCTGATTCGGACAGCTGACTCACCAGGCGAACCCAATGAGTCGGCTGAGGTTTCAATCCGGCAATCATTTTGAGGCAGTTCCGATGATGAGTTCCTCTTCTTCTTCCTGGATGATGATTCGTGGTGTCACCATCAGCATGATGCTTTCCGTTTCGCGACCAACCCCGCTGTTCTTGAACAGTCGACTGATGTACGGGATCTTGTTGAGAATCGGAACGCCAGACATGTTGCGACCTTCTCGCAGGCGTTTGATACCACCCAGAAGAACGGTACCTCCGTCAGGAACACTGACGACTGTGAACACTGAAAACTGCGACACAGTAGGAAGCTGAACTGTTCCCTGCTGACCGCCACCTTGCTGGCCTTGCTGCCCTTGCTGACCACCAGCCTGAGCACCGCCGCCTTGCTGACCACCGCCACCACCGAAGCCACCGCCAATTCCGCCGAAGCCAAACTGACCGCCGCCACCTTGTCCACCTTGTCCACCTTGTCCACCGCCGCCGAAGCCACCACCGCCACCGCCACCGCCACCGCCGGCAGCACCTGATTGGGCATTGGTAAACGTTTGAATGCTGATGACGGTTGAGAAGTTTGGAGTGATTGAAAGTCGGACGTAACGTCGATCTGCTGAGACAACGCCGCTGACCTGCAAAAACACGCCATCCGGCACAGTGCTAATGACCGGGCTAAATCCAACAGCACCCGGAGCGACGTTTGCCACCTGGCCGGACACAAACGATCGTTGTGTCTGGTCAGAGATTGTGGCTGACTGGCCGTTGAACATGGTGACCTTGGGAGCCGTCAGAACGTTGGATCGTCGATCCCCCTGAGCAGCCTGAATGAAGAAGAAGGCTTCGATGTCGCTCAGGATCGCCAAGCCGACCTGAACACCAGCGTTCGGCTGGAATCCTCCAAAGTCAGGCACACCGATTTCGAAAGAGCCTTGTCGGAAGTTGATGTCGTAGTCGCTGCTGAACTGACCAGGATTCGACAGGCCCACTGAGGTACGACTGAAGTCGTCTCGTGGAGAATTCACTCGATTGACTCGATCAAACAGTGACGTTCCTCCGGCCTGAGCCTGCTGGCCCTGCTGACCACCTTGCTGACCACCAGCCTGAGCTCCACCACGAAGATCCCCTCCTTGCCCAGCCTGCTGACCACCACCACCAGCCTGACCGCCTCCCGTTGGGAATGTCAACTGGCGAGAACCGAAGGCAGGAACACCGGCTGGATCACCAAGGCTATCCTGAACGTTGAAGTCAAAGTCGACACCAATGCGTTCAAAGAAATTGTCCGACACGCTGATGAAGCGAACTTCCACAGCGACCTGAAGATCCTGCAACTTGCGAAGCTGCTGCAGAAGGTCGGCAATGCTCTCGTGAGTCGCCGCAGTTTGGCGGATGACAAGACTCAACGTGTTGTCGTTGGTTCCAATCGTTCCGCTGCCACCATCAACATCCCATGTCCCGGGCTCAATCGTCGTTGTGATCAGATCGATCAATCCAGAAAAGTCAGCACCATCCTTTGAAACACTCTTTTCGCCACTGCTTCGCGGCATTCCATTTCCGTTGATACCAACAGCAAGCTCGTCATCCTGAACGTCATACAGTCCGTTTCCGATGCTGGCTGGTCGGGACAAAGCGGGGCCGAAACCATTACTGTCCAGCTGGGAATTGCCAGTCGAACCGGAACTTACCGGAATGACAAGGTCGGCCACGTTGTAAGTGACAACGTCAAACTTTGTTTCCTGTTCCAGCTTATTGGTGATCATCAAAGTCTCGTTTTCGATTGAATACACGAGACCACCGGCTTGATCCAGCAGCAGGTTCAAAGCACTTTTAAGAGTGATGCCATCAACGTCAATACTGACTGGCTGACTCGCCAGCAAGCCTTCTGTTTCGATAGCACGAGTCTTCATCGCGATGTTGATACCGTGCACGGTAGCGATGTGTCGAATGACTTCCGTCAGAGCCACGTCGTGGAAGTGCAGGGACACCTTCTGACCCAGACTCTTTTCAATCTGTAGTTCGCTTTCTGTGCGATTGCGATTGTCAGGACGCCCGTACTTTTCGCGACGCTTGGTCAGATCACCCCACGATTTCGCGTCAGGCATTGTGTAGTCTTCTTTTGGAGCAATCACAGCCTCTTCGACCTTGTTCAACTGATCAAGGAAGCTGTCCGCCTTGCGTTCGCGAACGTCATCATTGAACGCGATCTGCCGCTTCAACTTGGCTTTTTCAACCATGATGGTCGCCTGTGGAAGATCTGAATTGAGATCCTTTGCCTTCTTGGCAAGAAGCTCGGCTTCAGCGTAGCGACGCTCCTTCATCAGCTGATTGTACTGATCAACAAGCTCCGCAAATTCCTGCTCAATGCGGATCTTTGATTCTGTCTCGCGACGGATGTCTTCCATCACGTTGCGGTTCTTCTGTTCCTGAGCAAGATTCGGTCCCTGTTTTTCCTTGTGTTCCTTGACTGACGCCTGACTGCGGCGCACATAGCCTGCCAGAGTCTCCAGCGATTCTTTGTTCAACTCGGCCGCTTCGACCGTAGCCAGCGTGTTGTCCAGAATCTGCAACGCTTCATCCGGGTTGTCCTTCTTCAGCTTTTCAGCTCGAAAGACACTGTTCATGACTTCGGTTCGAAGACGATCGTATCGCACGTCAGACTCTTCGGTGGCCGTTGTGAGCGGATCCTTTTCTGACATCGGGCTCATTGGTAACTCGGATTCCTCAGCAGCCTCGTTGGTGCTTTCCTGAGCAGACGCCAACTGCACGTCTGAGGTCTTTGCAAGATCCTGCAGAAAGTCCTGAAGCTGTCGGCGTTCCATGCTGCTCAGTTCGCCAGCATTCTGCCAGGCCTGCATAAATGCATCCTTTGCAGCCGGACGATTTCCACTTCGAAACATAGCAATCCCGCGGCGATAAGCCTGAGATGCCGATTCACCATTCGGACTCAGAACTGGAAACTCGCTGCCATCGAAGTTTGCTCCCTGGACATCACCTGTAGAAAACGGATTCTTCGAAGATCCCTGAGGAGTCATGTCGACCGGATTGCCTCTTACGAGGGCTCGCTTGCCATTTTTCTCGGCGCCATTACGAGCAATCATCTGAGCTTCTTCGAGCACCAGTTCCGGGCGATCTTCAAACAGCCCGAAAGCGGAATCCTGCTGTTGAGCTTCAACGGCAAGCTGTTCAGCCTGCTCGGTGTTTCCGTTCTTCAATGCCCCGCGAGCCTGCGAAACAAGCTTGCGAGCGTCGGAACCCGAGGCTGACTTGTTCTTTGCAACGCCGTCTGTCTTTGGTTGAGCGGTCGTTCGACCCTGACCTTTGAGAGCCGAATCAATGTCGTTTAGCACCAGCTCAGGTCGATCATCAATCAGACTGTACGCAACGTTGAGCTTCGATGCTTCGTTAGCTTTCTGACGAGCGACACTCAGTCGACCATGCAGAATGGCTTCCCGTGCTTCTCGCAGCAATTGGTGAGCCTGAGCTGATTCTGGTGATTGTTCTGTGCTCGCAGCAGCAAATCCATCACGATGCGATGCTCCACTACCACTCAATCGCTTGATATCGCGGGCGACAAGTTCTGGACTGTCTTCAAAGATACCGTAAGCAACGTCCATCTCTCCAGCTTCGTCAACAAGTTGCTGCGCTTCCGACAGCTTGCCAGCATCCATCGCCGCACGAGCCTTTTTCAACATCGCCGTGGCCTGCTGATAGGCATGCTCGGAGTCTTTTGAACGAATCTCCATTGGCTGAGACGACTTGTGTCCGCCAGCCACGAAGGTCGATGTCTTTGTCTTCTTGTCGAGGTCCGCAAGCACATGCTCCGGACGATCGTCCCACAACCCCCATGAAGCATGAAGCTGTCGAGCCTGCGTTGCACGCGAACGAGCAAGTGCAAGATCTCCGGCGGCAATCGCCTGACGAGCTTCCTTCACCAAACGCTGAGCCTGTCGCTTTTTCAGCACGTCGCCACTTGTTACAGGGCCTTCTTTGGAAGGACCGTCAGTACCGTCCGTGATGGTGGGTTCCTCAAATGGGTTCACCTCCGCTGACTTCGACTGACTTTCGTCAGCGTCCATCTCAGGAGCATCTCCCTCTTCAAGGAAAGCAAACTCACTCGTGTCCGAGGAGCCACTCTTTGCGAGCGACTTTAGAAAGTCGTCCGGGGACTGTTCAGAGTCACTCCAGTCAGAGCTAAGAGATGCTGCCGTTCCTGCGAGTCGTCGAGCTTCGGCAATGTTGCCTTTCTCGGCCTGCTCGCGAGCATCCTGAAGAAAACGTCTGGCGACAGCTCCATAGCCTTCTCCATTTTGGGAGTCGGTCTGGGCTGACAACGTTCGTGACGGATCGCCGCCGCTGAATAAGTACAGCGACACGGCCATCACCGAAGCGCATGTGATGAGTCCGATGGCCTTTTGCACTATTGGATCCTCCTTCAGAAATACTCAGCAGAACGTCGTGTTCCGCTCAGTGATCTTCCATGATCTCCGAACCAGTCGATTCTGGCACGGACCATGATTCAAGTTATGGTGACTCGATCCGAGCGCGGAATCCGTTTCCGTAATCTCGTGTTAGTTGGGATCGTTCCAGAAACAAGTGTCAGCTCCCGCTCGCGAGGAACTCGCTCCTCGGGTGCTGAGCACAAGAGGAACCTGACACTTGTTTTTTGAACATTCCTGACTGATCTGAGCCATGATGATCACCCGCATTCGCCTGTGAGATCAGCGCGACTTCGGGACAATCGTCGGGGGGTGATAACTGCAGCGATCCCGAACGGTCAATACGATGGGAACTGCTTGAGATCCCATTTTTTTTTTGATTTCCCCAAGTCATTTCGATTTCGGCAACGCCTGCCGAACACCTGAAACTCAAAGCGCCAACCGCCGAATTCATTGACCGGAGAACCGCAGTTTCCGCCCATTTTCACGGTCCGAACCGCCGTCTGAGATCGCTTCCACATGGAACTGCCCCCCCAAAATCGACGCACTCGAGGAACGAACAGCCAAAGTTGAGGAACAACAACACAGTCAACACTATGGGCATCGCAGTTCCACTTGACGCCATGACTTCCCGAAGCGTTTCCCACGCGACGTAATAAAAAGCATCTCGAAGAAGCCACACAGAATCGTCGTCGACTCATGTCACTGGGAGAAACTCTGGCGCAATGCAACGTCACCGCATCTCGCGCTTGCAAGCTTGATCGCATCGAAGTACTGATGCATCTGCCTCGCGTAAACATCAGCCCCACTTGCAGCCACAATCTTGAAATTCAGTCACAGCGTGCAACCAGAACCAGGCATGCACGTTCAAAGCTTCGTGCGGAGACTTCAACTTGACCGTGCGGCGCGCGTAGTATCCGTCATCGACACCTTCCGCATCATCAAGTCTCTGAAGACACGAGGCATCGATTTCATAAAGCTCACCCTGAATCTCAAGTCCATCAGGCCATTCAACGAGTCCAGGATAGTAGCCCAAATCAAAGATCCGATAGATGGGCTTCGTCACAGCGTCGCCGCGACTGACCTGAGTCTCCAGCAAGTGATGCAACGCATAGCCTCGCTTGAGAGATCCGTACACAAAGATAAGCAACTGATGTGAGTTTTGCGCGTCGTCCATGTTGAAGAAGCTCTCGCTGTTGAAGAAGCTCTCGCTGAAGCTTTGCAATATCGTGGTGGATTGGCGTAATCTCAGATCGGATGCCACCGTTTTCTGCATCGAAATTCCTTGCATCGAACGGCGGCCTTCGAGCATCAAACTCTGCAGGGTTTTTTGTTCAGCGAAAGCTACAACGCGTGTTTCAAAACAAGCACTCGGGCGTGACACAATTGACGTGCAAGTCACCAGTAGATTCCTAGCCGCTATCGTATCTAAAAACCGGTCGTCGTCATCCGAGCGACATTGCCAACGAATCCAAAGGGAATCCAAAAGAGTCACAGCGGGAAGTTTTGGGCGAGCAACTCGGAGCCTACCTCAACCAGGATTGCTCATTTCCAGCCCATCCACAGCCGACTGTGCCGCATGCCTGTCCAACGGGTTGGGCTGAGCATTGACCAACCGGGGGCTGACCTTCAACTCGCTGCCGTCCAATTGAGAAGAACTCTCACACACAGTCAGAACTCGTCAAATGCAGCCTCCTGCCGATCAATACCGTATCGCATAGGGACAAACCCGACAACCAGAAACGACTGGCCTCTTTTCGTCCATAGAAAGCGGCAATCGAGAATCACTGGTTGGTCGATGTTTCACCACGGGGGCGATTGGCAATTCACGGCAAGTTCACGCGCCTCGGAAACATCGCTGACTTTGCGCAGGGGATTTCACAATGAACTCAGTTGGATTACTCAACTCATCGTCCACCGCGTCGCTAAACTCCAATGCACTGTTGAGCGGAGCAGGGCAAAAACAGGTTGAAAAGAAGCTAGACAGCTTCCAGCAAAGCAAAGGCCTGTCTCCTGACGAACGTGCGTCGCTGAAAAGTGAACTCAAGACAGCCTTTGAATCGGCATTGAAAAACAGTTCGTTTCCGCCAGACTTTCAGAAGCTGCAGGGCACACTCACTGAGGTCTTCAAGAAGCATGGATTGGACGCGAACGAACTCCTTGCTTCCATGCCCAAACCACCATCGACAGTGAGTGATGGCTCGAATGCCGCATTGGCCGCCTATGCCTCAGCCGACGCTTCGCAGTCGAATTTGGACATCCTTCAGAGTGCCTACAAGGACGCGTCAACGAAAGATGCGACTCTTTCCTTCGACGATTTCAGCGAGCAGATTCTGTCGCAAATGACGCATATCTCCGTTCGAGCTTGATAACGAACGTCAAAGCGAACGAGTGAGTGCGCCCAAAATCTTTCACGCAAACGAGTGCGAAACTTGACATAGACTGCAACGAGAATTCACCGCTGAGGCCGAGTCGTTCGTATGAAGAGTGACTCGCACTTTAATCAAGTTCTTGACTTCCAATCGGCCATCGGAGACGTCACTTTCCATGGAGCCGGCTGAGCACAGACGGTCGTACTTCATCAACCAAGGAACGATCTCCGCAAGTATCGGGATGAACCTGAACCACGTTCGGCTCAAAACCTGTTTTGTGATTTTGCAGCAAGAGCTTGCTCCCCGAATGCGAGCAGCCGGCCAATCCATGTGGTATATCTATTCATGTGACAGAATACCCTTAAGGCATTTACCCCCACTCAAGCGACTGCTATGTCGCCCGACTCTGCATGAAGGCATTTGAAATCGATCTTAGTTCGAGATCACGAGCTGGAAGACCATGTTATTTGGTAGTAGACACGACGTTCTGATAGCAGCGGCACCGCAAATGGAACAACTCCTTTCAGTCTGAAAAAATTGTCGCCTTTTGCATGGCACAGCGTCAATTACCTGATAACTTGTCCATCGGGCCGTTTGAAAATTAGTTTTTTTCTAACTGGAGTACAGCGTTGAAAAAGCCGTCACGATTCCGTGGTTTTACACTCATCGAGCTTTTAGTGGTGATTGCGATTATTGCCATTCTGATTGCCTTGTTGCTGCCGGCAGTTCAGCAGGCCCGCGAAGCAGCCCGTCGCACGCAGTGCAAGAACAATATGAAACAGTTCGGGTTGGCAATGCACAACTACGCGGACGTCTACAACATGTTTCCACTGGGTGCCTGTGCGAAGCCGTCGGCCACGTTTGGAATTGACATTTCCATTGGCGCGTTTGCGTCCATCCTTCCCTACATGGAACAAGGCAATCTCAAGAACCTTTACAACGATTCGCTGCCATGGGAGCGAAGTTCGCCAACCGTTGCTCAAACGATTATCCCAGCCTACCTTTGCCCATCTGCTACGGGACCAGCGATTGATTCCAACCCTGTTCTTGCCGCGTACCCAATTGGAACACAACTCGCCACAATCCAGTATCTTCTGAGCAAAGGCGCCAACAAAGAATGGTGCTTCAACCCCACCGGTACGACAACTGGGATGTTCGGTATCAACCAGAAATGCGACTTCCGAGACATTACCGACGGCACCAGCAATACATTTTGTGTGGGTGAAGGTGCCACTGGCAGGCTATGGACTGTCGCAGCTGGAGCCAACCCAAACGTTGCGGTCCCAGCAGGCACAGGCCGTGTACAACAGGGGTGGATTGCACCGCAGCCGAATCCGCTGGGAATCCAAAGCCTTTCAGGCTTCACAACTGCCGGGAATTGGGGTACCACTGTTTACAGACTCAACAAGAATCCGGTCGTCGAAACGGTCTACGACGATGCGGCACTTGCAAACTGTAACGCCAGCACCACTGACTTCACGAGTAACTTTCGCAGCGCTCACACGGGCGGCGGACAATTCCTGCTGGGCGACGGTTCTGTTCGGTTCGTGTCAGAAAACATTGATGCTGTTCTCTACAACAACCTTGGCGGAAAAAGTGATGGCCAGGTCATTGGCGAATTCTAGTATTCGCTGAGTGCTCATGATGCGTGTTTTCCCAACGGCCAACCTCTGAGATGGGGTTGGCCGTTCATTTGCGCCACCGCAATGTTCAGCGAGTTGTATGTGAGCCTTGCGACAACTCTCGCAACCGCCACAATAGACAAGTGCGAACAGGCGTTCTCGTCAGTCACCCAGTTGGGCTATCTGCCACCGGGTGTGAGAGGCGCAGAAGCCGCACTCAGAGGACTGCTCTTATTTCGCAGGGTCCCGCATTGGAAGCGACATCTCACAAACCACGACGGCTGGAACACTCAGAATGCCTGAAGTTACAACACATCCTGATGTTCAAACAGCGGTCAACGGTCTTCTAAAGGGTTCAGCAACGGCGTCGATTGAGAACCGTATTCAGCTTTGCCAGCAATGCCTGGAACATGTTGTCGAAGTGGCCATGGAATGGGCCGAAGCGGCGGCTGTCGCCAAAGGACTATCGGCGAAATCACAATTGCGAGCAGAGGACCTTCTCAGCGGGCCGGGAGTTGTAGCTCGCCAGCTACAACTCACCATTC
Organism: Planctomycetota bacterium; assembly: GCA_031377305.1. Taxonomy (GTDB): domain Bacteria; phylum Planctomycetota; class Planctomycetia; order Planctomycetales; family Planctomycetaceae; genus SXXK01. The sequence goes on along the minus strand of JANMEV010000164.1, from coordinate 9,606 downwards.
AAACCCTGAGATCGATCAAGCTCAACGGCCGTCCTGCGCTGCCAGCAATGCCTGAACGATTAACGAATGGCCAATTGTCTGTTCCTGTGTTTCCAACGTCGGGATTGTTCGACAGCCTGACGTTCATGGGAATTAAAGGAGCGGTTCGCCTTCAACCGAACGTGACTGAAGCCAGCATTCACGGGCAACTGCCGGAAATCGCCGCCAGCGAACGTCTGCCGCGTATCACAGCCGTCCTCGGGGCTGGCAACGTCTCGTCAATTCCCGCTACGGATAGTCTCAACAGAATCATGTTTGAAGGCAGCCGAGTTCTGCTCAAGCTGAATCCTGTCAACGAATATCTGCACACCATCTTCGAACGAGCCTTCTCTCCACTGATCCAGGCAAATCTCCTCCGCATTCTGAAAGGCGGCACTGATGTTGGCGAGGCAATGATTCATCATCCGGGTGTCGATGCCGTTCACATTACCGGATCGGCTGCTACACACGATGCCATCGTCTGGGGACAGGATGCGACCGAACGCCTTCGCCGAAAACAATCCAACGATCCTGTTCTGAAGAAAGAAGTGACCAGCGAACTTGGAAATGTGACGCCGTGGATCATCATTCCGGGTGAGTTTTCTCATCGGCAGTTGAACTCCCAGGCACAGCATGTCGCCGCCTCAATCACCAACAATGCGTCCTTCAATTGCCTCGCGACAAAGTTGATAGTGACATGGCAAAAGTGGCCTCAGCGAGAGCAGTTCCTGGCGATGGTCCAACATCATCTTTCCGCGACACCAGAACGACCGGCCTATTATCCAGGTGCTTGTGAACGCTTCCAGCGATTTGCGAACTGCTCGACCCAGCCTGATGATCGTGGTTGCCTGCCGTGGACGCTGCTCACCGGCCAGTCGATCGATGTCCGCCCCGAGTTGTTTCAGGAAGAGTCCTTCGTTTGCGTTTGTGCCGAATCTTCACTGGACGCCGCAACGCCAGCACAGTTCATTACAATCGCCTCGGACTTCGTAAACGAACGAGTCACCGGGACGCTCTGCGCATCGGTGACGGTTCCTCGGAGTTTTCGTCGAGCCCATTTTGAGCTGTTCGAAAGAAGTCTTTCGAAACTTCGCTATGGTTCGGTCTGCGTGAATCAGTGGTCCGGAATCGCTTACGGGCTGACAAGTCCGCCCTGGGGCGCGTATCCAGGAGCAACGCTCAGGAATGTTCAAAGCGGCATCGGAAACGTTCACAATACGTACTTGCTGGATCAGATCGAAAAGACCATTTTGGAAGGCCCTTTGGTGAACTTCCCCAAGCCGGTTTGGTTTCCTTCGCACAGAAAATCTGTTGACGTGGCGACGCACCTTTTAAATCTGTACCATCGACCTTCGGTGTTCAATCTGCCGTCGTTGTTTTTCGCCGCTGCAACAGGCTAACCACCTGATTGGCTGAATTCAGTCCTATCGCGAATATCGCGTGACGTCTGCCGGCAACTAAAACCCGTGCAAGGCTTGCTCGAAACGTGCCGAATTCAATCGTTAACTCAACATAACAGTCAACAAGGATTTTTGCTGTGAATCAGATACCAGGTCACGTTTCGATCCGTCTGGTTCTGTCTGTGCTTATCTGTGTGACTATTGCGATTTCACCGAATTGCGATGCAGACGAAAAGACAGTTCCGCCAACCATCGCTACGCGCATTCTGCATCCAAGTGAAACCGCGCCGTTTGAACTTCAGGAAGCGCTGATCGACGCTCAGCCTGGCGATGTGATCGAACTGAAAGCGGGCACTTATCACTTCAATACCGAACTCAACGTTGTGTGCGACAATATCACAGTCCGTGGGGCAGGGCGGGATGAAACGATTCTCTCGTTTCGAAATCAGGCCGCAGGAAGCAGCGGAATTGTGGCGACTGGAGACGCCTTCATCATCGAAAATCTGTCCGTCGAAGACACCGTTGGCAATGCGATCAAGGTCCTGGGTGCGAAAGACGTGACGTTTCGAAACGTCCGCGTCGAATGGACAACCGGGCCTAAGCCAACGAATGGCGCCTACGGCATTTACCCGGTTGAATGCGAGAATGTTCTGATCGAAAACTGTATTTCCATCGGAGCATCGGATGCGGGTATCTACGTCGGGCAGTCTCAGGACGTGATCGTCCGTGGATGCCATGCGAAGCAAAACGTCGCCGGAATTGAGATTGAAAACACCTTGCGAGCCGACGTGTTCGAAAATGAAGTCGTCGACAACACCGGTGGGATTCTCGTGTTCGACCTGCCAGGACTGACTCTAACAAACGGTGGTCACGTGCGAGTCTTCCGTAACAAGATCATAAACAACAACCATGAAAACTTCGCGCCGAAGGGAACCATGGTGGCCGACGTCCCCGCCGGGTCCGGAGTCATGTTGATGGCAACAGACAACGTCGAAGTCTTCGACAACGACATCGTTGGTCATCAAACAAGCAACGTTCTTATCGTGAGCTTTTTGATCACGGAACGTAAGATCAACGACAAGAAGTATGACCCGTTTCCTGAGAACATTTCGGTTCACGAAAACCGAGTCTCCGGCGGCGGTCAGAAGCCCTCCGGAACGCTCGGCACGCTGCTGTCCCCGGCAACCGGCGGTGTCTTCCCGGACATTCTTTTCGACGGAATATTGAATCCCGCTACACTCAAGGAAGGCAAGCCGACGGCAGGCTTTCCGCTTCGCATCCGCGACAACGGCGAAGCGACATTCGCAAACCTCAACGTTGGATATTTTTCTGTCGCCAATGTGCTTTCAGGAAAGTACTCAGTCGGACGAGATACCGAACCCTACGGCGCCGACATTGCGCCGCTAAGCGAAACGAAGCTAAAGCCTCATGGAAAGCCCTCGTCCGTCGGAAATCCGGCCGTGGCCGTCTATCGCGCAGCCCCAAAACGACTTTCCGAATGGGGCCTGTTCGAGAACAAGAATGACCAGTGGCGACCAGCGTCAAACGTTCTGCCTTACGAACTGATCACACCGCTCTTTTCTGACTACACGTTCAAACATCGGACGATTCGCCTTCCCGCTGGCGCGCAGATGACATGGCATGAAACGGAATCGCTCGAGTTCCCCGTTGGTACCGTCATCGCAAAAACTTTTGCATATCCCGATGAGACCGCTGATCGAACTCCATGTGAGCGATTCGTGGAAACTCGTATCGAGCTTCTGGAACCGTCCGGTTGGTATGGCTACTCGTACATTTGGGCCGAAGATCAGTCAGACGCCACGCTTAGCCTTGGCGGCGGTGTGGTGAATGTCTCCTGGAAAAACGAGGGCGGAACTCAACTCAGCAACAAGTACCAGGTTCCCAATGCCAACCAGTGCCTGAGCTGTCATAGCCAGGACGACAAATATGTACCGCTGGGGCCAACGGCGAGAAATCTGAACAGACCCGGAGTCGACAGGAGCATCGCAAGCCAGCTTGCTCATTGGTCCGAGTGCGGAGTATTGAAAGGCTGTCCGACGCCCGAAAATCGCCCGACGCTGGCAAAGTATGATGACCCCAATTGCGGTTCGGTCGATGAACGGGCTCGAGCCTGGCTGGAAGTCAACTGCGCCCATTGTCACAACCCCAAAGGATCCGCACGAACTTCCGGGCTGGACCTGAGAGCGGCTCAAACGGACACAGGAAAGTTTGGCGTCTTCAAGTCACCCGTCGCGGCCGGCAAAGGCTCCGGGGGACGCCGCTATGACATCATTCCCGGGAAGCCAGATGAATCCATTCTGATGTATCGCCTGGAAACCGAAGAACCTGGCGCGAGAATGCCGACGCTGGCTCGCAACCTGATTCATTCAGAATCCAATCAGTTGATTCGCGAGTGGATCGCCGCCATGAAGACTGAAGCTAAGCCTCGCAAACAATAAGTTATCCGTACGAAAACTTAAATGCTCGTCGCCCACAGTCAATTGAGTCGCCCGGTGATGTCGCCTACACTCAGATTGCTGACCCCGTTTTCGGATTCTGACCTTCCTTCGCTCCTGGAGCTCACTGATGTCGCACTCGGTTCAACGTTCGGATCGCCGCAGCTTTCTGAAAGCAGCCGGTTCACTGGCTGCAGCGGCCACTGCTGCTGGCTCGTTCCCCTGGTCACAATCCGGCTTTGCCAACACGATGGCAAACGATCGACCTCGAATCGGTTGTATCGGCCTCGGTGGCATGGGCCGCGGCGATGCTCATGGCCACAAGAGTTTCGGCGATATCCTTGCGCTGTGCGACGTCGATGAAAACCACGCCAAAAAGGCGAATGAAGATCCAAATATCGGCGGCGGCAAAGCCGACACCTACGGAGATTATCGCAAGGTTCTGGAACGCAAAGATATCGACGTCGTCAGCATCGTGACTCCTGACCACTGGCACGTAAAGATCGCCATCGAAGCGTTGCAGGCTGGCAAGCATGTCTTCTGCCAGAAGCCGCTCACGCTGACTCTGGAAGAGAATCAGTTGATCCGCAACGCCTGCCTGAAATACAAGGATCAGGTCTTCTTCGTGGGGACTCAGCAACGGAGCGACCATGATCGCTTTTTGCGAGCCGTCAATCTGGTTCGAAGAGGCCTGCTGGGAGACATCACAAAGATCACCGTTGGCATCAATGGTGGAGACGTCGGTGGTCCGTTCAAAAAATCGGATCCGCCGTCCAACCTCAACTGGAACATGTGGCTCGGTCAAGCTCCGCTCGTCGATTACGTCGAGCAGCGATGTCACGGTAACTTTCGCTGGTGGTATGAATACTCCGGCGGCAAGTTTACCGACTGGGGCGCCCACCACGTGGACATTGCACAGTGGGCGATCAGTCAGGACGGAGAAGGCTCGGGGCCAATCGAAATCGACGGTACGGATGCGAAGCATCAGGTTCCATTCGAAAACGGGTACCCCACGAAGGACGATTCGTTTAACACCTCACACGACTTCAACGTGATTTCGAAATTTGCAAACGGCACAGAAATGCACGTCACCAGCCGAGGCGACAACGGAATCCTGTTTGAAGGCACTAAAGCTCGCCTGTTCGTTAACCGTGGCAAGATCACGGGACAGCCGATCGAAGAAAACTGGGACAAGGACCAGTTCGGACCTGAGCAATTAAGCGAACTCTACAAGGGCAAGCCGTTTGAAGGCCACAAGCAGAACTTCTTCCGCTGCATCGCAGAAGGTGGGCTTCCAGTATCCGACGTGTTCACTCATGTGAAGACGATGAACACCTGCCACTTGTCGGCGATCGCGGCTCGGCTGAATCGAGTGATCAAGTGGGATCCAAAGGCAGAACAGATCACAGGCGACGATCAGGCAGCAGCGTTCTTTGCTCGCACACCGCGGCCGGGGTTTGAGATCCCAAAGGTTTGAGTTCCGTTTCAACGGTGAAGACTCTTCGAGGCCCGGCTTTTTCATGAAGCCGGGCTTCTTTGTGCGCGGACCTTTTTCGTTGAGCCACGGCGCGGCCCTGTGGAGTCTTGGTCAGGAACGAGCCAACCCGAAAAAATGTTGCATGCCACCGTTGCGGCGTGACCACATCGTTGGACTCAGTTGCAGGCCGGAAGCCCGCGTTTGGCTAACGTCAAATGCTGACTCAACACCGGACGCTCATCGGCCGGACAAACGCTAAGGCAACGTTCGATAAGATCCATCGCCTCCCCGTGTCGACCAGCTCGCAGAGTCAGGATCGCATGGTCACGGCGCTCACGATACGACCCTGGAATCAGCATCGACAGACGGCATTGAACTCGCCACGCGGAAACCCACTTTTCCTGATTTCCGAACAGTGCCTTGAGGTTGTTCAGCATTCGAATCATCATGGTTCGTTCGTCGCATGGCTTGAGCAAACGACGAACCTCCGAAACAGGAAGTTCTGTCATGTCGTGCAGCCACGCAACGCATTCGGTCTCATCCATAATGCGACCATTATCGAACGCATCGACATACAAATAGCCGGAATCCGTGCTGAGACGTGTCACAAAATGCTGCGGCGCGGAAATAGGCTCGAGCTGAATTCCAAGCTTATTGGCAACGTTCAGATAGACCAGCGACAGCGAGATCGGAATGCCTCGACCGGTTTCCACGACTTTGTTGATGTAGCTGGTCTCGGGTTCAAGGCGACAGTCGTCATCACCATGGAGATTCAACTCTTCCGTCATGTAACGGACAAGCAATTTCAATTCTTCGAGTGCCGAACCGGCCTGTGTGACAGGGTGCGTTAGCCGGGCAATCGACCGTTTCAGTCGTGTTCGAGTTGGCTCAAACTCCAAGCCGCTTTGTCCATCGCGAGCAATCTCCAGAGCAGCAGTCACCATATCGACGTCGGTTTCCCGACGGACAAGGCGCATGAACTGCTCATCGTGCTCAAATTGTGGACTAAATGACATGGGCGAGATTCGGAGGAGACGTAATTTCAGGGATGCGAATCGATGTTGCAGAGAGAGTCTCAACAGCCTTTCGAACACCCCCTTGTTCGCGAACAAAAAACTGCAGAGACACAAACTATAGCTGCACTTCGCATGTGCCACAATGGCGACTACACGAGGGAGATTCCACAGGCTTTTGGTTAATTATTCGGTAATTGGCCAGCAATTCCTGCCGGAAACTTTCGCTCCTAATTCCGAGTCTATCGCTGCGTTTTGGTGGCCGCCTCCATGATTCTCTGCTCCGTCGCTGCATCGCGACCGAACTCGCCGGTTAGAACGCCTTCGCTCAATACGAGAATGCGATCGCTGACCGTGAGCAGTTCCGGCAACTCGCTCGAGGTGACGATGATTGCCATCCCTTCAGACGCGAGTCGTTCCATCAGCAGATACAGCTCCGCCTTCGCACCGATGTCGACGCCGCGAGTTGGATCGTCCAGCAGCACCACTTTCGGTTTCGTCAGCATGCAGCGACCGATAATGCACTTTTGTTGATTGCCACCACTGAGCGTTGTAATGCGGGCTTCGGGACCATTGGTCTTCACCGACATTGACTTGATCTGACTGACCGCCGCCGCTTGTTCGCGAACGTGAGAGATCACCCCGGCCGTTGCCAGTTCACGAAGCGCACAGATCGTAATGTTTTCGCGAACTGTCATGTGAGCGAACAGGCCAAGTCGCTTGCGGTCCTCGGTCACCATGGCGATTCCGGCCGCCATCGCCTGCGACGGATGACTGAATCGGCTTCGCTTCCCTTCGATCAGAATTTCGCCCTGCGGAGGCAACTCGCTGGCGCCGAACAGACACTCCAGCAATTCAGTTCGCCCCGCTCCCATCAACCCGGCGATGCCCAGAATCTCGCCCCGACGAAGCTGCAAGCTAACATTCTGAAGCCGCCAGCCGCGAGAATGCTCGGGCCACCGCAGCGACAGATTCTTCGTCTCCAGGACAACGGCAGAATCGTTCGCTGCCGAAGCCTTTTTCCGAGGCTCGATGTCGCGCCCCACCATCAGGTGAGCGATCGCTCGCGGAGTTGTGTCAACTCGATCAACAGTCTGCACGAACTGGCCGTCACGAAGAATCGTGATGCGATCCGAAAGCCGGAAGACTTCGTCCATCTTGTGAGAGATGTAAAGAATCGTCACGCCGCGAGCACGCAGTCTGTCGATGACTCGATACAGCCTCGCCACTTCCGATTCCGTCAGCGCGCTAGTCGGTTCGTCCATAATCAGGATGTCGGACTGGAGTGACAGCGCTTTTGCGATTTCCACAAGCTGCTGATCGCCGACTCGCAGAGTCCCCACAAGTGCCCGCGGCGAAATGTTCGTATCCAACTCCGCCAGCAGCGCCGCGGCACGGTTATCCATATCACGCTCATTCAGTATCCCCAACCAGCAGCGCGACTCACGACCCAGAAAGATGTTTGCAGCCACCGAAAGCTGTTCAACCAGATTCAGTTCCTGATGAATGATACTGATCCCGGCATGTTCAGCATCCCTAGTGCTTGCAAAGTGAACTGACTTTCCACGCAGCAGCAGTTCGCCTTCAAAGTCACCGATCACGCCCGACAGGATCTTCATCAGAGTGCTCTTACCCGCTCCGTTTTCACCCATCACCGCATGCAGTTCGCCCGGAAGAACGTGAAAGCTCACACGATTCAGAGCGCGCACAGGGCCGAATTGCTTTCCGACTTCCTGAATTGAAATCACCGGCACCATCAGGAGTGGGCTCCGAGGCAAAACGATCTGAAGATTTCCCGACTTGGCGTGTCCTCAAACTGTAGCGGTGACATCCTGCCGCTACAATCACCACTTAGCGACCATCATTTTCTGCAGGTGATAGCCCCGCAAGGATCACAATTCGTCAGTTTCGACTTCAGGTTTGACCGGAACAGACCTGAGCCGTATCGTGTTCTCTCCCACTCCAGAAACATTTTCAGAGGCCCGTTATGAAATTTAGAATCAGCTTGGTGATGTGGCTGTGCCTGGCGATGACAGGTTGTCAGGTTGAAGAATCCGCTCCCGCAAAGTCAAACGACACGAAAGGCGCAATGGGCACCGAAGCATCGCCGCCAGCTTCGGGCGCCGGCGGACGAAAGTCCGTTGCTTTTGTGACGAATCAGATCGCCGACTTCTGGAAGATTGCCGAAGCTGGCTGCGTTGCTGCGTCGAAAGAGTTTGATATCGATGTGCAGGTCATCATGCCTCCTGAAGCTTCTGCTGTCGTTCAGAAACAGAAGGTGGAAGACGTGATGACAAGCGGCATTCAGGCCATTGCGATCAGTCCGCTTGATGCAGATAATCAAGTCGAATGGATCAACAGCATTGGCGACAAGATCCCCTTGATCACTCACGACTCGGATGCGCCGAAGTCGAATCGACTGGTCTACATCGGTATGGACAACTACGCCGCTGGCCGCGCGTGCGGCGAGATCCTGAAGAAAGCTCTGCCGGATGGCGGTCAGGTTCTGCTTTGCATCGGCCGACTGGAACAGGACAACAGCAAATACCGTCGTCAGGGAGTGATCGATGTGCTGATGGGTCGTGATCGCAAGATCGATTTTTATCAGTCACAGCCCGACGCGTTCGATCCGAACGAGGGTGAGATCAAGGGTGACAAGTTCACAATCGTGGCGACAGTGACGGATCAGGGCAAACCGGAAGTCGCACTGCAGAAAGCCGAGGATGCGATCGTCACATATCCGGAACTCAAGGGCATGGCCGGACTGTTCGAATATAACCCGCCAGCCTGCTATCAGGCCCTGAAGAAGGCCAGTAAAATTGGTCAGATCGCCATCGCAGGCTTCGATGAAAACGACGTGACTCTTCAGGCCATCAAGGACGGCGAATGCGCCGGCACGGTTGTTCAGAACCCATACGAATACGGCTTTCAGTCCGTGCGTGTCCTCAAGGAACTGTTGGCTGGAAACAAGAGTGTGATTCCTGAGTCCAAGTACATCGACATCGCACCGCGAGCCATCACGGCCGAGAATGTCGAAGCGTATTGGGAAGAGTTGAAGCGACTGAAGGGGCAGTAGGGGGAATCGGGGAAGTAAACATACCTGTCAGCCGGGAACGCGCAAGCGTCCGGCTTTTCTTCATTCGCCGTATGAATCAACCTGGTTCTGAAACACTGCGGCTGATCAAAACTTGCCTTTCTTCAATCCGAAAACCTGATACCGAAACCCGCCGAATGGTTGCCCC
>JANMEV010000163.1:0-15366 GCA_031377305.1 Planctomycetota bacterium | reverse complement strand
TGCTGGGTCTCGACAACCGCAAACTCACCTGGCACTACAAAGGCCGCCCCGAACGCCCAACCGTCAACGAAGGCGATTTCTTCAAACGGCTGGTGACGGGATAGCTATTCACCACCGGGGGCCAGCATCAAATCCGTGTTTCCAATCCAGGCTGCAAAATACGGGTGTTTGTCGGGTGCTTCGCGAAGCATGATAAGAAACGGTTTGTCGAAGATGAACTTGCGAGTCCCCGGTGTGTAATCATAGCTGCCGTTCTCGCCAATAACTACCGCTTCTGACCAGACCACGGCACCACGTTCATCCAGTCGAAACTGGATTATCTGGTATGCTTGCTCGACACGTGGTCCGAGTAGCTGGTCTTCATGATTTAGTTCGTTCTCGAAAGAGGCCGATACGCTCAATTGGAGCACAGGTATGACGACATCTTCCTCTGCCACGACAGATCGAAACTCGGGGGGAAGTCGTGAATCACGAATTCTCTGCGTGATATCCGTCAGACCAGTTTCCATAGTCGCAGGTTGCGGAATTTTTGCGAGTACAAGATCTTCGCCGCTCAGATTGGCAATGGCGACTACAAAGTCATCTGGAGAGCGATAGTCGATCACTCGAATCTGCGCCAAGGCAGCACGCCATTCGTACCAGTGCGAAGTGACGCCGAATGATCGGACTCTGTGCGCGCCATTGTTATCCGAAAACGTAAGCGGCAATTTGAAGGCTTCGAACTCCGACTCAAACGCCAAGTGTTTCTTTAGCTTGCAGATGGCCTTGAGAGCCCCGTCCTCGGTCGTCGTAGTAATCTCCAAATCATCCGTGTCAATATCGGCCTCGGAAAATGGATTCTCAATTAACTCCCTTCCCAACGCCGTAAACGCGACCTGAGGCTGCGCTGCGACATAACGTTTCCATGCCAGGGCCATCGTCGGGCAATAAACGGTGGTTTGTCCAGTCTGCAACATCCCCACCGCACTTGGCAGCATTTGCGTGGCCGGGAGCAAAGCGCAATCCACGGGTTCACCAAATGCCGCTGGTGCAGCAAGCAGTGTTTCTTCTGCCGCCTTTAACTGTGTCTCTTTTGACAAGCGTTCCATCGGCAGGGCCGTCCCACCGCTGGGCGTCAGCAGTCCATGGAAAATATCTGGGCTGACTTTCCTGCTGATGTATCGAACGCTTCCGTCGGCAAGAAGGACATTCAGTCCTCGCTCGCTGTTTGACACGTGCTCTTGTCCTTGTTCGACAGCCTTTGCGGCTTGCTCAAGCGTCAGGTCTTTCGGCTCAGTCCACGGGACTTCAGGGTTGTGAACGTCAAGCAACATTAAAGTGTTACTCGTCCCGTCCGTGAAGTCTGAAATCCGGGTCGGACTGTCATACGGCCACGGTGTTCGAATACTGGCGACCGCCTGATAACTTGTCTCCGATGCGATAATCACTTCAGGACACGCATAGTTGATCGGACGTTGTCCCAACAGGTCCAGATTCCCATTCTCATTCCAGGCCGCCGCCTGGTTGTATGTCTGAAACAACGACTGCTGATCCATCCACGGAAGCAAAGCAACTCGCCAACTATGAGGCGGAAGTGAAGAAGAATACGCAGCAGGGAAATGAGCATTGGTGTCATGATACGAATGAAGCGCAACGCCGATTAGCTTGAGATTGGCCTTACACGCCGTTCTGGACTCGGCATCGCTCCAACTCGTCCACAAGCTCTTCAGAACCAAAACGGCACCGACGGCCAGCGGCAACAGAATCACCAGAACGCGGGACATTTTCATGGTTTTATCTCCAGGGTGATCGGCGGAAAATGGCTTACCAGCCCCATTGTCGAGCCGTTGTCTCAACGGTTTCTGAAAGATTGGGACACTCGTTCGACAATGGTACTAACCCTTCTGCCAATCGTGCCGGCACAGGTTTCGTGTTGGCAACTCCAAGCCATCATTGATCGCCGCATCTATCGCGACTTCTCACAGACCGCCAGATACTGCAGCAACGCGGGGTCGAAGCTGTCGAAGTGGTCGCCGGGGGCGGAGCCGACGGTCAGCTTGCCACCGGCTTTCTTTTGTTCAGCCTCAGCTGCTCGTCCCTGAGCGTCGAAGCCGTCTTCGGTCCCCAGATAGGCATAGTGAGGAACCTTCATGTATTGAATATTGCCAAACAGAGTTCGCATTTCGCATTCTTTGGAGTCTCGATAGTTGAACGGACAGATGTCGCTCCAGCCCGCGAAGACTTCACGAGGATACAAGCCGCCGGAACTGCCGCAGTGCCGAATCGGAACATTGTCACGCAACGACAGCATCGCCGAGACGCCGCCACCCACACTGTGACCGAAAACAAAGATTCGCTGCTTGTCAACATTTGTCTGCTGAACCAGCCAATCGACGGCAGATTTGGCATCGTCGACTTCGCCGAGAAACAGCTCAAACGAACCCGGGTTACCATTTTCGCCTCGCAGCATCGGAGCCATGACGATGTAACCAGCATCCATGAATGGACGGCATGCCTCAAGATCGCCGCCGCCAAACGCAAACCCGCCGTGTAGAAAAACAAGCGCAGGACGAGGGTGCTCTGAAGGCGTCGGCGCAGTGTAGACCCATGCCTTCAGTTGAAGATCTCCAGACGGAAAACGAATTTCCTGAATATCCTGCGGCGGAGTTTCTGCTGCGAACTCCTGAGGAGCTGGACCGGGCGAAGTCAACGTCGTCTTGAATTGACTCAATCGCTCAGTAAACGGAATCGGCGACGGTTCCACATCCTGAACACAACCGACGAAGCAGAACAACATTGCAACACCACAGGCTCGACGGGTCAGAGACATGGCTAAAAACTCCCCAGGATTCGGTGATTCGGTAAACGGTCTCCGGTTGGCCAGCGCGTTTGCGGCGATCCTATGTCCCGGCAAATGCAAACTATTCGGCCAATTCCGAAATTGGAAGCGATACCGCGAGTCTTCGCGAACCTCGATCCGAGATCTACAGGGTGGTGTGACAAGCCGAGCGAAGGCGCACTTTGTCGCGCTCTACTGCTCTGTATGATGGTTATTCCCTTCCATCGAGTTTCCATCGGACAGGAATGTCCAACCTACACGGGGTCCAGACGATTCGGCGGGTGTCATGGAAGATCTGGCGGTGTTCGATATAATCCGCCGGACAATCGCGAACCTCGCGAGACGTGTTTGCGGCGTTTGGTTGCGAACGGTTTCAGACTTTGTTGCAGGAAAATGAAATGTCAATGCCGCAGGTAGTGGCGGGGAAAACTCGAATTGGCTGGATTGGAACCGGAGTCATGGGTTCCAGCATGTGCGGTCATCTGATGAACGCCGGATTTGCGGCAACCGTCTATTCGCGAACAAAACAAAAGTCCGAAGCTCTTTTGAGCAAAGGCGCGGCATGGGCCGCATCGCCCAAAGAGGTCGCTCAGAATGCAGACGTCATCTTTTCCATCGTCGGCTTTCCGTCGGACGTCCGTGAAGTTCTGCTCGGCGAAAACGGCGCATTGGCGGGGGCAAAACCAGGAGCCGTTCTTGTCGATATGACAACCAGCCAGCCGGCTCTGGCCGTGGAAATCTACAACGCGGGCAAAGCCAAAGGCGTCATGAGCGTTGATGCTCCCGTTTCTGGTGGCGACATTGGGGCTCGCAACGCTGCGCTGTCCATCATGATCGGCGGAGATGCGGACGTTGTGACCGCACTTCAGCCGATGTGGGAAGCGATGGGAAAGGCGATCGTCCATCAGGGACCCGCCGGAGCTGGCCAGCACACCAAGATGGTCAATCAGATTCTGATCGCTACGGGAATGATCGGAGTCTGCGAAGCTTTGCTGTACGGCTACAAAGCGGGGCTGGATCTGCCAACCGTGCTGAAGTCCGTATCAAGCGGTGCGGCGGGAAGCTGGTCGCTGTCGAATCTGGGACCTCGAATCATCGACAACAATTTTGATCCCGGATTCTTTGTTGAACACTTCATCAAAGACATGGGAATCGCACTCGAAGAATCTCGCCGCATGGGGCTTTCCATGCCGGGCCTGGCGCTGGGGCAGCAGCTTTATCATGCCGTGATGGCTCAGGGTTTCGGACGCAACGGGACTCACGCATTGATGCTGGCTTTGGCAAATCTTTCCGGCATCGACTGGCGAAAACGCGGCTGATCGTTTGCAGCCTGCGGCTTGAGGCCGTAGAAACTCTTGAATTGGCTGCGTTCGTTTCGCAGCACTTCGTTTCCAGTTTCAATTTGTAGACCAAGATTAAAGACAAAAGTCATGGCGCGACGTGGTGAAATGTTTTCGGGTTTGACGGTGGCTCTGGTCACTCCGATGAACAGCGATGGGTCGCTGAACGAGAGCATGCTGAAAGCACTGGTGGACTACCATGTGGCGGCTGGTACGGATGGACTTGTTCCTGTCGGCACAACGGGCGAAAGCCCAACTCTAACCCACGATGAGCATGACCGAGTGATCTCGATCACCTGTCAGCACGCGGCCGGACGCATTAAGGTCATGGCCGGCACGGGCTCCAACAGCACAGCCGAAGCAATTCGGCTGACAGCGTCTGCAAAGCGAGCCGGTGCGACAGGCGCATTGATGGTGGCTCCTTACTACAACAAGCCGACACAGGAAGGATTCTTCCAGCACTACCGAGCGGTTGCTGAATCCGTCGATCTGCCAATCGTGCTCTACAACATTCCCGGCCGTACCGCCAAGAACATGGAACCTGAGACCATCTGTCGCATTGCGGATGCTTGCCCCAGCGTGGTGGCGATCAAAGAGTCCACAGGCATGATGGATCAGGCGTCTCAGATCCTTGCGGCTTCGGACCTAACGGTGCTTTCCGGTGACGACAGCTTAACTCTGCCGATGCTGGCTCTTGGCGGTAGTGGAGTGGTTTCAGTCGCGGGGAACATTGTGCCTCAGGACGTGAAGGCCATGGTTACCGCGTTCCAGTCTGGTGATATCGCGAAGGCTCAACATCTGCACTACAAGTTGTTCCCGCTGTGCCGAGACATGCTTGGGCTTTCCACAAACCCGATCCCAGTCAAGGCTGCCATGAAGATGCTCGGCCGAGACTGCGGCGACGTTCGCCTGCCGTTAACTCCGCTGACGGATTCACAGAACGCCGCTCTGAAGACCACGCTGCAGCGATACGGCGTACTGTAGGATGATCGAGGCAAGCGGGGGACGTCAGTCTGCTGATGCGTTCCTGTTCTCTTCAATCGCCCGCCCATCAATGTCGCACGATGCCGGAACTCACGTTGTGCAGTCCGGCCTACCACACATAATCCGCCATGCCTACATTGGCAAATCAACGTCAACTGGCACAACCTTACGAAAACAGCGGCGAGATTACCTGGCCCGCGTTGATTCGATGCGGACGCCCATATCGGTCGGTCATCGTGCCTTCGGGGTCAATCCCCAAAGCGGTGAAAATCGTCGCACCCAGATCGGCCGGATACCAACCGCGAGTTGCCGGATAAGCGGCTTGATCGTCGCTGGCACCAATCACCTGTCCGCCGCGAACTCCCGCGCCGGCGAAGACGGCAGAGAAAACTCCTGACCAGTGATCGCGTCCTCCGCCGGGATTGATCTGAGGAGTACGGCCGAACTCACCGACTGCGACAACAAGAGTTGTGTCCAGCAAGCCGCGTTCATCCAGATCGGTCAGCAGGGCTGCGAGTCCCTGATCGAATGGCGGCAACAGGCGGTTTTTCAACTGGCCGAAATTGTCGCCATGAGTATCCCAGTTATTCATTGTTCCCATGTTGGCCTGAATGATGGGCATTCCGGCTTCGACAAGTCTTCGAGCCAACAGCAGCGACTGACCAAATGCATGGCGACCATAACGATCTCGCATTTCCGGCGTTTCACGATTCATGTCAAACACGTCGCGAAACTGTCCAGCTGCACCGAGAAGCTGATGAGCTTTTTCAACCGATCGGCTGAGCGACTGCGAGGCCGATGGCACCTGAAGATGGCGATGCTGATCATCGAGAGCGGATAGAAGGTTGCGCCGACTTTGAACTCGCTGATCCGTCAAACCCTGAAGCAGTGTCAGTTCATCAATGTTGAAGTCCGCAGCATTGGGATCCTTCGTGACGTGCCACGGATCGTACTGACTTCCCATGAAGCCGCCGGTCTGCCCGGAGAAGCCATAGCCATTGTGAATGTAGGTTGGCAGCATAACTCCTGAAGGCACGCCATCTTCGCGAGGTCGCACGGCCTGCATTGTGGCCGAGTAACATGGCCAGTCAGCTCGGCTGGCCATGTGAGTGGCCCCCGGCGGAACCTGATTCACTCCGGTCAAAACAAAGTGAGTCGCATGTTCGTGACTTGGCAAGCTGTGAGTCATCGAACGCACGATCGCAAACTTATCCGCAACCATCGCCAACCGTGGAACATGCGGTCCGATTTGAACTCCCGGTGCAACCGTGTCGATGGGTCGAAACTCGCCACGCACTTCCGACGGCGCCTCGGGTTTCAAGTCCCAGATATCCTGATGCGATGGAGCTCCTGTCAGGAACAACAGCACAACACTTTTCGCGCGGCCAAATAGGGACGCGACTTCCGGCGCTGCGTTGGCCTGTTTTACGGAAGCCAGATTCGCGAGGCCCATTCCCAGTAGCCCGGAATAGCCGACTTGCAAAAACCGGTTACGGCTCAACAAAGACGTGCGATTGAGCGGTCGAAGGTTCGACATGACGGGCTCCAGGGCGGAGGCTATGGCGGGTGGGAATTACGGGGCGGGATCAACTCTTGCTCGCAAACGATTTGCTGGCAAGCCGTTGGAGTCACAGGACAAGCACTTTTGAAGCAATCACTGTACAAGCGGCAGCATAGCAAAGATAGAAAGAATGCTAAGACAGATACTCACGCTGACCATCAGAATCGCGTGAGCGGTCGAAAAATTTCGAAAACGGCAGCAACCTGCAACGATCATCGGATAAACGATTGCCATCCACGCCACAAAAGGCCCCAGGTTTGTCAGCCAATTCAGGTGACGATTCTTGTCAAAATCCGTCAGGAAAACCGAGAAAACTGATGTTGATAACTGAGCGTACACAACCATCCGCAGCCGGTCGGATATGCGTTTCACACGAACGTCGCGGTGCTCCAACTGCGCCGGTGCGACGTAAGGACTTTCAGATGGCTCGGACAGGATCATCTCCTTTTGAAAGCTCGACAGGCTGTACAGGATATGAAAAACTCATGGCCTCACCACACCTCATTGGCCGATCGAACGCGAAGCCCGCCGAAACTCACGCGGGGTTTGGCCGAGTTCACGTTTGAACGTGACGGACAGGTATTCGACGTGAGGAAAGCCAGTTGCTTCGGCGATGTCAGTCAGCGTCAAATCGGTCTCTGCAAGAAGTTGCCGACAACGTTCGAGTCGGATGCGCAGGATCTCAGCGTGAGGCGTTCGACCAAGAAGCTTCTGGAATCGACACTCGAAAACTCGGCGAGACACGGGGACGTGTTTCAGAATCTCAAGCACGGTGATTCCTTCGAATGCTCGGGCACGAATCATGCGAATGGCCGCAGCGATATCCGGGTCGTCGATGGCAAGAATGTCGGTCGACTGCCGAGTTCGAATTCCAGTCGGCGGGATGAGACGGCCTTCGCTGGTGACCGATTCGCCTGAGATCATGCGGTCAAGCAAAGCGGCTGCTTCGTAGCCGGTTCGAAAGGAATTTGGAACAACACTGGAAAGTGGCGGATCGCAGAGTTCACAAAGTCGACGATCGTTGTCAACTCCGATAACAGCCACCTGCTCGGGAACCGCAATCCCTTCGTCACGACAAATGCCCAGCAGCTGCTGCGCTTTGATATCGTAGCAGGCCATGATGCCAACTGGGCGAGGCAGTTTCTTCAACCAGCTCAACAGGCTCTTGCGGTCGCGATTCCACGAGTAATGCGCATCGGATCCCGGAATGGATTGATGCAGGAAGTACTGGCCCCCTGCGTTGCGAACACACTCGGCGAACTGGGCTTCTCGCCACACCGACCAGTTGAATCCCGGGTCACCGCAAAAAGCGAGGTTACGAAAACCTCGCTCAAGCAAATGTTCGGCGGCCAGCGTCGCGATGGCCCGATCGTCTGTTTCGAACCATGGAATGTCTTCCAAAAATCGCCCCGCGCTGACGTCAACGACGGGGAGTCCTGTTCGACGTACGGCTCGAGCAATCTCGGTCGTCTCAATACGAGCGATGATGCCGTCACCGTGCCAGCGTCGCAACCATTCCGGCGGGTCAGCACCTCGTTCCTGTTCCGGCAGATACACCGACCACGCCCCATGCCGCTGCACAAATCCAACGATGCCATCCAGCAGCCCTCGTGAGTAGGCGTTTGAAGTTTCCAGCAGCAGCGCGACAGATCGACGATTCATGAGGACTCCTATTGCATTGGAAACCCCAAACTAGCCCTTCGCTTGTTCCTTCGTCCATTGATCCTTGAGCGTGACCGTGCGATTGAACACGAGCTGACCAGGCGTGGAATCGATATCTGCGCAGAAGTAACCCAGACGCTCGAACTGGAAACGATCGCCGACTTGTGAGGATGCCAGCGTGGGCTCCAGCATCGCGTTCGCCACAATCTGCAGCGAGTTGGGATTCAGGTTCGACTTCCAATCCAATGATGGATTAGAAACATCATCCGGATCTTCTTTCGAGAACAGATGATCATAGAGTCGCACTTCAGCGGGAACAGCGTGCTTCGCCGAAACCCAGTGCAACGTGGCCTTCACCTTGCGACCATCGGGGGCATCGCCGCCCTGAGTGGCGGGATCATACGTGCAGTGAATCTCAGTGATCTGCCCAGCAGCATCCTTCACAACTCCTGTGCAGATGATGAAATAGGCCCATCGCAAACGAACTTCTTTGCCCGGTGACAAACGGAAGAACTTCTTCGGAGGATCCTCCATGAAGTCATCACGTTCAATGTACAGCTCGCGACTGAAAGGAACTTTACGGCTCCCCGCAGCTGCATCTTCCGGATTGTTCACAGCAGCCATGTCTTCGCTTTGGCCTTCTGGATAATTCGTAATGATGACCTTCACAGGATTCAGCACGGCCATTCTCCGTTCGGCCCGTTTGTTGAGATCTTCACGAATGTGGTTCTCCAGAACTCCCATGTCCATGGTCGCGTTGTGTTTGGTTACACCAACATAGGCCACGAAGGCTCGAATCGCCTCTGGGGTGTAGCCGCGACGACGAAGGCCTCGCAAAGTTGGAATGCGAGGATCATCCCAGCCTTTCACATGCTTGCCCTGTACAAGTTCCAATAGCCGTCGCTTGCTCATCATCGTATAAGTGAGATTTAGGCGATTGAATTCAATCTGCTGCGGATGATGAATTCCCAGAGCGTCGCAGTACCAATCGTACAGCGGGCGATGGTTTTCAAATTCCAGCGTGCAGATCGAGTGTGTGATGCCTTCCAGCGCATCCGACTGACCGTGTGTGTAGTCGTAGGTCGGATAAATGCACCACTGATGACCGGTTCGATGATGCTCCGTGTGACGAATTCGATACATGATCGGATCACGCATCAGCATATGCTTGTGAGCCATATCGATCTTCGCGCGAAGGACGTGAGCTCCATCGGGAAACTCGCCAGCACGCATGCGACGAAAGAAGTCCAGATTCTCGTCGACCGAACGACTGCGGTACGGACTGTGAACTCCCGCTTCTGATGCCGTGCCGCGTCCGGCCCGAATCTCTTCCAGCGGCAAGCTGCAAACGTACGCTTTGTCATCGCGAATCAGTTGTTCAGCCCACTGATAAATTTGCTCGAAGTAGTCTGACGCATAGAAAAGGCGATCTTCCCAGTCGAAGCCGAGCCAACGAACATCGTCCATGATGGAATCGACGTACTCGACTTCTTCCTTTTCGGGGTTCGTGTCGTCGAACCTCAGATTGCACTTTCCACCGAACTCCTTCGCGATGCCAAAATTCAGGCAGATCGATTTGGCATGGCCGATGTGCAGGTAACCGTTCGGTTCAGGGGGAAATCGAGTTTGAACTCGGCCGCCCCATTTTCCGCTCTTCAAATCTTCGTCAATGATCTGACGGACAAAGTCCCGGTGAACTGGGGTAGAAGATGAATCGGTCATGAATCAGAATCCCGGAATGACAATACACCGACGCGACACCGTTTCGTCGCACACCGGCCAATGGACACGGAAAATACAAACGCCGGGATATCCCCGGAAGAGAATCTGAGCGTTTTGCAGGACATGGCAACAATCCCGCCGCTAAAAAAAATGTGAAACAACGAGCCAAAACCTCGCCGACGGCATTTAATGCGACTAACGTTTGGGACGTTTCTTTCTTGCTGAGGCCTTAAGAATGCTTGTTTCGCGGCATCTCAACGATCAGCATAGCCGTCGGCCTGAGTTTGTTTAGAAACCGCTCTTCAACCAACAGTCAACAATCAAATCTGAAGGACAACACTTATGGCCGATTGGATCGAACCGCCAGCCAAGGCGCCGGCATTTTCCCTGAAAGCAACGGATGGCTCGACCGTGAAACTGGCCGACCTGAAAGGCAAGCCGGTCGTAATCTATTTTTACCCCAAAGATGACACGCCCGGTTGCACCAAAGAAGCGTGTGCGTTTCGCGACCGACAGAGCGAACTTCAAAAACTGGGAGCGGTGGTACTTGGAGTCAGTCCGGATGACGTCAACAGCCACAAAAAGTTCACAGAAAAGTTCGAACTGAATTTCCCTCTGCTGGCTGACACCGACCACAAAACTGCTGAAAAGTACGGTGCCTGGCGAGAAAAGAACATGTACGGCAAGATCTCAATGGGAATTGCGCGTTCCACATTTCTGATCGACGCCAACGGCGCCGTAGCAAAAGTTTGGAAAAAGGTTTCCGTGGACGGCCACGACCAGCAGGTCATCGACGCACTCAAGGAACTTGCCAAAGACTGAGCCCGATCCGCTGCTGTGGTTTCCGAGTAAAAAATAAAACGGGCCGAGGAGAACGATGTCTCCTCGGCCCGTTTTTTCATTTCGCAACAATTTGACTGGGAACAGTCTAAGCCTTCTTGGCTGGGGAAACCTGACGCAGCTTCACGCCGCTTCGCTTTGAAATCAGATCCTTGCTGCCATCCGCATTGATCTTCACGCCAACGCGAGTCGGCTTATTGGTCTCTGGGCAAATCAACATCGCGTTTGATGCGTCGACAGCCAGTTCCATGTGAAGGCGACCACCCTGTGGGCTCTTTGGATGGCCGCGACGGACGTGTTTGTAAACCTTGTTGATGCCTTCAACAACAAGTTTTCCATTCTTTCGATCAACCGACAACACGGTGCCGCGAGTGCCTGCGTCGTCTCCTGCAACGACCTCGACTGTATCACCTTTGCGAATGTGCATCTTCATCAACTCCGAAAGCACTCAATCTGGGGCCGAAAAACGGCGAATATCAATTCCCTGCAATCGGCAGGAACGCCGAATCGCATCACACATTTCGCAAAAACGCGTCAATTGCGAACACTGACCGCCGCTGAGCCGACGATTTGGGAGGCTCGGAACGTGGGAAAACGAAGCGGGGCAGAATGACAAGTTTCAGCCTATGAATCAAGCCTCGTGACCTCCGATCCCCGTTGTTTCCCCGACGATTCCTGTTCTCGAGGGCCTCAACCGGCACCAATTGATCTCAAAAACTGCGTCCCAGCCACCATTGTCGCCGCACATTGGATTGCTTCGTAAATTGCCTCGTCCGAAATCCCGACCTGCCGCGCTTTCTCGACATGGGCGGATGTACACGGTTTGCAGCCATTTATGTCACTGAGCGAAAGGTTTATCAGCTCGACAGTGTGATCGTCCATCGAAGTGGCCTGAAACGTGTGAGCCCGAAGGCCAACGCTCATGCCGTTAAACACATCACTTCCGCTGATGTCGCGGAACTTGAACAGCACGTTATACATGGAATTTGTTGCCCCAACGGCCAGGGCATCGGCTATTTCTTCCGCTGTAATGTTCCGAGCAGCCGCGAAAGTCTGCAGATACTCAAGCCACTTCTGGCTGCCCGCCTGACCGGCAACGGCACACGCTATTAGCAGTTTGCGTTTCTCATCCAGCTTGCCACCGCTGAGCACAAACTTTCGAAAGTTCATAAAGAAATCATGCAGAAACGCCGGCACAGACGCAAAGAACTGGAAGATCTCGGGGATCTCGGTGACCTGCAGGACTTCGCGAATTCTCTCATACGCCTGAGCCGCTTTGTCAGTGGCGTCTTGAGCGGATACGGGAGCAACAAAAGGCATTTCAAAACCTTACTTGAATTGGAAGAAACAGGTTCCGCATGGCGATTTAAATGCGCCACATAGTTGGCTGATTTTTGTCTGTGGCCGACAAGTTACAAGGTTCAGAACACGTTCAATGTGGGGATTGTCGCAAGCAATCTTCTGCTGAGCTTCCAACTGGAGCAACGATCCCGTGGAAGCTCTCGTTCGAATATCAAAAGAAGCCGGGATTTTTGAAAAGCTGGGCTTCGAAAAGGAGAAACCGTTCTGCGCCTGTTCATTAATGAACAGGAAACCTCGTTTTTGTTGCAAAGCCCAGCCCTGCATTGCGTGTTTTTTCCCAGGCCTGAAAATTCCGAATAATCGGGCCAACTGGACTTCGAGTTGGACCGATAACGAAGAAGTCGACGCAGAGGCTTCCGTAAGCCGTAAGTCTCTGTTCGCCAAGCATTTACCGGCACCAATTGCCGGTCCGTTCATATTGACAGAGCCACACTGGTGGCCTAAGGTGCGGATTCAACTCGGGCAGACTGCCGGGTCGTCGGAACCTAGAAAGCGAATGGAGTCGCTAATGTCCAATAATCACCCGCGAGTGGCCTCGGCGGATAATTCACGTCCTGTTCCGTTTATTGATCTGGTTGCCCAGTATCAAACAATCCGATCCGAAATTCGGGACGCAGTGGATCGATGCTTCGAATCACAAACCTTCATCCTGGGCGATGAAGTTGCGATGCTGGAACAAGAGATCGCGTCCTACTGCGATTCGCAATTTGCCATCGGATGCGCGTCCGGAACCGATGCACTGATCCTGGCTTTGCTGGCTGCTGGCGTTGAACCGGGCGATGAAGTGATCACAAGCCCGTTCACATTCTTCGCATCAGCCGGTGCTATTCACCGAGTCGGCGCGATTCCTGTACTGGTCGACATTGAGCCAGAGAGCTTCAACCTGGACCCTGAGAAAGTGGAGCAGGCGATCACGTCACGCACCGCTGCCATCATGCCTGTTCACATCTTCGGCCAGTGCGCTGAAATGGAGCCGCTGTGGCGATTGTCCGCCGCTCACGATCTCGCAATCATTGAAGACTCCGCTCAGGCGATTGGTGCAGAGTACCGAGGCCGTCGAACTGGTGTCCTTGGCTCGATAGGCTGCTTTAGCTTCTTTCCAACGAAGAATCTTGGCGGTGCGGGCGACGGCGGAATCATGACCACTGACGATCCGGAGCTCGCCGCGCGTTTGAAGCGACTGCGAGTGCACGGTGACCTCGGTGGCTACAACCACGTGGAAGTTGGATTCAACAGTCGTCTGGACGCACTGCAAGCGGCCGTACTTCGAGTCAAACTGCGACATTTGGATGCGTGGACCGAAGGTCGGGCTCGCAACGCAAGTCGCTACGCTGACTTGATCGAAGTGAATGGCCTGACTGATGTCATCAAGCTTCCAACCGTGTTGCCTGACCGTCGCCATGTTTTCAACCAATTCACGACCCGAGTGACCGGTGGCCGTCGCGCTGCAGTCATGCAGTCGCTGAAGGAACAACAAATCGGTTGTGCCGTGTACTATCCGATCCCGTTGCATCTGCAAAAGTGCTTCGCTTATCTGGGTTACCAGCCGGGCGACCTGCCAGAAGCAGAGCGAGCATGTGCGGAAGTCATGTCGCTTCCAATTTACACCGAATTGCCAGCCGCTCATCTTGAGCGAGTCGTCCAAGGGCTTTGCAAGGCTCTCGGTCGTCAGGCAACTCTCGCTTTCCCACATTCAGTGGCCACCCCTCAACGCCGGGCAGCGTGATTTTTCGGTTTTTTCGAACCAGTTCGTCGAACTTTGCGTCTGTTCACTTCAGCCAGTCGTTGACACAGACAATAGTTCCCAATAGCATCCGGGACCTCGGAGAGATGGCAGAGCGGCCGATCGCACCGGTCTTGAAAACCGGAGTACCCGCAAGGGTACCCAGGGTTCGAATCCCTGTCTCTCCGCTTTATCAAGCACACTCAGACAGCCGCAATCCTTGTCTAACGTCTTACGTTGACAGGGGTTGCGGCTGTCGGTGTTTTCGGGCTTAACCGGTTCATCCGTGGGTGGTCTGTCATCAGCCGTCCTCACTGATTTGCTATGGCTGTCAGAAAAACCGGCAACCATTAGTGCAACCAAACTTTGCCCAGATGACCCGTTTGGTTGAGTCGTTTGACCGGTGCTACCAGTTAGCGGCAGCGGTATCATCTGCTGAACCGCCGAACCCAGATCGTTGATGTTCGTGTGCGTGTAGCGACCAATTGTCAGCTCAACCGTCGAATGTCGAGCCAGTTTTTGCATCGCTTTGGCAGAGACGCCAGACCGGCCAAGCCGGGACAAGTAGGTGTGCCGCAGGGCGTGGAAGTCGGCCTGCCCGACTTCTGTTCTGAATTCGAGAACGGGCGACTGCTCTCTTTCCTGTTTTTCAGCTTCAGATGGTGCGTCCTTGATCCACTGTGCTCTGGCATTTTCCAGGTCAAGCTGCATGGTCTTCCCTGCCCTCTTCTGTGAAGCCCATTTTCCAGGCCACAATAAAGCCTTCTTGAGCATGCCCTGGAACCATGGACGGAGCATTTCAACGAGTCCGGTCGGCAGTGGAATCACATCGCCTCGGCGAGCTTTTTCGTTCTCCGCATGAATGCGGACAATCGGGACGTCTGCATCGAGGTCAAAGTGAGCGGGAGTCAGACTTGCGAGCTCGGACGCCCGCAGACCCGTTGATCGCACCGTGATGAGTGGCTCGCTGTCCCGAACAGCAGTGCCACGAGAACACCAGTTGCCAAGAGTGTCGATGAGCGATGTTGCATGCTCTCGAAGAACACCAAGTTCGTTTGCGACAGCTTCAACCGCACGTCGTAGCGATTTGACCTGCGCGCTCTGTTTTTCGAGTTGATCGGACAACTCCCGCAACGATACGGCCAATCCAGAAATCTTCTTTGCATACTTCGGCGAAGAAGTGAAATACGAGCGACGTCCACTGAAGTACCGTTCAAGCTGGTTCGCGAGCTTAGCACTGAGCTGATTCTGATCATCCGAAATGGACTCCAGCTCTTCCACCGACAGACCTAACTCACTATTCAGCGTTGCCTCAATTGACGACAGGATCTGTACGGAGTTGGTGAATTCCGAC
>JANMEV010000651.1:0-7218 GCA_031377305.1 Planctomycetota bacterium | reverse complement strand
GATTCTCAGACAATTGAAACATCGGGAGAGATTGTGCATCAGGAGTCAGCGTCAGGTGAAACGTCGATTGTTCAACATCCGGCGCGGATGCTTGGAACTGCTCAGCGAGTCGTTGACGGAACTCCTTCACTGGCAAAAGCGAGGAAAGAACCGGCGAATTGAATTCGTGCGGCATGCTGTTTCGACCGGGAACGATTACAAGAGTCAGGCCGTCACGAGCAACCGCCTGTTCGATCAGTTCCCAGACACCGGGTTCTACATCAGAAGGGCGAATATCGCCCACAAGCAACATGTCGGTTGCTGCCAGTTGCGTTTTGAACGCTTCGAGGTCAGGCAGCTTGCTTGATATCGGCGGCTCGTTCAGTAAGTCCAGAAACGGCTGATGAAAAAGCACCGTCTGCGGCACAACCTGTTTATCACGATCCAGAAGGTTTTTGAAATAGCGAAACTCCCAGCGAGCGTCGCCTTCAACCAGCATCACTCGCGCCTTATTGTCGACGACCTTCACGCTGATATCGCGGCTGTTGTTGTCGTCCCGCAGTTCACCCGGCTTGATGTCCGTCGCGAGCTTGTAGTCGAATCGCCCAGCTTTGTCCGACGACATCGAAAACGTCAGCGTCGCTGTGTCGGACGTTGGGGTCACAGTTTGCTGATCGACGACGACGCCATCACGCTCCAGACGAACACGTAGCGGCTCACCTTCAAATCCAGACGTGCCAAGAACCGCGAGAATCTGTGCCTTGTCATTTAAAAAGATCGCTTCAGGGGCATCGACAGCGGCGATCGAAAGATCACGAGGAGGAAATCGTGATCCGATCGGCACCGAGTAGACGGGAACTCCCAAACTGGCCAATCGCTGCCCGACTCCAGCAACATCCCCCGGTACGGTTTGACGTCCGTCCGATAGCAGTACAACGGCTCTGAGTTGCCCGGCGTCTTCTTCGGAAGTCATGGACTGCAACAACTCAAGCGTATCCGTATTGCCGGGCAACAGATTGGATCTGGCAGAGCTCAATTGGCTGGCGAGACCTTCCGTCGTCGTGGGTTGCTGTTCCGACGCAAACACTCGAATATCGACTGGCATCACTTCGC
This sequence comes from Planctomycetota bacterium, assembly GCA_031377305.1. Taxonomy (GTDB): domain Bacteria; phylum Planctomycetota; class Planctomycetia; order Planctomycetales; family Planctomycetaceae; genus SXXK01. The sequence continues at coordinate 6,126 of JANMEV010000651.1, read as the reverse complement.
CAAACTGTTCCAACAGTCGTTTAGGCTGTGACTGCAACAGTCGCCGCACGAATTCGATTCGCGGCATCTCGGAAAGCTCCTGAAGAGCATCGTTCACCTGTCGACCACGAGCGTCTGACGTTGACTGTTCGGCGGAGTTACCGGGCCGAGATCCTGCGCCGAGCCAATTGGGAGTTTCACCAGCCTCCGCTTCCAGTACCCACTGATCGATCAGGGATGCTGTTTCCGCGTTACCGATCATTCCAAGCGCCTGAGCCCAGCGAAGTTTTTCGGCCATCGAGGCATGGCGATCCTGAGTCTCCATGCTCAGTGAACCGTCAATTGCGACAACGACTCGGCCTCGTTGAACAACGTCGAATTGTTTCGTCAGTACTGGCTGCAACAACGTGACAAGAAGAGTCAACAACACGAGCACTCGCAGCGAAATCAGGACCCCGCCAACACTGCCTGAGACAAGCCTGCGTTCCAGACGCATCAACCAAACGCTCAGTCCGATCGCCAGCGAGACTCCGACAACCGCATAGATTGCCCAGCCCTGCGATTGGAACCCGGAAAAAATCAGCCTCCAGTTCATCAGCCCGTCTCAGTTCAACAACGTGAGTGTCCCGTGACGGCAGGCTAATGCATTCACTATCGAGTTCCAATTGCACTCAATCATCTGCTCAGAAAGACGACGTTCGCGAACCTGCATTTGACAGCAGCAGGGAAGTGAACTCAGACGACAAGCCTGCGATGCAGAAATAAGCGATGCACGGTCCGAATCACCACTCACCGAAGTGTTGGTGACAGGTTGCAATCGCTCTCGAGGGCGTTTGGCCGGAACGGTAGGGCGGAAAGCTCACCGTGCTCATGGCCTCAAAATCACGACTTGCTAAATACTTCAGTCGTGTCCAGGGTGTAGTCGTCCTGAAACACTTTGTTGAAGTCGTACACCCCGAAAAAATCCGTTAGTTGATCATTCGGCGTCTTACGCATTTCGCCGGCTTCGATCAATTGGAAGACGATCCGCCCGAAGTCGTCGGTGCTGTGAATTCCCCAAGTCTTGAACACGACAATCGACAACATTCCAAAATGTTGCAGACCAAGTAGACGAATTCCGTCCAGCAACTCGGGACCGCTGATGTGACCAGTCGCTTCCGTGGCACGATCTCGCCCCAGTTGTTCCTGAGTAAACCGAAGTGCTGAAAACAGGAATTTGTAGGCCAGAGGATGATACGTGCGGGAAAAGGATTGGTTTCTGACTGAGGTCATGGGAGAAACGATCCTGAGGCGTGGTTTCAAAAAATCATCAGCGGATTCGGGCACGTGTTTCGATTCTACAACAACACTCGGAACGAATGAAGGCCCGATTGTCGATTTTACTCATCGTCGTCCGAGTCCGACCGCCGTGGCTTACTACCTCGGGAAACCACGGTGACAATGTCGGACGCATCGGTCATGACTCGTCGTCCGTCTTCGTAGGAAACCACCAGTTTCATGGCCAGCAATTCCAGAGAGAGCACTCGCCCAGTTCCATTTCGGGTCACAACCGTGGCCCCAATAGGTGGAAGTTCCCGGCGATGCTCCTCGTAAGTATCGTATTCGTAACGCAGGCAGCATTTCAGGCGTCCGCATCGTCCCGAAATTTTGTTCGGGTCCAGCGTCGCCTTCTGCAGCTTCGCCATCTTCATTGAGACTGGCGGCATTTCCTGCAGATGTGTATTGCAGCAAACCGGCTTACCACAGTCCCCATAGTCCGCCAAAAGCTTTGCTTCGTCGCGAATACCGATCTGTCGCATTTCAATTCGCGTATTGAATTCGCGTGCCATCGATTTCACAAGATCGCGAAAGTCAACTCGATTCTCAGACAGGTAATAAAGAATCAGCCGTTCACCACCAAAAATCTGTTCGATGTCGATCAACTGCATCTGCATTGACCGTTCACGAATCATAGCCGCGGCTTGGTGAAAGAACTGTTTTTCGCGATCTGAGGTTTCCTGTCGCGAGCGCCGATCTTCATCCGAAGCTGCGCGAAGAATTCGTCCGCCGGAGGCTTTCGAGCTTCCCAGATACGCGGCCGTTTGACTGGTGGCCTGCGACAAAACCACGCCCCATTCAACGCCACGCTCGGAACGCACGACAACTTCCTGATTTCGCGCGAATATGACATTCCGCCTGGCTTCAAAATCGCCAAGCAGTCGCATCGTTCCGTATCGAACGACGTATCGCGAAGAATCCTGATCGGAGACTGTGACTTCCGACATCGGTGGCCTCAAAATGAACGGTGCGTTGCAGACGGTCGAGGGAATATAGGGTCGGTCCATGCAAACCGATACTCATTTGGGCACCCCGAATGGAAGGACTTTATAAGTTTTCAGCAGGAACCCTGAGAACAACACCCTCCACTGGTTGGACAGGAATTGAGGTTCCTGTTCCACGGAGCCTTCGTCAGCAGCAAACCCATGCCGCAGGTATTGCTGATCCCGGAAAAAGTCAGCCCCACTCCGATGAACCCTGGAATGACCAGAAACCACGGGCTCAGGATTGCCAGCAGGGCTCCGGCCAGAGTTATCAGCCCCGCACAGATTCGCACTTGACGCTCCAGAGAAATCGTCTTCCGTTGACCACGATTGACTGGCAAACCGGCTTTCTCCCATTCCAGCGTGCCGCCTTCCACATTGACGACGTTTGAATAGCCAGCCTGCTCAAACATGCGACAGGCTTGCTGTGAACGACTCCCCGATCGACAGATCACATACAGAGTCTCGTTCTCTCGCGCGCCGCGGGATTCCATAATCGCTTTTGGGTTCAGCGTATCGAGTGGAACAGACAACGCTCCGACCGCATGCACCTCGTAGAACTCCATCAGCGTTCTAACATCAATCATATCGAAGCCACCCTGACGACTCAGTGGTGCGAATTCCTGAACAGTGATTGTACTGGCCATGATCTGATCTCGCTGAAAACCCTAAACGAACCCCGGGCAACGAAAAAAGCCCACGAGCAACTGCGTCGAGGGCTTCTGATTTCGTCACATCAACCGGTACAGGACCGGGGATGGCTAATTATGATCTGGCAATGCGAACGGATCCTGAGCCACTGGCTTCACGACGCCGCCCGATCGGATCAGGCTCACGGGAACCCGACGACGAACGACAGCACCGTTTTCCAAAACCTGAATTCGCTTCAGATTCTTGCGGTAGACCCGTTTGGTGATGCCGGTCGTTTTGCGACCGTTACCGCCGAGGTACTTAGCCTTGCCGCGTTCGACCTTCTGGTTGCCACGACCCGGCTTCAGATCTCCGTACAGTTCTGTGACCGCAGCGCGTTTGATTCTTTTGTTCTTCTTCAGCGTACTCATGGCAATAAGGTGTCTCTGTTGGAATTACGAAAACGACGGATTCCTCTCCGTCACAGCAACGGCTATTTCGCCCGTGAACATCTGCCAAATGGCTAAGAACCGGGCAGGATAATCGGATTTCGGTCCGTCTTCAATTGAGTTTTCCCATTCTGAACCGGCTTCCTGGAGAGAAAAGAAGCAAAAAAGCGAGATCCCGGTGACAGAATCTCGCTTCAGTTCAGTCAAAACTCGTCGCAAAGATTACTTTGCGGCTTCGTTGGTGCCTGGCAGATCGCCGGCTTTGATGAGATCGCCGAAGGTCTTGCCTTCAGTGGCGCTCTTCTCGCCTTCAGCCTTCGTCAACGCCTCTTTGATTTTCGCTTCATCGCTTTCGTTCTTCTTTTCAAGCTTTCCGCCGAACGCTTTCCCGTAGTTATTGCGGATCTTCTTGTCCTTGTCCGGGTGACAAAGTGCGCATGTCAGTTTTCCGTCGGTGCCGTGCTTCTTAGCAAGGTCCGGATACTGAGTATTTGCCACGTCCTTGTACTTTGGGCGAGCCAAAGCTTCAGAACCTGTCACAACAAACATGGTTGCAACGACGGTGCCTACCACCAAAAAACGAACTGAATTCTTCACAGTCAGCATTCAAACCTCCGGAAATCCCTGAAAACGATGTCTGCCACCACGGAGCAACAAATTCTTCGCGAGGCCGCTTAAAAAGTCAACTCCCCTCGATTGTGGTCCGTACCAAACTTCAAATTAGAAAGTATGTTGGCGCACTGTCAATCGACTGAACAGGGTCCTCAGGGTTCAATTTCATTTCCCAGTATTCATGGAAACCCACGGTTGACTTTGCCGTTTTTCCCGCGCACGGCCAGTTTTGAGTGGTGGACGATCGGGGATTTTGCCCTGTCAGACCTGCAAACAGCCGATTAGGCACTGGCTCGCAACGGACCTGGTTGCGATGACGTTTTGATATCTTCCATGCGATCCACGATGCACTGCAACGCTGTCGCAATGATTTGCTGCTGCTTGACAACCTGCTCAAGAACGCTGCAGATTTCATTGAGCCGCAGATCCTGAGCATCCAGCCGAGCCAGAAGAACTGCCTGGTCAGACATTGGATTTCCAACGTCGTGGGACGCCATGGGTACGTAATCCGAAAAACGAATCGTGTCGGCAAAAACCCTCGATTCGATCGCACCTTGAGCAGCTTTCAGCAGCTCATGAATGCGTTCTCTGCTGGAGTCTTCATAACTCAGAAGCTCCATTTCGGCCTCCAGCGACGTTACCAGCTCGATCGCATCGCGAGACCGGTCGGCGTCATCCATCTTGACCTGAGAAGCGGTTCGAAGGAGATCGCTGCAAGCTGATACACACTGAAAGAACGCGAGCCGCACATCACCGATCTCAATCACATCACCGTGACATAGCTGGTATCGACAGACGGCTTCACCATTCACAACCAGCTCGGGCTGATCAGCCACTCGACTGATTTCGGCCGAATCGGACGAAACCTGAATTACTGAGTGAATCGCCGGAACATCGCTCAAGCCAAGTCGAAGATCACAGCACGGACCAGCACCCAGCAAAAACAGCCCCGATGCAATCGGACGGAACGGAAAACGTCGATCGCCATCTGCGATTCGCAGATACGCAACCGTGTCTCCCGGCAGGAATGGTGTTATGTCTTCCACGACAGCACTCACAATCAACGCCTGATGCAACTGGCACCCTGCCTGTTGGCAGTTGGAACCTGTACAATCCCTTATCGAATCGATCGTCTAATTCGACATTGAGCGTGAGTGTTGTATCGAGAAAATCAGCCGTTCCAGTCCAATTGACGTTTCCGTGCGTTCCAGTGTCTCACGGCAGGATCTGCTGGTTTTCTGCCGAGTGCACTCAAGTAGGGATGGCCCCCCTTGAAGGAAAAACTCCTATAGCCGTTCGTAGGCAATTTTGAAGAGTTCGGCACAATCTGCAAAGCTGCCTGAGTTCAAGCCTTTTTTGAACCATCTCGCTCGTTGAGCCGAGGTTCCATGCGTGTATCGCTCCGGAACCTTATATCCCTGAGCTTCCATCTGAAGAGTATCGTCACCGATGCGGTTCGCCGCGTTGATACCTTCTTCAATATCACCCTCTTCAAGAATATTGTAATTGTTCTGAGCGTGGTGCGCCCACACGCCGGCCAGAAAATCGGCTTGCAGTTCCAGCCGAACAGACATCTGATTGGTCATCACTTCATCACCGTTATCACGGACCTGGTCAACCTTCGCCGAAAATCCCGTTAACCTCTGGACGTGATGTCCGACCTCATGGGCGATCACGTAAGCCTGGGCGAAGTCGCCGGACGCTTTGAAACGACTTGACAGCTCTTCAAAGAAGGCCGGATCGATGTAAACTCTCTGATCGGCCGGGCAATAAAATGGTCCCATTGCCGCACTGGCATTTCCGCAACCTGACTGAACCGAGTTCTGAAAAATAATCAGCTTCGGAGTTTTGTACGAACCAATGTCCTCTTCTTTAAACAGCTTTGTCCAGACGATTTCTGTGCTCCGCAGGATCTGCGAAATGAACACCTTGCTTGCGTCATCAATCCCAGCACCAGCTCCGGCAGGAGCCTGGTTGGCCGCTCGTTGCTGTTGTCCATTCAATAGGGCTCCAGCGATCTGCTTAACAGCGGGTGGGGCATCGAAAACCTGAAGGGCCAGAAGAATCAGCATCACTATGACGCTGCCACCGGCGACAGCAGGACCACGCAGACCGCGACGATCTTCGACATTTGAACTTTGCTCGTGACCTTCCAG
>JANMEV010000141.1:0-3093 GCA_031377305.1 Planctomycetota bacterium | reverse complement strand
CCGGTTCCCGAACGCGGCACCGCTGAATGCACGGCCCCCGGAGGAAATTTATTGAAAACATCATGATAGTTGTGGAAGGCCAGTCCAAGCTGTTTGAGATTATTCTTGCACTGAGTTCGGCGTGCGGCTTCACGCGCCTGCTGAACAGCGGGCAGCAGAAGCGCGATCAGGATTGCAATGATTGCAATGACAACAAGTAACTCGATGAGCGTGAAACCACGAGACTTCTTCTTCATTAAATGACTCCAAAATGTCAGGAAGTGGGAGAATTGCGTACACTGTCTCAAGAGGTTCTCCCTTTGTACTGAAAAATCCCCGCCAAATTTTCGCGTTTCAGTGATTTTATTTGCCGAATCCTGAGCTTCATTCCACGGCAGACATGTTTTCAGAGGGATTTTCCGGGGATTTTTTTGTCGGCCGGGAGATTCTTGAAGCGAAGTACCGTCAAGTGCACTTTGCGCGATGTTTCTGAGTGCGTTCAACACAACTGTGCACCGACGCCGTATCCATGACCGAACCTGGCAACGAATTTGCTAAGCGTCTTGCCCAGTGTGACAGGGAGCTCCGGCGATACGTTTCGCTGTTTGTTCCTCGCCGGGACGACGTTGAGGAGATTCTTCAGCAAACTGCGGCAATATTGTGGGAAAAATTCGGCGACTATGATCGCGATCGTGAGTTTCTCCCGTGGGCGATCCGATTCGCGTATTTCGAAGTACTCAATTTTCGAAAGCATCAGGCTCGTCGGCGGTTTCTGCACAGCGAAGATGTGCTTCATGCTTTGGCAGAAACGCGTGACGAACTGAAGGCACGTCAGTCAGCAATGAAACACTGTCTTTCGAAACTCACTACTGACGATCGCTCTTTGCTGGAGCGGCGTTACAGCGATTCGTCCAGCATCAAGTCGCTTGCTCAGGAAACAGGGCGCACTGTCAAAGCCCTTTACCGTCGGCTTGATAGAATCCGTGATCTCATTTCTTTGTGTATTGGCCGAAAGGTCGTATCCGATGAACGATAGATTTAAATCGGCTGAAGGAATAAACCGTGGATGATCCCATGCTTCCGGATCCGAGTGGCGATGAACTCATTTTTCGCCGACTGGACAACCAACTGTCAGGCGAGGAGTTCCTTTCGCTCGACGAGCGGCTCTGTTCTGATGCAGCGTTTCGAGAACGATTTGTTCGACTGGCTGATCTTGATGCCTGCCTGTGCGACGAGTTTGCTGAGACGGTAGCGCCAACGGTCCGGGCGCTTACAGAGTTCTCGTCGGACAATTGAAGAGAGGAACAACCGAACGACAGTTCTCTGGTGCATTGGACGAACTGGCTGTTTACCCACGAGGACTAACGGCAGTGGAAGTTGCGTTGCATTACGCTCTGGTTGTCGGAAAAAAGTAGCTGAGGATCGCAATGGTTCTATCAGCGGCGAAGCGTTAGCCTGCATGCCGCAAGGGAATGAAGGCCGGACCGAGCAAACCAGAACGATGCCGTTGCAGCGTCCGCCAATGAACTCCTGATCCAGAAGACAGTTTGTCGCAACGACGAATCCTGATTTGCGATGTTCCGGCAAGGGCGGCGGACTTGATCCGGCTAATGACTGGACCATGCACGGGTTTTCCAGACGTTGTGCTGATGTGAGTGTCGTGAGTTCTGCCCGATGGGGAGATTTAGGTCGCAACGATCGCGTCCGCTTCCAGCAGCAGCAGACGGGTGCTGATTTGTGACGGAGGAAGTCCGAAGCAGTGGGAAACGGCGGCGCGGTATTCGTCAAGCTGAGGACCGTAGTGCAATCGTTTACCTTCAAGCCAGTTTTCCCGATCGCCGACAAGCCGATCCGTTTTGAAGTCCAGGATATCTGCGGCCAGCGGCCGGCCGTGACGAACCAGCAGCACAAGACGGTCAATCGTCCCCTGTACCAGTTCGCCGTTCTGCATCAGAACGAAAGTGCGTTCTCGTTCAACTTTCAAAGTCGCCTCGCCGGATTCCACTATGCTTCTGTGAGGCTCAAAGACGGACGAGTGACCGGCTGAGCGTCGCTCGAACGCTTTTCGAATCTCTTCCCGTTGAAGCAGTTTGAGGAAATCGGGCAGCAATAGATTGATGATGTTCTCCGGCACCGACATTTCAAAGGCCCGCTTGCGGAAAACGGACTCATCCAATGGTGCAGCATCTTTGAGCCAATCGATGCATTCGAACCACGCGTGCATCACCGTTCCACGAGTTCTCGCATCAACTGCGGGGCGAGCGAAGCCGATCACCGCGGGCGTCTGAGCCGTGTCTGTCGGCTCCCGGCGAGCGATCGCGGTGGTGATTTCCGGAAGATACAAACGCGTCTCATCATGTCGCGATGGAGCGCGCCGGCGGAGACCTCGTCGGCGTCCATCACGCATCGGCGAAAGGTGAACAGAAGGAACTGTCAGCTTGCTTCCCGCGTGAGGCTTCGATTCCGGTTTGAGCACTTTCGGCACCTTCTGGAACCATTCGGGATCACCCGTTTCATAGATTGTTGCCGATGGCTGAGCCTGAGTTGCGCCAGGCGTGAGCGCGCTGAGCAAAAGCCCAGCGTAGGATTTCGGGATGCTCTTTTCGCTTAGCATTGGGGGCGTCAGAATGTGCATGCTGTGCTTCGCTCGCGTGAGAGCCACATAAAACACACACAGACTTTCAGACACCTGTCGAGCGATCGTGTCTTCAAAGGCCGTTTGAAGTGAATCGGGCAGAAGCTGACGCAGCGCTTTGCGAGTCCACACGCAGACTCGATCCGGCGGACTGCCGACGTCGGGGCCGGAGAATGCGGCTTGCGGACTTTGAAAGAGCAGTCCGTCGATTTCGGGCAGAACGACGACGTCGAACTCAAGCCCCTTGCTCTGATGGACCGTCATGACTCGCACGGGAGCGGGCCCAGACTTCTGGAACTTGCTGTTTTCCAGCAGCCGTACAAAATCGCACGGATTCAGTGAGCTCGTGTTATCGAAAAGCCAGCCCTGGGCCACGACCTGTTGAAGTCGCAGCAGGTCACGAGCGCTGCAGTGGCTGCGAACGGACTCGGAGAGCCATTGAAGCGTTCGGCCGTAGCCGTCATCCATCAGTCTCGCTC
>JANMEV010000101.1:0-2424 GCA_031377305.1 Planctomycetota bacterium | reverse complement strand
GAATGAGAACGCCGCAGAGTCCAAGCGAGGCTGCCCCCATGCCGCTGCGACTCAGGCGAAGACTGCCCGTTCGTCGCCAGATCCAGTCGGTGATCATTCCGCCAAAGATGCTGCCAATGAGCGTGCCGGCCAGCACAACGCCTTGCAGATAACCGGATTTCTCAACGGAAACATCGCGAGTCTTCTGAAGGAACGTCGGAAACCAACTCGCAAAAAACATATAGCCGGAAGATCGGCAAATCTGCTGGCCACACAACCACCACATCACCGGTTGTCGCGCAATCTTAAGCAGTTGGCGAAGCTCGCTTGTCTGCGGGGCTGTACTCAATTCTTCAACTCGACGGCCCGCCTGAATCATTGCCAGTTCGCTTGAATTCACATCTGGATGCTGAGCCGGGTCGTCTCGAAACTTCAGCAGGAATGCTGCCGTCCAGAAAATTCCAGGCAAGGCAAACAGGATGAACACCCAGCGCCATCCGATGGGTTCCAGAAGTGCTCCCGACAAACCACTGGCCGAGATCGCACCGACCTGCATTCCCGCGGCCAGAATCCCGCAGGCCATCGATCGCTGAGACAATGGCATCCAGTGATTAATCGAATTGCATGACGCAGGAAAAATGCCGGCCTGCGCAGCGCCCATGACAAGCTGCCCGATCACCAACAACCAGAAGCCCGGTGCAACGCCGATACAGAGCGTGGCGACTGACCACGTGATCACAAACATGCTGAGAGCGACTCGCGTTCCCATACGCTCTGACAGCCATCCGCTGGGTACCTGAAAGATGGCGTACGTCCAGAAAAAAGCACCCATAAACCAGCCGGATTGCTTGAGCGTCAGGCCGAGGTCAGCGCGAATCGAACTTTCGGCAACGCCTCCCGCGTTCCTGCAGAAATAGGACAAAGCGGCCGCCAGCGTGAGCCACGCGAGCATTCGATAGCGAATCTGAGACGGCCGGTTGGACATTTAGAGCACCGCCTGAAGTCTCGCAAAAAGTCGATCCACTTCCGACTGAGTTTCAGGATCCAGTTGCCAGCCCGTGGGTTGAATCTGCGAGGTACTGGAGAAGATTCCTCGTCGCTTCAGCAGGTATTTTTCGATGGCCAGAAAACCATCGAGTCCACCTTGTAACTGCAGTGCCACCATCGCACAAATCGGCAGTGACAATTCATAGATTCGATCTTCGTCGCCCGCTTCCAGTGCCTTCCAAAGAGCCACAATGCCATCCAAAAGATCCGTGCCCGGCATGGTCCCAACGATGCCCCGCCGATAACAATCCACAAGGTTGATGCCGCCGGATCCTTCAAAGATTCGAGCTGTCCCCTGAGTCGCATCTCGCAGCTTGGAAAGGTTTGGACCAAGAGGACTGGCTTCCGGCTTGAAGTAGATTCGATCGGCTCCGAAATTCTCCAGCAATCCCAGATAAACGCTGAGATCAATCGCCGCTCCAACGTAGCTGGATGCATCCTGAACGACCAGCGGAATTGAAATACTGCTGGCAATCGCGGCAAAGTAGTCTCGCGTCGCCGCACCGCTAAGCGATGTCGCAACGGGTGGAATCGCCATCACCGCGCTGGCTCCCAGGTCCTGCGCGTGTTGAGCAAACTTCACAGCCTGACGAATGCTTTCAGCACCAGCGCTGATGACAGAAAAACCGCGGCCCTGAATGGCCTGACAAACAAGCGAGGCCAGTTCTTTTCGCCCATCATCGCCCAGCCTCAACACTTCGCTGACCATTGCAATCACAACGCCGTGGGCGCCGACCTGGAATGCCCAGTCGATCTCGCGTTGCAGGACATCATGATCGATGTCGCCGGTGTCCGTAAACGGAGTGTGAAGGACCGGGAGGACTCCGCGGAGGAGATTGCTATTCGCTGAGGACATTGCGGATCGCCTGAGTCATGGTTTCAAGAGTAAGTTCCAGGCCGCCACGATCAAACGGCGTTTGCCAGACGGGATAAACATCCATATCGTAGAGGTCCGCTGGTGGTAGGTAACCCAGCGATCCGTTAATCAGATTCATACACACGATGATACGGTTCGGAAAACGTCGCCTCAATTCCTGTTGCAGGAACGAGTACGGTTCGCAACAACTGCCAACCAGCACAGCTTCGCCAATGCGCCAAACGGAAATTGGCAGAGGGTAGGTCGTACCGTCGCCAAGTCCACGGCGAATATCCCGTTTCCGACGGAGCCTCTCTTCCAACGCTCGGTCGGTGCAGGCGAGCCGCTGTTGTTCCAGTTCGTCCGCGGACGGCCAGTCCTTCAGAGGCAAATTGACGGTTGTTTGTGTCGCTCGCAAATCACAACAAGGGGCAAACGACTGATGCTTCCAGACCGCCAGCGGTGCCCCAGACTCGACGACTTCCGCGAACGATAATTGAGTCCCGGCAGGCTCCATGTCCTGCAATGTGGCCAACGTTGCA
>JANMEV010000016.1:0-38097 GCA_031377305.1 Planctomycetota bacterium | reverse complement strand
TTTGTGCGGAAGGAAGCCTTCTTCCATCCCGATAAGATAGACTCGCGGAAATTCCAGCCCTTTGGCCGAATGGAGAGTCATCAAACGGACGGCGTCCTTTTCCTGCTTCTCGTTTCGATCGGCCTCATCTTCGCGATCCATTAATGCGGTGGTTTCGAGGAAGCCTGACAGCGACGGATCGTCAGCGCGTTCTACATACTGGCCGATGGAGTTCACGAATTCTTCGAGGATCGTGCGCCGAGTTTCCTGTTGCGCTTCTTCCTTGTACTGTTTGGCAATTTCCGCTTCGTAGTTGATTTCCTGTAGAAGTCGTCGGCAGATTTCGGCCAGGTCTTTCGGGTGCTCGTGCATCGCGCGGCCGTAGCGTTCCAGCAGTCCGCGAAACTGAGTCATTGCGGTCATCGCCTTGGCGGGAATTGCGCCGGCGGCCGAGGCTTCCGGCAGAACGTCCCAAAAGCTTTGGCCCTTCTTCACGGCCATCTGGATGACTTTTTCGGTCGTGGTATCGCCGATGCCTCTTGTTGGCGTGTTGATGATTCTTAGCAGGCTGATTTCGTCACGAGGACTGTCAATGGCTTTCAGATAAGCCAGTAAGTCGCGAATTTCACGACGGTCAAAAAACGACTGTCCGCCGACGAGCAGATACGGAACCTGTTGTCGTCGCAGTTCCTGTTCGAAGACTCGCGGCTGTTCATTGGTGCGAAACAGAATAGCGACCTGCTTTGGTTTCACGCCCAATTCGCGGATGAGGTAACCAATTTCCTGAACGACGCATTCGGCTTCAGCAGACTCGTCTTCAAACGCCTGAATGCGGACCGCGGTTCCCGACTTTTTGTGCGGGATCAAAGTCTTATCGTGGCGATGTTTGTTATGTTTGACCAGCCGATTTGCGCATTCAAGAATTCTGTCGGTGCAGCGGTAGTTGTTTTCGAGCCGAACGGTCTTTGTGTTCGGAAAGTACTTTGCGAAGTTGATGATGTGCTCCACCTCAGCGCCGCGCCAGCCGTAGATGGATTGATCGTCATCGCCTACGACGCAGATGTTTCGATGCGGCTTGACAAGCGATTCGATGAGCCTGAACTGGACGCCGTTGGTGTCCTGATATTCGTCGACCTGAACGTGGTCGAACTTTGCCTGATGACGCTGGAGCACATTTGGGAAATCGTTGAACAACTTCACGGTGAGCAGCAGCAGGTCGTCGAAGTCGACAGCGCCGCAGGCTCGCAGTTGCTTCTGGTATTTCTTGTAGGCCATCGCTGCGAGGAAGTCGAAATCCACTTCAACATGGCTGCTGGCTTCGTGGTCCTGAATGCCCTGCATCTTCCACTTGCTGATGCGGTTGATCAGGTCGCTGGGCTTCATGGTGCCGTCGCCGAGTCGGATGTCTCGCAGGGCAGTTCGAGCTGCAGATTCCTGATCGTTACGATCGTAGATCGCGAATTTTTTCGGGTAGCCCAGAGAATCGATGTCTTCGCGAAGAACTCGCACGCAATACGCGTGGAATGTCGAGACAACCGGACGCTGCTTGAACTGCTTGCCGATCAGCTTCAGGGCTCTGTCTCGCATTTCGCGAGCCGCTTTGTTGGTGAACGTGACGGAGAGAATTCGATCCGGACGAATTCCGTGGGCGATCAGATTCGCCATTCGGTACGTGATAACGCGAGTTTTTCCGGTCCCTGCACCTGCCAGAACCAGTAACGGCCCCGAAAGGATCGACGCAGCTTCACGCTGCGGCGGGTTGAGTCCAGACAGGTTGACCATTGGGCAATATCGAAGAAACGTGTGTCAGTGAGAAGCGCGCAGCTGCGGCCGAAAGCGAGGCCAATCAGGGGATTTGCCGTGGCCCTCTCCGCATGTTACACACTCTCGACTTCCGGCGGCAGAAAACCGACGGAATTCGCTTCAAAATCGATCGCCTCACGCACAGACATCACTCAACAGCTTTCTCTGGAGTTGCTGCTGGTGGGTTGGCTGGGTCTGAGGCCTTTGCGTCCGACGCGGGAACCGTTGCGGGATCCGCGGGAGCGGCGTTTGCCGATTCAGCAGGCTCTTGTGGTTTTTCAGCCTCCGGCGTCGTTTGAGGCGAAGCTGTTTCCGGAGGTATTGTTTGAGGAGTCGCTGCTTCGGTGGGTGCTGCTTCGGTGGGCGGGGTCGTCGGTGGCGTCCCTGTGCTGACTAGCTGCGGCAGTGGCTCCATCAGGGTGAGCTGCAGATCAGACATCTTTTCTGCATCGTCGGGATAGTATCGCATGAGCCCTTCATAGAGCTTATAGGCAATATCGAGATGGTCTGTCTTGAATGCCAGATCGGCCAGTTGAAGGCGAATGTCTTTGTCATCGCGCGTCTTGACGACTTCTTGCAGCTTCAGAACATACTCTTTGTTCAAGTCCGTCAATTGGTCAACGTTCTGTTGTGCGAGATTTGCCAGTTCTGTTTCGCCTACAAATCGAGCGAGGTCGCCAGTGACCTGAAACAGCTTCGGATCTCTGGTTTTCACAGCGATGATGTTCCTCAAATTGAATAGCGCCTCCTGAGCAGCGCCCTTCTCATTCTGAGCCAGCATCACTTTGCCGTAGAGCTGTGTGATAGCGGGGCTGTTTCGGGCTTCTGGCGGAATCCCTCTCAAGACCGTGGCGGCAGTCTCAAGATCGCCATTCGCCAGAGATGTCTCAGCCTTCAAAAGTTCCCGAGTCATCGGCTGGTCTACGTTATCGACAAACTTTTCGGCTCTTTTGAAGTCGCCTATGATCATGAGACACTCGACGAGTTTATTGGACTTCACTGAATTCATTGGATCGGTTGCGTTTGCTTCGATAGAAGCCTCAAAGTCATCAGCTGCGTCCTTGTACCGCTCAAGGGTCATGCGAGTTTCGCCCCGCATGTTGTACATCTCAGAAAGTTTGAATTCCTGTTCGATCAGAAAAGTCATATGCTTGAGAGCTTCTTCCAGGGCAAAGATTTCGTTGAAAATCATCACCAGGCTGTTTCGGGCAGCATGTGCGTTTTCATCATCCTTCAGAATGGACTCAAAAACGGCGATGGCTTTCGCCCTTTCGTCCGCCTGAACGAACGACATACCCAGATACTGCATTGCCTTCTGTTTCAGGGTTTCGCTTTTGGATGCTGCTTCAAGCAGCGGAATTGCATAGAGCGGCCGACCGGTCCCGATGGCTGCCATGCCGTCGAGGAGATTTCGCTGACTTTCGTACTCGGGGAACATGCCAAGTATTGCCCTGCACTCCTTCAGCTTCTCAATGTCGCCGGATTCCGCTGCCGCAAAGCCCTCGGTAAAGGCTTTGGCTGGATCCGCAGGAGTCAACTTAGTGACCAGCGACGTCAGAATTCCTCCGCCAACGATGACCATTATCGCCCACAGCCACCAGGGAACACCGCTGGCAACTCGGGGTCGGGGAGGATTTTTGGCAGTCGGGTTTTGAGACATAAGTCGTTGTCTAAGAGCGGCTTAAGTGAGAATCGGTAAAGTGTTCGCAGCTGGGCGCGATCGCAAAAGGACATATTGTTTCGCAGAGCTTGATGAATCGCCATTCACAATTGTCGGTTTCCGTGAACAGCCGGAATTTTGAGCGCGACATTTCGGAAGCGGTGTACGTATTCTGCGGAACTACGGGTTCCGTACGGTGATTTTGGGGTTCGTATTGGAAAATCTAGACGAACACTGTCGCCAGTCGGACGAATTCGTGTGGAAATAGGCTCTTCCAACCCCATTGCGGATGTTGTTTTGATGACCAGCGGCCCTCCGTCAAAAACTCGGCGAGAACTTCTTTCCTCTCTGAAAATGGCGGGAATTGGCACTGCGTCTTCGAAAGAGGTTCCGCTTGCAAGTCGTGTTCAGCCAAGTGCCGGAGTTACGGTTCGTTTGTCCACTCTGGCAATGGCATGTGATTTTTCGGTGATTATGAATCCCGGCGGAACTGAACAGATTGAAGCCGCGGGTGACGTACTCGAAAGCGTCCACGCGGTCGAAGAGTGGCTTAGCATCTATCGCGAAGCCAGCGAGCTATCCAGCGTCAATCGCGACGCCGCAGTTCGTTCGGTTCGCGTTCGGGGCGATTTGTTCGAACTGTTACAAAAGGCGTTAGAAATCCATGATTTCACAGACGGCGCTTTCGACATGGCGACCGGAGCCTTGACACAATTATGGAGAAGTTGTCGGAGAAGTCAGCGGATTCCTGATCAGACCGAGGTGGATATTGCCCTCCTGAAATCAGGGATGAAGCATGTTCAGGTTTTTCCGGAATCAAGCAGCGTCTCGTTTCTGACGCCGGGGATCGTGCTGGATCCGGGGGCGATCGGGAAAGGGTACGCTCTTGATGAGGCCAGCGATTGGCTTCAGCGGTCTGACAGGGGGCCAAAGTCGTTTGTTCTCCATGGCGGACAAAGCAGTTTGTTGGCTCGGGGAGAGCATAATGGGCATGCGGGTTGGCCGATAGGAATCGGAAATCCCCTGTTTACGGAAAAGCGGCTCGGTACCCTGATGCTGCGCGATCAGGCGATGGCGACGAGTGGTTCGAACATCCAATTTTTTCGTCATGAGGGACGTCGATTTGGTCACATTTTGGATCCACGGACCGGTTGGCCCGTGGAAGGAATGCTCTCGGTGACTGTTTTGGCGTCCTCAGCGGCGGTCGCAGACGCACTGTCGACTGCGTTTTTCGTGATGGGGGTCGAAAAAGCCCGGCTGTGTTGTGAGAATTGGCCGGGAGTTGGTGTTATCCTGATTCCTTTTCCGGACCAGGGCCGAAAGGTGCATCCGACCGTCTTGGGCATTTCGCCTGAACTTATCGTCTGGGATGAAGATCAGGTTGTGATGGCCTGACAGCATCCGGAAGTGTGACCGTTTTGCTGCACTGCAAGAAAATCGATTTTCAAAACGGGCGGAACTGAAGACTCGTCCTAAAGTCCAATACCAAGAACGCCCTCCTAATCTCCCACCTTTCGGAGCCTGTTTCCTGTGGCCGATATTCGTCGTTATTCCCTCGCCGCTGTTGTCCTGCTCGTCGTGTTACGAGTGGGCATTGGATGGCAGTTGCTTTACGAGGGCCTTTGGAAAATCGATACGCTGAAAACGCAGACGCCATGGTCCTCCGATGGCTATCTGAAAAGTGCGCAGGGGCCGATGCGGGGACTCTTCCGCTCGATGACTGGCGATCCGGACGACAAGTCGTGGCTCGATCCCGAGACCGTCGCGATCCGCTGGGAGTCCTGGAAGAATCGTTTTGTCAGCCACTACGGCTTGGACGAAAAACAAAGCGCGGAACTCAACAAGCTGATCAATGGCAGCGCTGTCTACGAAGCTGCTCTGGACCTTGCCGCGTTGCCGGAAGGAGTCGACTTTGCCGCAGCGAAGCTCGACAAGATGATCTCGTTCAACCCCACGGCGAAGCGACTGCGGATCGACGGTAAACGACATCTGTTGCCATCCGAAAAACAGACACTCGATCAACAGGTTGAAGACAAAACAGGCGATGACTATGACAAGTACCGCAAGGCTCTTGAGGAAGCATTCACTCGGTCCAGCCGCCTGTGTTACAACGAACGTGTCCGAGCTCATCTGATGGGTGACCCTGACGTTGCTGGTCAGGTCGACGGCCGCATTGGTCAGATCGACCTCTACAATAAAATGGTGTCGCGTTACGAAGAACGTCTGACATCCGCAAAGGTTGCCTTCGAACAGGACCAGTTGAATCGCATCTGGTCTGATGTACGCGAGAAGGCTCGTGACCTTGCCGGGCCTGTGATGGCGATGGATAAGGAACTGCAGGAAGCGGCGCTTGCGATTCCTGCACTGGAACAACTGAAGCGGGGTCCGTTGCCAAAACCGCTGACGCCGATCCGGATCGTTGACCTTCTCACGATTAGCGGGCTGACGGCACTGGGGATCCTGCTGATCGTTGGTCTGTTTTCCAGGTTCGCTGCATTTTCGGCGGCCTTGATGGTGTTTGGATTCTACATGGCAATGCCGCCGCTGCCGGGAGTTCCCGATGCTCCGGGTCCTGAGCACAGTTTCATCGTCAACAAGAACCTGGTCGAAGTTTTCGCCTTGATGGCCCTGGCCGCTGTGCCGAGCGGTTACTGGTTCGGACTCGACAAAATTGTGGCCGGTCTTTTCGGCGGCAAGAAGACGGCGATTGCGAAGAAGTAGATTCGGCCGGGGTCGGACTCGAAAGTTTGCTGCAATCGTCACGTAACTCAACAAATCCGGTTCCGCGGGAGTTCCCCTGAACCGCAGACTCAAAATAACAATCAGTGCATTGGAGAACAGAGCGATGGAATTGACACCGGAACAGGTACAGATCGGGAAAGACAACTTCAACGAAGCCGTCGGCATTACGCGCCGCGATATGATGAAGGCTTCAGTCGCCGTCGGTACAGGGCTGGGCGCGTTGTACTTCGGTTATGAAAAGCTGAACGGCTCACCGATCAAAGCAGCATTCATTGGCTGTGGTGACGAAGGCAACGTGCTCATCACCGAGCATCCGCCTGAGTACATGGAAATCGTCGCGATCGCCGATCCGCGTCCGGCGAACCGCGAACGAACATTCAAGGGCAGTCATCCTGAGGTTCGCATTGGTTTGAACAAGAAACTGGGCCAGGAGAAGGCTTCAAAGATTCAGGAATTCGAAAGCCACATCGAGCTTTTAAAGGCTCGCGCTGAGGGCAAGATCGAATTCGAAATGGTTGTAATCGCCGTCCCGCTCAGCCAGCACGCTCCAATTGCGATGGCTTGCCTGGAAGCTGGCGTCCATGTGTTGACCGAAAAGTTGATGGCTCACAACATCACCGAATGCAAGCAGATGATTCGCAAGGCCGACGAGAAAGGCCTTCTGCTGGCCGTCGGGCATCAGCGTCACTACAGCGTGCTTTATGACAACGCGAATGACCTGATCAAGAAGGGGCTTCTGGGAGACATTAAGTTCATCCGGGCTCAGTGGCACCGCAACAACAGCTTCCCCGGAAGCGACAGCTGGCGAAAGTGGGGCTTGACGAAGGAAGCGAAGCTCGACGAAAAGAGTCTGCTGGAGATGGAGAAATCCGGCAAGCTCAAGGAACTTGGCTACGAAAGCGCGAAGCAGTTGATTGACTGGCGGTTGTATAACTCAACCGGTGGTGGATTGATGGCCGAACTGGGCAGTCATCAGATGGATGCTGCCAGCATCTTTCTGGGCAAGGTTCACCCGATCGCAGTTCAGGGTTACGGCGGAAAGAACTTCTACGGAGTCAAGGGCGTTGGTCCGGAAAGTAACTGGGATGACGATCGCGACATCGACGATCACATCTATGTGACTCTTGAATTCCCCGGCCCGCACTACAAGGAAGATCCAAAGGACGTGGCCGTCGTCACGTACTCGTCGATCAACACCAATCGACTTGAGTTCTACGGAGAAACGGTCTTCGGCAGCCGTGGCACTTTGATCATGAAGGAAGAAAAGGAAGCCATCCTTTACAAAGAGCAAGGCGGTTCCAGCGGCGGCGGTCCAGAACAGCGTTTGTGGGTCATCGACAACGCCAAAGGTGGCGGGCCGGTTCTCGACAGCTACAACACGGCCGCTCCTTCAGCCGCTGGTGCGATGGCCAAAGCGGGTATCGGCGACAAGGTCAGCCGTGGTTACCGAGAAGAGATGGAACACTTCTGTTACTGCGTGAGCAACAAGCTGGGTGTCGACAAACTGCGTTGCAGCGGTCGAGTCGCGATGGCAGATGCTATCATGGCGCTGACGGCCAACCTGGCAATGAAGCATAAGAAGCGAATCGTCTTCAAGGACGAATGGTTCGATGCGGCCAGTGATGCCGTTCCGGAAACGGACGAGCAGATTCCATCATGAAGCGACGCCGGTTTGCGCCGCAGCGGAAATTGAGATTTGAAATTTGAGATTAACTATGGGACGCTGGCCAGACAATCCTCGATCGAACCTGACGGCCTTTGCGTTGATTTTCGTTCTGTTCCCGCTGCTGGCGTGGGCGTGTGTTTGGTTCGTGAAGCGATAGCCTTCGCCCCTGAAAGTATGACCTGTGACCAATGATGCTCCCGCCGCGCAGCCTGCGGTGTCTTCGGTAAACAAAGCCACTCTGCTGATTGTCTTCTTGACTGTCTTCATCGACCTGCTGGGATTCGGAATTGTTCTGCCTTTGCTGCCTCGGTACGCAGCGTGGTTCAACGCCAGCAAGGTGCAGCTCGGTCTACTGATGGCATCGTTTTCGGCGATGCAGTTTCTGTTCGCTCCGATGTGGGGAAGTTTCTCTGACCGCATTGGACGACGGCCGATTCTGATGCTGGGGCTTTGCGGGTCAGCGTTCTCGTATGGGCTCTTCGGCTTTGTCTCATCACAGGGCCGAGATTTTATGTGGCTGGGTCTTGGCGCTTTGCCGTGGCTGTTCATCACTCGCATCGGCGCTGGTATTGCCGGGGCGACGATTTCAACGGCTCAGGCTGTGATCGCTGACTGCACGGGAGTGGAGAATCGTGGCAAGGGAATGGCCCTGATCGGCGCGGCGTTTGGGATCGGTTTTACATTCGGCCCTCTCATCGGCGCGGCCTGCGTTTCGGACGATGCGGCCGTCGCGCTGAGTGATCCGCAACTGGCGATGGTGAAGGCCTGGAATGATTCCGATTCTGCGGTAGTAACGTCGGGCCAGTTCATCTCTGAACTGACAAGCGTGGACGCAGAAGCGGTCGCTGCGAAGCTGATCGAAGGCGCGAACAAGGAAGCCATCAACCTGCTGCTGACGCCGGCGATCCCTCGATCGGAACTCAAACGCCGACTGCTGACTCCACCATCGGGGTTGCCCGGCTACGTAGCCTGTGCGTTGTCAACATTTGCGTTGATGCTGGCCGCGATGAAGTTGCAGGAATCGCGCCCTCCCTCTGAGCAGGCTCCGCGATCATCTCACCGAGCCTTCCGGCCTGGTGAAGTGCTGCGTCATTTGACGACGCCGGGGATGTCGATCATTCTGTTTGCGGTCTTCATCACCACGTTTGGTTTTGCGCAGTTTGAGAGTACGTTGTCGTTGCTGACTCGCGAGTTCGGCTACAGCAGCCGCTGGAACTTCGTTTTGTATGCCTACGTCGGTTTGGTGCTCACGATCGGGCAGGGAATGCTGGTACGTCGATTGCTGCCGCGCCTTGGAGAACGCCGGATGGCATTGATCGGCGTGACGCTGATGACAATCGGTTTCGTGCTGATCGGAGCGACCGGTCTGAAGTTGAGTTTCCTGCCACCGCAGTCGTTGTGGTTTATTCTTCCAATTGTTGTGATCGGGTTTTCGGCTGTGACTCCATCGCTGCAGTCGATGCTGTCGCAGGCGGCTTCAAGCGATGAGCAGGGGTCTGTGCTGGGGACAGGGCAGAGCCTTTCGTCACTGGCTCGTATTCTCGGGCCCTTCGTGGGAATTCAGTTGCTGGGCGTCTCAACGTCAATGCCCTACTTCCTTGGCGCCTGCCTGATCCTCAGCGGCGGCGCATTGATCATGCGGATGCCAAAGACAAAGGCCGTCTGATCGATTTCCATTGTTCTGTTGTTTCCTGAGGCCCGTCGGACGGTCTACAATTTTGACTGTCGGATGGTTCTCTGTGAACAGTCCAAATCGAAACAACCGTGTGACTGAGTGAATTGAGCTTTCGCTATGGCCGTCGGGTATGTGCGTCCGGATGTCGCTGATATGGTGCTGCGAGTGTATGAACGCTCGGTGCATCCGGAACTCTTTGAGACGCTTTGCGAAACGACAATCCCTATCGGTCCTCATCATGCGACTTTGCGAATCAGTCGGAACGGTCACGTTCTGGAATTTCGCACGCCCAACCGCACCATCACTGAAGTCGCTTCCAGCAAGTATTCTCCGCTGCCGGTTCAGGGCCGGATGGTCGACCGACGGTTGATCGGCTATCGAACTCACACTGTCGACACGCTGGGGTTGCGGTATCACTGCAGCTATCAGCTCGACACCGTTTCGCCGGACGTTTATCTGCAGGTGCATCGCGAAATGGAAGTCGATGCCCGCAAAGCAATTCTGACCGCGTCACTACCCGGTTCCAGCGTGAGCAGTCCCGATTGCCTGAGTTATCTGATGAGCGATCACCTGCCGAAAGGCCTTGTGATTCACTCGTTTCATACGTTCCCCGACAACGGGGCCGTGCTGAGAATCCAAACGCTGTTTGAAGTGCTGTAGGTCGACCTGTCTCAGGTCGACGAGTGCCTACTCACGTCGGCCGAGCTTGGGGTTTCGCAGCAACAGCCTTAGCGCATCACAACGTTAGTGATTGCTCGGGCGTTGCATTGTTTGTTGATGTGAAAGAATGCCGATCTGGGACAGATCGGCCTACATTAACCGCAGCAGCTTCCGGACGGGCCGGCTTCTGCCGAACAGGTCTTGTCGTGAGGCACGTTCCAGAGTTCCAGCAGCTTTGACGATTCATAGTCGCCAGCGGTGATCTGGAAGCCGAGATCGCTGATCATGCGGAAGTCTTCTTCGGCTTTCTGGCCGGGAGTCGTCAGGTAGTCGCTGACGAACATTGAATTCGCCGGGTACAGGCCCATCGTTTGCATCGAACGCAGATTCACTTCGCGACCGCCGGCGATTCGCAGTTCGGCCTTTGGATTGGTCAGGCGAAACATCGCCAGCACTTTCAGGCAGAACCGAGGATCAAGCTCGCGAACGGACTGCAGCGGCGTGCCATCGATTGAGTTCAGGAAGTTGATTGGTATCGATTCGACCTGCAGCTCGGAAAGTTTCATCGCCACATCAACGACATCGTCGTGAACTTCGCCCATACCGACGATCATGCCGGCGCAAAGTTCAAGCCCGGCATTGCGACAGATGTCGAGCGTTTCCAGACGATCCTTGAACGTGTGAGTCGTGCAGATCTCTTCGTGATATCGCTCGCTCGTATTCAGGTTATGGTTCACTCGATCAACACCAGCCGCTTTCAGCTTCAGCGCCTGATCGGGCTTCAGCAGGCCAAGGCAGCAGCAGATGTGGAGTCCGTAAGTGTCCTTGATCTGACGGACGACGTTGGCCACATGATCGACTTCGCGATCGGTGGGACCTCGTCCACTGGCCACGATGCAATACGTGCGAGCCTTGCTTTCGGCCGCCTTGCGAGCCCCATCCATCAGGCGTTCGGCATTCAGGAACGCATACTTTTCGATCGGCGCTTCGGAGATCTTTGACTGCGAACAGTAGTTGCAGTCTTCCGGGCAGAGACCGCTCTTGGCATTCTTGAGATAATAAAGCTGAACCGTCTTGCCAAAGTACTCGCGACGTACGCGGAAAGCCGCATCCAGAATAAGCAGCAACTGGTCGTCGTCGGCTCTCAGAATCCTCATCGCGTCTTCACGAGACAAAGATTCCCCCGCGAGAACAGCATCAGCCATCTCGTTCCAGGACAGTTCGGACGAAGCGACGGCGGTAGAAACAGACATTCCTGGACCACTCATTTTCAAAATTTTGGAGGACGGTTACGCTGGAAGGTTCGGCAGTCTATCGAAAGCAGGCGGTTGTTTCACTCAAAGAAATGTGCCTGTTGTACAAAGTCGCCATTCTGGAACCCATGATTTGGCTCCGTCCATTCGAAGCGAGCAAAAAAGCCGCAGGATTGCTCCAAAGCAAGCCTTTCGAAGAGATTCGCTGGGTGCCAATTGCGGCCCAAAAGCATAGAACAGGCCAGGTTCGCACGGTAGAATCGGGCGAACTTGCGTTTGCCCCGCGTCGGAGTATTCGATCCGCCTGTTCACGACTGATCGAAAGTTGCTCAGGGAGTCTTCTTTCTGCCGCTCGCATTGAAACCAAGCGTAGCCCAACGACTTCCGGACATCCTAACAGAAATCATGTGACTCACTATGCCAATCAATCGACGTCAATTCATCAACCGAGCCGGGCAGGACTTCGCAGGTCTCGCGGCGGCTGTGATGTTGATGGAAGAGCAGGCTCGAGCCAACGGTTGCGGCGCGGCAAAAGTCGGGGACGGCGGTGCGCTCACGGCATTACATCATCCACCCAAAGCAAAGCGAGTAATCCAGTTGTTCATGGCCGGAGCCGCCAGTCATGTGGATCTTTGGGACTACAAGCCTCAGCTTGAAAAGCATCACGGCGAAGCCTCCAACTTCGGCGAACACGTCGAAGCGTTTCAGGATGGACTTGGCCCGTGGATGAAATCGCCATTTCGTTTTTCCCAGCATGGTCAAAGCGGCAAGCAACTCAGCGAAGTCGTCGAACCACTCGGCGCGGTTGTGGATGATATCGCGTTCATTCACAACATCGTTGGAAAAACCGGAGTCCATAGTCAGGCGACGTATCTGCAGTCGACTGGTTTCGATCGACCTGGTTTTCCCGGCATGGGAGCCTGGGTCAGTTATGCTCTTGGATCGCTCAACGACAATCTTCCGACATTCGTTGTGCTGCCCGATCATCGAGGCTTCGCCAGCAACGGGCCAAAAAACTGGGGCTCGGGATTTTTGGCTGCAAGCACTCAAGGCACTATGATCTTCCCGCAGCGTGAGACTCCGATCGAAGATCTCTACGCGTCGGCCGATTATCTGACGCCCGCCAGTGAAAAGGACGGCCAGGGCCTACTGCGAAATCTCAATCAGGCTTACAACCGAAGTCGACCCGGCGATTCACGGCTGGAATCTCGACTGCGTTCGTACGAGCTCGCCGCAAAGATGCAGCTTAGCGCACCGGAGGCGTTTGATCTTTCGAAAGAAACAGCAGCAACGTTGAAGATGTACGGACTGGAAAATCCCTCCGCGACTTATCCAGTGGAGATCAACATTCCCGAGGAAGCTGAGTACTTCGGTCGGAAGTGCCTGATCGCTCGACGTCTTTTGGAGCGAGGTGTTCGCTTTATCCAGATTTGGTCCGGCAACGATAACGGGTTTCCTCGCCGAAACTGGGACAGTCACGAAGACATCGAACGCGATCACAAGCCGCTGGCGATGGGCATGGCGATCGGCACGGCGGCGTTGATTCGAGACCTGAAAGAACGAGGGCTGCTGGAAGACACTGTCATCCTGTGGACGACCGAATTCGGCCGCATGCCGTCGACTCAAGGGAGCAAAGGACGTGACCACAACCCGTACGTCTTCACCAACTGGCTCTGCGGTGGCGGCGTTAAAGGTGGAATCAGTCACGGCCCGTCGGATGAATGGGGCTACAAGCCGCTGGACCGCGACAAACCGACGCAGGTGTACGACATCCACGCCACGATCCTGCATCAGCTTGGTATCGACCACACCAAACTCACTGTGCGACAGGACGGCATCGACCGCCGATTAACGGACGTCCATGGTCACGTACTACACGAAATCCTGAGCTGACCGCCCTCCGGTCCCAAAGTCACACTTTCAGCCGATAGAACTTCTTCGCTGTGTCGCCAAAGATCTGGCTCTGTTCCGAAGTTGTTATCGGCCCGAGCACTTCGTTCAGCGCGGAGAAAACGAGTTCGTACTGTCCGGCGAGTTCGCACACGGGCCAGTCGGAACCGAACATGCAGCGTTCGGGGCCGAATGCTTCAAGAGCTGTTTCGACGTAGGGCTTCAGGTCCGCGGGCTTCCATTTTTCCCAGTCGGCTTCCGTCACCATGCCGCTGAGTTTGCAGTACATGTTGGGGTACTTTGCCGCCTTCTTCAAATCATCGCTCCAGCCAGCAGTGATGTGATCTCTGATTTTCGGCTTGGCGAGGTGATCGATCACCATAGGCAGCTCCGGCAGCATTTCTGCCAGCGTCGCGGCGTGCTTCAAATGCTGAGTGAAGAACAGTAGATCGAAAGGAACCTTGTGCTTTTGAAGCACCTTCAGGCCTCGTACCACGTCCGGACGAATGATGAAGTTGTCATCGGGCTCGCCTTGAGTGATGTGACGAATCCCCACGAACCTCGGATTGCCGAGGAATTCACTGAGTTGCTCTTCGCACTTTTCCGACGCCAGATCGACCCAGCCGACGACGCCGGCAATGAAGTCGTTCTGTTCCGCCAGCTTGAGCACCCAGCGGTTCTCTTCAACGTCGTGCTGTGTCTGCACGAAGACAGATTTTTGAACGCCGGTCGCCTGCAAATGAGGCTTCAAATCCTTAGGCAGAAAGTCGCGACAGATCGGCGCGTGCTTCGGTTCTTTAAGCCAGGCATAGTCGAAAGGCAGATCGAGTTTCCAGAAATGCTGGTGAGCGTCAATGATCATGTCAAGTTCTCACTTTCGTGGTCGCGGTGTGGAGCAGCGATTGTGGCGAAAGAAATGGCGATCGTCGAGCCGACGGTCCAGGATAATGAGAACGATCGGTCCCCCACAGCGTCGGAGATGCTTGGAACGAACACCGTACCACAACGATCCCGACTTGGCTGGCTGGGCAGGAAGAGTCGCTGAGTCAGCGTTGAAATCTCGTCCCAAACCGTCCGGCCGTTGTAAAAATTTCAACGCCCGGCCGTTGTAAAAACTGCAAAACCGATGGACTGTCATCGTCCAGCAAATCTCTAGGCTTGAAACTGAAATTGCCGCACTGCGGACGAAACCCCTTTCCTCACATGGGTTTATGTGATTTTCTGGTGAACCTAAATTCGGCTTCTTGTGACCAGATTGAGTCGAATGGCACAGGCCGTGCTTATACTTTTTTTCGAGAGAGAGACTTGGGCTCGGAGTGAGATCCTTGAGCCCAACACACGCTGCCTTGAGAAAGCAGCGCATTGCAGAGAGAGACGTTGGCTCGCCTGAGAAACGAGCCCGCAAATTTGAGCGAGTGCCTGAGAAACATCGCTCCCTGAAAAAGGCCGATCGGATTCAACGTAATCCGATCGGCCTTTTTTCTTGCGCGCAGAACTGAAGCGGACGCCTGATGAAGTCAGAACTCCTGAGCCGCAAGTCGCTTGTTATGCAAGAAGTTCTTAGAGGCACTAACAAAACCGGGACAAGCACCTTTGACGGTCGCTTTCTTCCATGAATCCGGGATCTCTGCGGGAGCCAGTCCCGGTTTTGTTGGGCGTTCTTAAACAAATTCTGGTCGACGCCCTCTCTTATTGAGAGGCGGGTTGATTTGCAGCCCGTTACCATGAGTCTCTGCATTCATTCAAGGTGTTGATATGTTGAAACGCGGTCTTGGCAACAGAAGTGCCTCAAACCGGCTCGGCGTATCGCTAACCGAGGTGTTGGTCGTTATTGGAATCATTGGGCTTCTGCTGGCCATCAGCATTCCAGCGGTTCAGTACTCCCGCGAGGCGGCACGTCGAACGCAATGTCAGAACAATCAACGTCAGATACTTCAGGCATGTCAAGCTTTCGAAGCCACAAACGGGTCACTTCCGTCGCTGTACAACGGTACTTCGCTGGCCTATCCGCTTAAAGAATGGGATCTGTTCCACATGCACTCGTGGCGCGTCGAGCTTCTTCCGTATCTGGAACAGCAGCCTTTACGCGATAAGATCGATTGGTCTGCAATGGCAACCGATCCTGTCAACAAGTCCGTCCTGGAAGCGGTTGTGCCGGTCTACGTCTGTCCCTCCGGAGCAGATCCAATATCGAACAAGGGTTGGGGAGCGGCATACGCAGAATGGCCAAATCTCTCAGTTCCGTTTACGGGAACAAAGTATTTTGCAACTCGCAGCGACTACGATGCGATGGCGGGAATTCAGTTGCTTCCCGATGCAGGAAGCGATCCTCTGAGCACCAAGTTCGTTCGCTGGGGTATTTGGGGCTGGCCCGATTTCGGAAATGGCAAATTTGCCGGGACAAAACTGCTTCGCTATCGCGCCGGCAAGTTTCGAGACGTTACCGATGGGCTTTCAAACACGATTGCATTAGTCGAGCGAGGCGGGAAGCCCATCGACCTTTTACGAGGCGAACCGCACGTAACGCCCGACAATCCGGAAGCCGAATATCCGGGTCAAGTTGGTTGGTCAGCCAGCAATACGTTTGCGTGGGCGATCAATGGAGATGCGGTGGCAGTCAATGTGTCCAACTCGAAGGGGATCTATTCCCTTCATTCTGGCGGGGCAAACGTAGCACTGGCGGATGGTTCCGTTAGGTTCCTCTCGGAATCCACTGGCTATGCCGAACTTGTCAAACTGTTTAGCCGTTCTGGCGGCCCTGACGAATAGCTGCTGACACTGGCATACCAAAACACTGAACCCTAGCTCAGCCGACACAACCAACAACCTCAGCCATCATGTCAAGAACACGGTCGATTTCTGAATCCGTTCCGATCGTGATTCGAAGTCCGTCCAGTGCATCGCCGTTGGGGAGTGCGTCGGGGAACTTCATGTAGCGGACCAGGATCTTTCGCTGCTTGAGTTGTTCGTAAAGCTCGCGGTGTTTGCCGGTGGCGTGAGTCGTCCAGAGAAAATTGGCTTCGCTCGGATGCACGTAAAATCCGAACGCTGGCAGAGCGGCTGCAAGGCGGTCGCGCGTGGACAGAATCTTCGCGCGGTTCTGGAGCATCCAGTCTTGATCTTCCAGAGCGGCTGTCGCTGCGGCGATGGCCACGGCATCGCAGTTGTAGCTGTCTTTAACTTTCTGCATGCCGCTGATCAGATCGGGATGAGCCACTGCGAAGCCGAATCGAATGCCGGCCAGGCTGTAGGACTTGCTGAAGGTGCGAGTCACAATCATTCGATTGTCGAACAGGCTGTTACGCAGCAGCTCGCCCTTGTGAGGTTGACGACAGAAGTCGCCATAAGCTTCGTCCAATACCAGGACGCCACGTTCTGGAAGTAGCTGACTGAGCTGCTGAGCGGTCCACAAAGTTCCGGTCGGAGAATTGGGATTAGGCACGTAGAAAATGCGAGTCGTCTGACGTAGTTTTGCCGCGGCATCTTCATCCCACTGCCATTTCGAATCCAGGTTCAGCCGCACTACGCGACTGCCCTGAATCTGCGCCAGCGATTCGTACAGAACGTAGCTGGGATACGGATACGCGACGGTTTCGTCGGCGTCGCAGAACGAACGAGTGATGATCGTCAGGTTCTCGTCGCTGCCGTTAGCGGGAAGAATCCAGTCCGGGTCGACGTTGAATAACTTCGCCGCCACCTTCCGAAACCCCGTCGCGCTGGGATCGGGATAGACGTTCAACCGACCTTCCGCCGCACGTCGAATGGCTTCGACAACTTTGGGAGAAGGCGGGTACGGATTTTCGTTAGTGTTGAGTTTGACCCAGCCGCCATCCTGAGGCTGCTCACCGGGTGTGTAACCTGCCATGCGTTCGATGGCCGGACGAAAAACAGACGACATGACGAAATGAAATCCTGAAATTCACTCTCCTTGTGGGGAGAAATGAGGCTTTAAAATGCAGCAGGGTGTGCCAGCACTGCGCTCAGCACACCCTACGAAATCGGGACGCTGGACGGGCTTGAATGCCCATCCTACACCTGATCGGGAAGGCTTATGGGAGAGCGACAGTCTTCAGATTTTGAGGACCACCGTCCGCCTGGACAAGAATCAATGCGGAAGAATCGTTCAGCTTATCCATTTGAAGAACTCCGCTAAGCGATTCTACTTTTTCGAAGGATTGGCCAGCCGTTCCGCCGCCTTTCACAGGTTCGGTCAGAGCTTTGGCGTCCTTCAACCCGGCCGTGGCGATCTTCATCACACCACGAGCATTGTTGCTCAAAAGTAGATAATCGGCTCCATCCTTTTTATAGGCGATCATGTCGAGCGGGCGATTCATATTGCCAAGTTCGGCAACAGTCGTGCCTTTGACCTTTTCGCCAGAAGCCGACAATTCCCTG
Source organism: Planctomycetota bacterium (assembly GCA_031377305.1). Lineage (GTDB taxonomy): Bacteria > Planctomycetota > Planctomycetia > Planctomycetales > Planctomycetaceae > SXXK01. Next base: position 20,374 of record JANMEV010000016.1, on the reverse strand, counting down.
ACAGGGATCTTCACCAGCGGAGTGCACACGTACGCGGCCAGAATGCTGGGTTCGCCGTCGATCATCATCGGTACGAAGGTTCGCATCGCTGAGCTGTCTTCGCTCTTGCCGTGAGCCGCGTGATAGATTTCAACGCCCATGCCCTTGTCGTCATCGGCAAACGGAAAGTTGAGTTCTCGCACTGTCGAAGCAGACTGAGCCGAGCTCAGGCCGGAAATCAGCAGCTTGTTTTCAAAGAACGCAATGTCAGTGATGGCGTCTGCTCGAGGATTGCGAGCGCGACGTCCTTCGCCGACCACCTTGTCTTCAGGAGCATTCGCCAGGACGGCTTTGGAAAACTTGATGTCCTTCAGCGAAAGCTGAGAAATCTTTCCAGCTCCGTCAATCTGCACCAGAGCCGGGCTGTCATCGGCTGTCACAGCAACGAATGCCGCTCCAGTGCGGGAGTTCACTGCGATGTCGTTGACGACGACGTTTTTTACTTGCAGCTCGCTGGCAATGGCTGCCGGGAGGTCGTCGATGTTGATTGAGGCCTGGGCGGCATCGCCCTTGGTGTTTCCTGTCGCAATCGCAAACACCGCCGCGCCCTTGGTGTCGCCGACGAAGAGAATATCCTCCGGTCCAAAGGCCAGAGTCGTCGCCGACTTAAAATCCGGAGCTCCAGACTTCAGTCCCCACACATCGGCCGCGTCGGCCTTTAGTCCCACAGCAAACAGTGACGCTACACAAGTCGCCAAACACAGTCGCGTTCGATTCATGATAATTTCCCATCGGTCAAAAATGAGCATGCTCGATCGATACACCATCGCGAGCGGAAACCGGAGCGGCGCTGTGCAGGCATTCAACGCTCGCCAAGCATGCAGGCTGGTGGATTATCACACAGACCTGGCACACCATCGAGCCAGCATTATCTCATCGGAACCGCGGAAGAAAATCGACCGAGCATTGAAATGCATTGATTTTGTACGGCACGGTCGTTCGGTTTGGAAAGCGATTCAAGCGGCCCGGCTGGTCGGTTCGCAGGCGTGTTGCGGGCCATAAGTTGCGTCGCCAGTGCGATCGATGGCGACTGAGGCGGATTCATCTCCTGCGATCATTCGAAGGGCGATGTCGTGCAGTCGGGCCATTTCGGACTGCAGAAACTCGGCCCAGGCTGTCATCTCTTCGCGAGGCAGATTGTCAGCAATCACCATCGGCGTTCCGGAGATCAGCAGCACTTTCGAAAACGGTTTGGGGATGATCATGTCCGACCATCCACCCGGAACGGACCAAAAGCGATTTGCTACCAGAGCAGTTGGAACGATTGGTCGCCCTGAGCGAGAGGAAATGTAGACGATGCCCTCTTTCATCTGATGACGTGGCCCGCGAGGACCGTCGGGAGTCATCGCGAGATGATGATCGGGCAAACTCAGGATTTCGCGGACTGCTTCCATCCCGCCGCGACTCGTGCTTCCTCGAACTGGCTGGATGCCCGCGATCTTCACGGAATCAGCTAGATAGCCGCCGTCGCGATGCTGGCTAATCAGTCCGGCCAAATTGAATGTTTTCAGCGAAAACACGGCCAGAACGATGTGATCGTGCCACATACAAAACGTATATCGCTGAGTTCCCTTCGGACTCAGATAGGGAGTCCCTTCAGGCGCGATGTGTCTATGATCGACTCGGACTGTCAGGAACAATGCCCTCAGACAGACAGTACCGATGAACGACGCGACCAGATTCAACCGACGAGAACGAATCTTCATAGGCATCCATGCCCGGAGCGTAATGGCGGATTGAAATTCGGCCGCAAAGAAACCACGGCCGCAGTCTAGAATGCTGGGGAATTCTTGTTGAGCCCAATTACGTCGAAACAGACGGGGGACCTTATTTCTGCCGACAGCTGCGCGGCATTTTGCCATATCACCGATGCAGGATTCAACACACCATCACAGTAACCATGTTGTTACACAGGGATACGTGGGTTATCTGGGTAATTCCAAGATCTGCCGACTTGGACTTGGCATATGGGAAAATAGCGTTAAGATCTCTGGAAGATTTTTCTCATGGTTCAGTGGCACAGTGGTTGCTAGCCTACGTTCCATACTTCACGACGCTGAGTCCAGCAGTCGTCGTTTTTGCGGTTCTCAATTCGCTTTTGGCGTCGGGTTCATTCGCTTTAGCATGCTGAAGCGTTTTTTCCATCCCATGCCCGGGGGTTCCGGGTAATGCTCGCACGGTTCATATGGAGATGATCAGTCTGTTCTCCTGAATTTTTTATTTGCGAGCGTTCGTTAGTGACGGCTTCGTCTGCGAAAGTGGACGAAGCCGTTTCGTTTTTCGGGTCGTTTAAGAACCCTTGTCTATTTTTGATGCATACGATCGATGTTGGTGGTTTATTGGGCCGAAGTTCGAAAATCGAATGTTTGGCGACAGCTCGGGCAGGGAATAACATAACGAATGGAGCTTCTCCATCAGCGTTCCGTGTGCTCTGCATGATCTATGCGCCACGTGATCTTTAGAAGTGCGATTCTCAACCTCGTTGGCACCGCTGGTGTCCGACGAACGGCATGTTTGGGGGCCATTTAGGGTTCTGGGGGAGTAGTTTTAACCAAACGAGATTGTGAACACGCCTTAACGTTTGGAGCTGAGGACGAATATCACCTAGACTGCCTACCCACCACTTCGCATCGATTCACTACTCAGTATGTCGCGAGACGGTTTCCACACAATTTCTGTTTTCGAAGGCAGAAGGATCCGAAAAGATGTCAGCTAAAAATCGCCGGGGCTTTCTGAAAACCGCTAGTCTCGCGGGGCTGGCATCCGCCACTTCGCCGTACTGGTTCGCTCCTTCGTCAATGGCCGCGCCGTTCCGAAGTGCGAATGATCGTCCGGTCCTCGGATGCATTGGGACAGGCGATCGATGGAATGCCGTTGGGCCGTCCGCCATGGAATTCGCCGATTGTGCCGCGGTGTGCGACGTGGATGTCGCTCATGTGGAAAAGGGCAAAGCCAAAGCTCTGGAACGCCACAGCAAACCGGCTGCTGACCGCAAAGTGGACATGTATGAGGACTATCGGAAGGTTCTGGATCGTTCAGATATCGACGTGGTGACGATTGTCACTCCGGATCACTGGCATACCAAAATCGCCATCGATGCAATGAGGGCGGGAAAGGACGTCTATTGCGAAAAGCCGCTCACGCTGACCATCGACGAAGGAAAACAGATTCGCAAGGTTCTGGAAGAAACCGGCCGAGTTTTCCAGGTCGGGACTCAGCAGCGCAGCGAAATGGATCTAAAGTTTCTCCATGCTGTGGCTTTGATTCGTGAAGGTCGAATCGGTGAGCTCAAAACAGTCACCGTGGCGATCGGTGGCGCGCCAAGCAGCGGGCCAATTGATGTCGCCGAATTTCCAAAGGGACTGAACTGGGATCTGTGGCTTGGTCAGGCCCCGGTCACTGAATACCGTTTCAAAAAGACCAATGGAAAGTATGGAAACTCGCGATGCCATTACGAGTTCCGATGGTGGTATGAATACTCGGGCGGCAAGATGACCGACTGGGGCGCTCACCATGTCGACATTGCGGCGTGGGCCTTCAATCTGGAGAAGACCGGGCCGGTCAAGGTCGAACCCATCATGGCAAAGCATCCGGTTCCAATGGTCAACGGAGTTCCGACCGATCCGACTCAGTACAACGTGGCCACCGAGTTCCATGTAACAGCCACCTTTGCAAATGAAGCGGTACTCCACATTCGTAACGACGCAAAGGACCTTGGATTCGACAACGGTCTGATGCTGGAAGGCACAAAAGGGCGTATTTTTGTCAGTCGTGGAAAGCTGACTGGCGCGGCTGTTGAAGACATGAAAGATAATCCGATCAAGGAAGAAACCCTGAAAACGCTCTACAAGGGCAAGCAGCCGGGGAATCACATGCAGAACTTCTTTGAGTGCATGGTCGACCGTACCCAGCCGATCAGTGACGTTCACAGCCATCATCGAGCGATGACAGTTTGCCATCTGGCGAATATTGCAATTCGACTGGATCGTACGATTCAGTGGGATCCGGAGAAGGAACAGATTGTGGGCGACCCTGATGCCGCTCAATGGCAGGCCCGCGAACAGCGCAAAGGGTTCGAAATTCAGGTTTGATCTGATGACGTGGAACCCAATGTAGCTGCAGGGAGACGATGGTCCGGCAAATTCGCTGGATCGTGTTGCCTGCGTTGAACCGGAGTATTACATGGACGAGTTTCTTCGCGAGCAGGAATCGACCTTCGGGCTCTCCTTCGCAGTGGATATCTATGATCGCGATGACTTGTTTGAGCCAATCGACAATCCTCGAGTGGTTGAGCTGTCTCGCCTTGGCGGCCGACCGGGATTTGCGGGCCCAGAGAACGTTTTGAAGTCCACAGGGATTTCGACTCGCCGAATCCTGCGCGAAGGTCGAACGGCTGTCGACCTGGCGTTGGCTCTGTGCCAGAGGCTTCAGCAGGAGTCTGGATTGCCGCTGCAGGATTTTTCCGCCGTGATGCTTTGTCATTCTCACGCCAACCCGGTTGTCTGCGAACAAGTGGCTGATGCCCTTTGCATGCATCTGAGTCTGCCGTCCGAAACTGTCACAGCCTTCAACTTTGGTTGCAGTGGATTTCTGAAGCTGTTGCACGAAGCGGTTCTTCACATGACAAGCGACGAGTCGGTCACTCGAATCGCACTGCTGAATATAGAGACTCCGGAAACCTGGCACGATGCTTCGGACCGATTGTTTTGCGGCATCGTCAGTGCAGGGGCGACGGCTCTGGTTCTTGAAAGAGGCCGCGGCATGTCCATCTCAGCGGTACTGTCCGATGATTTTCCGATCCCCGAGCACCTGCGTCCGAATCCTGAGCCGTTGTTTCACCGCGAGACGACCGACGTGTTTTCATTTCGAGGCCGTGCTGAGCAGCGAACCGTGATGCGAATGAACGCCGAGCCTGTGTTCCTCAACGGCATTGAACTGATGCTGACAAATCTGAGGACCGCGGCTTCTTCCATCGATGTCCTCCCAGGACAACGAGTGATCGTGGTGCCTCATCAGCCGAGCGGAAAACTGCTTAGGGCGCTGATCGCGGCTGCCCGCGCGGAGTTTCCAGCGTTCGAGTTCCTCAACAACCTGAGAGTCTACGGCAATACGATATCGTCGTCAGTGCCGACAATTCTGTCGCGGTTTTCTGAAGTACTGGCTGCCAATGGCAATATGCCGATGCGGGAAGGTGACCACATCATACTTTTGGCCGCCGGAATCTGCATGGAGAAAATAGCCGACCACATGTCGGCGGGCCATGCCTGCCTGCAATGGGTCAGTCAAACAAAATCGACAGCCCCAGCGTTTGAACGCGATCTTACGAGGCTTCGCCCAGCAATTAGCGAATGAGTCGCCTGAGCTGGCCATTTTGATATTGCTGCGCGCAGAAAAGACCGGGGTTTGTCACTAAAATCGAGCCCTGCCCTTTCCACCACTGTACTGTTTCCGTTCTACGGAGTCCTTTATGATCCGCTTTGCATTTGCCCTGGCCCTTGTGACCTGTCTGCCGACGATTTCCATTGCTGCTGATGCCCCGTCTGAGTCTGCCGACATGACCGTGCTCTTCAATGGGAAAGATCTGACGGGCTGGGATGGCGATCCGGAACTGTGGTCTGTCCGAGATGGCGTGATCCACGGCGAAACCACGGAAGAGAAGAAGGCGAATGGAAACACTTTCATCATTTGGAAGGACGGCGTCATTAAGGACTTTGAACTGCGGCTTTCGTTTCGATGCAATGCGACGAATAACTCGGGCATTCAATATCGTTCAAAACACATCATCGACGGTAAGCCAAAGAACAACTGGGTCGTGCGAGGCTATCAGCACGAACTGCGCAATGAAACGACGTTCCCAAATGTGTCGGGGTTCATCTACGACGAAGGCGGCAAGCGTGGCCGCGTTTGTCTTGCTGGCGAAAAGGCTTCCTGGGAAGTATCCGGCAAAAAGTCAGAAAGCACGTCGCTCATTGACGAAGACGGCTGGAAGAAAATGTTTAAGCTGGACGACTGGAACGATGTCATCATCGTGGCCAAAGGAAATCGCATTCAGCACTACATGAACGGCAAGCTGATTCTGGACTTCACGGACAACGAACCGAATCTGACTCTGACCGAAGGCGTGCTGGCACTGCAGCTTCATGCAGGCAAACCAATGTGGACGGAATTCAAAAACATCCGAATTCGCGAAGTCAAATAGTGTGGATCGAACCACGTGAGTTGCATTGCGCCGGAACTCGTTCGGAATGTGCTCCCGGGATTTGGCTCGGCGTGCATCCAGTGGAAGATCGACCAGTGTGTACGTCATGCGGCGGCGTCCAGCAACCGATGCGATCGCGAAGAATCGCGTGGTCGTCACAATCGTCACAATCAGTTTATGCCGAATGAGCTGAGTTTGCCGAAGAGGCAACGTCGTCTGGTGGCGTCAAATGTTTCGCGTTTCTGACACCCTGGGTAATTTGTGAAGTAGGTTTCCGACAGACTGCAACAGGTGCGTCACTGCGCTCGGGGTGTTCCCGGACTCAGGCGACCGGCAGTTTGGATAAAGCTCCGCCTGCATTTTTGCGAATGAACGGCGGTCTTTTGAGTTGCGGGCGACATCCGCAGCGATCGGAGACAGACAGCGATGACCGTTCAGACTCAGGATCCAAGAAACGCTCAGGGTTCCGCTCAACGTATCAGCAGCCGCCCGGATGGAATGTCCGGTCGCAGCAGCTCGGCCCCTCTGGGACGAGAGTTGACGGCGATGGGAATTCTTACGGCACTGCGTCGTCGCTGGGTTCCGGCACTGGCTTTGGCGATCCCAGCAGCGTTGCTGGCGACGGCCGCCGTGTGGGAGTTCATTCCCGCATCGTATCAGTCGGCCGCCATCCTGAAGATTGAACAAAGCGAACAGAAGCTGGCCTTCAACGACGGCGCTCAGCGGGAAACGGACTGGTTGACATACCGCGAGTCCCAGAAGAACTACATGCTTAGTCGCCAGGTCATCACGGCTGCGCTGCGAGATCCCAAGGTCGCAGAATGTCCGACTTTGAAAAAGGCCGATCATCCCGTCGACTGGTTGATGACCAAGTTGAAGTCAGATGACTCCCTCAGTGCGGAGTTCCTGAAGGTGACTCTGGAAGGCGAACATCCTCGTGATCTGGCTTTGATTCTGAACAGCGTGAAAGATGCTTATCTGGATCAGGCTGTGTACATGTCCAAGAATCAGAAGATCGACGGACTGCGTCGGCTGGAAGAGCAGTTTGACGAAGTAAACAAGAAGGTTGTCGCGGCCGAACAACGTATCGACAAGCTGGCAGAGAATCTCGGTACAGGTGACCCGGAAACCGCCATTGTGCAGCAGAAGTTGATTCAGGATGAACTGGACGACCTTGCGAAAACTCTGCGCGACGTCAATCGATTGATCCGAGCCGAAGAAGCGGCACGCTCGTCGCTAAGTCAGCAGGGGCTGATGCCAACTCAGCTTAACACTGATGGATTGCTCGGACTGTCAGTTCCAGGAGCAATCCCTGCGGAATCGCCAACAGCATTGAACTCAGGGCTCACACTGCAGCGTGAGTTGATCATGCTTCGCCAGAAAATCGCACAGTTCGAGGAGCAGCTTCGAAATCCAAACCATCCGGACCTCCTGAAGATGAAGAGGCAGGAACAGCAGTGGGCCGCAATGCTCGGCGGTGGCGATACAAGCAAGCCAGGAGCAGTTCCCGTATCACGGTTGGACTATCTGCTCCGTCAGCGTGAGCAGCTTGAAGCGGACATCAAACAGCAGAAGCAGCGATTTACGGAATTCAACGCAAGAACGATTGAGCTGGGCGTTGAGAAGCGAAAGATCGAAGCCGACATCAAGTTGCGGGATGACTTGCTGACTCAGAAAATTCAGCGAGGCGTTGAACTTCACGCCCCTGACCGAATAACAGTTGTGCAGGACGCCAATATTCCCGAAGAGCCGGAGATCAAGAAGAAGACTCAGCTTTCGATCCTTGCGGGTATAGCAACGCTGGGATGCATCGTCTGCGGTTTCACGTTGTTCGAATGGTTCTCATACCGCGTCGGTGCGGCAACGGATATCTCCGGCGAAGTTGGCTTACGACTTGTTGGCACGATTCCATCTCCCGACCGCGGCGGACTGCTGGGACTTGGTATCTTCGCGGGCAAGGTTGACTACGACGAATGGAATCGCGCGGTCACGGAATCGATGGACGTCGTTCGAACGTTCCTGATGCGACACATCGATCCGGCTCGCCCGGCTTCAATTCTGATCGCCGGTGCTTCGGCTAACGAAGGCAAGACGACTGTTTCTTGTCAGCTTGCGGCCAGCCTGTCCCGCACTGGCAAGCGAGTCGCACTCGTCGACTGCGACTTCCGACGACCGTCGGCACATCTGATGGTCAATGGGCAGCAGGGGCCGGGGTTAAGTGAATTCCTTCGAGGTGAAGTGACGCTGGATCAGATTCTTCAACAGACACAGGCCCCCGGATTAACCTTCATCGGAGCCGGTCAGGTGGATCAGCGAGTCCTGCAACTGCTGGCGGTTGACGGAGGCCGAAGTCTGATTCAACAGCTCAAGTCACGATTCGACTTCGTGATCCTCGATACATCTCCGCTGCTGTTTGTCGCCGAGCCTTCGATGATCGCTCAGAACGCAGACATTGTTTTGCTGGCAACTCGGAAGGATTACAGCCGAGTGCAGTACGTGGTTCAGGCGCGGGATTCACTGCGAAGTCTGCAGGTTCCGTTGCTGGGTGCAATCATGGTCGGAGCAGATTCTGACTTCCAGCGACAGACGTACGGCTACCAGCAGGAAGTCGTACGAATGACGCAGTCGTGATCGGCCATGATTAGGCCCGGAAGAAAGTAGACACTTCTGTCCGGCGAACTTTCGACGGGCAGGAATGCCCATCCTACGCCAGGAACAAGGTTCCGAACTCAAATGCAACCCACGATATCAAACTTCGACGGAACGTTCACGGTCGACGTGGAAGATTACTTCCAGGTGTCAGCGTTCGCGTCTGTTATTAAGCCGACGGACTGGGACAATTACGAGTGCCGAGTCGAACGGAACACGCACCAACTTCTGGAACTGGCTGCAAAGCATTCGACTCGTGGAACGTTCTTTATCCTTGGCTGGGTCGCTGAGCGGTATCCGGAACTCGTTCGGGAAATCCACGCGGCCGGACACGAAATCGGTTGTCACAGTTACTGGCATCAGTTGGTCTACGGCTTCGGTCCCAGCCAATTTCGGACTGACCTGACAATGGCTCGCGACACGCTGGAGCAGATCACGGGAACTCACGTTCGGCTTTATCGAGCTCCAAGTTTTTCGATCACTCAAAAATCGCTATGGGCGCTCGAAATCCTGGTTGAGGAAGGCTTCAACGTCGATTCCAGCATCTATCCGATTCGACATGATCGCTACGGGATTCCGGGGTCACCAAAAACGCCGCACATCATCGAGACGCCGGCTGGAAGTATCCAGGAATTTCCAGGCATGACGTGCAAGGTCGCCGGAATGACGATGCCGGTTGGCGGCGGCGGATATTTGCGGCTGTTTCCGTGGCTATTGACATCTCGCTTGTTGCGACAGATTCGGAACGAGGGCCGTCCGCTGAATGTCTACCTGCATCCCTGGGAAGTAGATATCGATCAACCACGAATTGCGGCATCCCCGAAATCACGTTTTCGACACTATCAGAATTTGAAGACGATGGCACCGAAGCTGTCGAAGCTCTTGACAGAGTTTCGACTGACAACGATGTCGGAAGTTCTGAAGAACAGCCTGGCACTCAACGCCCCGACAGAAGACGTTGCTGCTGGCTAGTTCCGGATCCAGACTCCTGCTTGTTGCACACGGCTGACTAAACCATTGAAGAATATCCATGCGTTCGCGAGTCCTCTACATCACTCATCGAGTTCCCTGGCCGCCAGATCGTGGTGATAGGATTCGCACGTGGAATGTTTTGAAGTACTTGTCGTCTCGTGCGCAGGTGGATTTGGTTTGTCTGGCTGATGAGCCGGTTTCTGAAGCGACGATGATCGAACTCAAACGAGTCACTCGCCGGCTGGCGATTATTCCGCTGGCGGGGAAGATGCGTTATGTCCGTGGCGCGATGTCGCTTCTGAGCGGCCACACGGTCACAGAAGGACTATTCGACAGCGCCGAATTGAAGAACCTGCTCTGCGAATGGGATCGGCAGGAAAAATACAGCGCCCTGATGGCGTCGTCGTCCGGGATTGCTCGATATCTGCTTCCGCCGTTCTTTAACCAGGCGGCTGTTCGATGGGTCGACTTGATTGATGTCGACAGCCAAAAGTGGCTGGACTATTCAGCGGCCGCTCGTTTTCCGATGTCGATGGTTTATCGACTTGAAGGGCAGCGACTGCGACAGGTCGAATGCCAACTGGCTCAAACGTGCGACAAGTTGCTTGTGGTCAGTGAGGCTGAGCGGGAACTATTTCGATCATTCTGTCACACCAGCCGCATTGCAGCGATTGGCAATGGCGTGGATTCACACTACTTCGCTCCATCGCTTCGCACTACAGTGGACGCTCATGCCTGCGTCTTTGTGGGCGTGATGAACTACAAGCCGAATGCTGACGCTGCAATCTGGTTTGCCGAACAGGTCTTTCCGCGAGTTCGAGAACGATATCCAGCCGCCGCGTTTCGCATCGTTGGCAAATCGCCTACGGCGGATGTTCAGGCCCTGGCAAACAACCCGGGTATCGAGGTCACGGGCTCCGTTCCCGATGTTCGTCCTTTTCTGCATCGATCAACGTGCGCGGTTGTGCCGCTGCAGATTGCTCGCGGCGTCCAGAACAAAGTACTGGAAGCGATGGCCTGTGGACGTCCTGTGATTTGTTCACCGGCCCCGCTGAAGGGTTTGGATGCGGAACCAGGTCTGCATGTGCTTCAGGCAGACTCCGTGGACGACTGGCTTTCGGCAATCAGTCGCGTCTTTGACGATCGTTGTCTGCAGGAGGAACTGGGAATGGCTGGGTCCGCCTTTGTGCAACTGCACCATTCCTGGGATCAATGTTTGTCGCCGATGGATGCGCTGCTGGATGGCTCAGTGGCCTCTGATCGTGAGAAGTCGGAGGTGGCCAAATGAAGGGGCTAGTCTTCACGTGGCTGCTAACAGCCGTCGGCGTGAGTTCCTCGTTTTTCAATCCATACTTTGGATTTCTAGCCTACGTGGCTCTGGCGATTCTGCGACCAGACAGTTTGTGGGCCAGTCATATTCAGGGCGGTAAGTTCAGCTTGATCGTCGCATCGGCGATGCTGCTGAACTGGTTCGTTCGTTGCTGTGGAAACTGGAATCTGGGCCCGGCTCGCCGAGTCGTCCTGCTGTTCCTCAGCTATTGGCTGTGGAGCGTCTTTCTGGCGTTCCAGGCCGACAGCCCGGCGCACGCCTGGTACTACGTAGAGCAACAGGCAAAGATCCTTTTGCCTTTCCTTGTGGGTATCACAACCGTCAAGACAACTCAGGATTTGCGACATTTGGCGTGGGTCATCGTCGTGTGTCAGGGTTACGTTTCGATGGAGCTGAATCGCTACTACTTCAGTGGCTACAACTATCTTTGGGAGCAGGGCTTCGGAAGCCTCGACAACAACTCGATGGCGATTGGTCTCGTGACCGCGCTGGGTGTTGCATTCTTCCTGTTCTTTTATGAAACCAGCATGGCCCGGCGAGCAATCATCACTGCCTGCGCCGCGTTCATTGGTCATGCGATTCTGTTTTCTTTTTCACGTGGAGCCATGCTTGCAACGGTACTGTTTGCCGGTGTCTCTTTCTTTATTATTCGAAAAACGACTCTGCACTACCTGGTATTTTCCTGTGGACTGGTTGTCGCGCTATTTCTGGCTGGGCCGCAGGTTCGAGATCGATTCTTTGAGACTTTCGCGCAGAAGAACGGTGTTCGTGAAGCTTCCGCTCAAAGTCGACTGGATTTGTGGCGAGACTGTGCCATTCTTCTGGCTGAAAATCCAATCATGGGGTGCGGTCCAGACCACTGGCCGTTGCATGCTCACGAATTTGGCTGGCCCGCCGGAAAAGAAGCTCACAGTCTGTGGGTGCAGACCGCAACAGAACTTGGCATTCCAGGCATCATGATGTTCCTGGGATTCTATGTCGCCGTCCTCTGGCGATGCTGGCTTCTGCTTCAAAAGACGAAGGATGATCCCGACCCGTGGTACGCGGACTCTGCTCGCATGACGATCGCGTCGCTGGTCGGTTTCATGGTCGCCGCCCAGTTCGTCAGCCTTGAGGCTCTTGAGATTCCATACTACGTCGCGCTGCTGGGAGCTGGTTCTCTGGCTGTCTACAGTCGGCGAGGAGCAGCGGAAGCGGCAGATTCGACGTACTCGCAGGTTCCGGAATTGGTTGCAGCGGATGAGGCGCCGAACGACTCGGCATGGATGAACCCTGAACCTGTTGGGTCGTACAACAGTGACCGCGTCATGAATCACACGGTGCCGCTGCTTTACGATTTGGTGGCGGAAGTCACTCCATTGTCAGAAAAGCCTGACTGGCGGGATCAGATTGGATTCGAGAATGCATCGGTTCCACAGGCAGAACAGTTCGCGATCATGAATTGAGCGATCACTGTGTCCAATAGACTCGCGATCAATCAGTTTTGTCGTGTTGAAGGCGGCACATGAAATATCTCTACGCGGGTCTTTGCCTTCTTGCAATGGCGGCCACATTTCGTCTGTCAGTCGAGTTCACTCGAGCGCTGGCATCGCATAAAAGCAAGGCTAGCAATGTCGTTTTGTCGAAGCCTGAAACCAGCGTGCGCCCACGGCAGTCGGAAAACGCCGGAGCCCCGGCGCGAACCGCGATTCCAGTGATTACAAGCGAAACGGATTCTTCCCGCAGCGAACGGGCACCGACGAGTATCACCGATCTATCTGCATCAAAACCACCGGCCCGTGCGCCGCACAACTTGCTGCCGACGACTCGGCATCACTCTTCAATGCACGACACGATGATCACGCCGGGCAATTTCGAATATGTCGGCGCGATTCGTCCACCTCATATTCAGCAGAACGGCACAAGCTTCGCCTACGGTGGCTGGGGAATTGCCTATCGAGCGGATGGAGATGCCAATGGTCCGAACGACGGACATCCCGGTTCGCTGTTTCTTGTTGGTCATCAGAATCAGCAAATGGTCGCGGAAATCAGCATTCCAGCGCCGCTGAATCTGAAGTACAAGAGAGCCGACAACTTGCCCGTCGCCGAAATCCTTCAGCCATTTGACGACATCACGGATGGCATGCTGGAAGATATGACGGCAGGCTCTTCAGAGCACTTTCATCTGGGTGGCCTGCTCGTCACGAATGGAATTCTGCACTGGACCATGCACAAGTATTACAACGTCGAGAACATCGACTATCCATCGCACGGGACTTCGGGATTGGATATGCAGGGATCTGTTGCCGAAGGCTTGTGGCATCTGGGTCCCATGAATACTCGGTTGCCCGAATGGCATTCGTATAAGCACGCTGGTTATACCTTTGAGATTCCACCGACAGAAGCGAAGCAATGGTTCGGTGGAAGAAGCCTGATCTCCGGACTGCAGATTAGCACGGGGCTTCAAGCGTCGAGTCAGGGTCCGGCGATGTTTGCGTACTCGCTGCCTCCGGAAGGAACGGCCCCGAATACGTCCCTGAGTACTGTTCCACTCGCGTGGTATTCTCAGGAACAACCTGTTGAGCGACATCATCCGTCTGATCGCTGGACCGGAGGAGCCTGGCTGACGCTCGGTGACAAGCAAGCGGTCGTGATCGCCGGGCGAAAGGCTCTTGGTGAATTCTATTACGGCGAAGCGAGGCCTCAGGACTGCACGCCGGACAAGGGCTATCATGGCCCACCGTACGAAGTCGAGTTGATGTTCTATTCCCCCGCCAGTTTGATTCACGCGGCCAGCGGTTCAGTGCCCGCGCTGGGTTTGAAGCCGTGGTTTCGATGGGATGGAAATGCCGAAGGCGGCGGCCTGAATCAATACATGTTCGACACCTGCGGAAAGCAGGTTGGTGGTCTGGCTTACGATCGTGAACGCAACTTACTGTATCTCGTGCAGGTTGACGCTGGCAAAACGCGAGACAACGAGTTTGACGTTCTGCCGATTATTCATGTCTTTCGAGTCGTCGAATAGGCATAAGACCCTCAGGAAATCTTCCGAATTCTGTTCAGCATCATTACCGTTACAGGTTGCGAAATCTGATCGTCCCGACGTTCACTTCGAAGGACATCGTGTTGCCGGACTTCATCAACCCCGGACCGTCAAAACCATGACCTAGCCTTTGCAGGATGTCATTGAGTTTCCATGCTCCATGTCCGAAAGCATCGTGTACTGTGCGGCATGTCCTCAACAGACAGTCGCTTAAGAGAACCCATGAAACCACTGCGTGACTTACTGAAGCACTCTTCGATCTACGCGATCGGTCAGGTTCTGACCCGAATTGCGTCGGTGTTGCTGCTTCCTTTGTACACGCATTGCCTGACGCCCACGGATTACGGAATCACAGCGATCATGGATCTCACGGCGACGATTCTGTCGCTGATGATCGGCGCGGGAATGGTCACGGCGGTGACTCGCTTTCACTTCGACCACGAATCTGATGAGCAGCACGATCGACTATGGTGGACCGGCTTGACGTATCTTATTGGTGCGTCCATGGTCGTTCTCTTTCCACTTTGGCTTGGTCGCCAGATTCTGTCTGACGTCACGCTGGGCGAACACGTGGCGAATGGGGCGCTGTTCTATTCGTACACGCTCGCTACAATTTTCGTACAAGTCGCCGGGCAGTTTGCTGACGGCTATCTGCGAGTCAACAAATGGTCGGGGACTTTTGTTCTGATCTCAATGGGTCGACTGCTGATCAACGTCTGTTTGAACGTCTGGCTGCTTGTCGGCATGAAGATGGGTGTGGAAGGTTTGCTGCTTGGGAACCTGCTGGCATCGTGTGCCCACACGGTTGTGCTTCTGTGTGTGTTTGCGAAGACACGTGGAAAGTACCGCTTCAGCTTTTCGCTGGCGATGAACATGGTCCGCTTCAGTGCGCCGCTGATGGTGACGGCGATGCTGGCCATGCTGATGCATGAAGCTGACCGTTATGTTCTGCGAGCGATGATCAGCCTTGAAGAAGTCGGAGTCTACGCACTGGCTCACAAGATTGGCTTTGCGGTCAACACTCTCTGTCTTCTGCCGTTTTCTTCGATTTGGCATGTCGCGATTTATGACATTGATCGCATGCCGAAAGCCAATGAGATCTTCAGCCGAATCTTTGGCTGGTTCGTTTCAGGCATCGGAGTTCTGCTTCTGGGAGCTGCTCTGACCGTCCATCCAATTCTGCCTTTGCTAACGCCGGACGCCTATGGTCACGCGATTGATTTGATCGCCGTGATTCTGCTGGGATTCTTCTTCTTCGGTCTTCAACTTCAGTTTGAAGTTCCAGCGATGCTGGCCAAAAAGACCGGCCTGCTGATTCCCGGAAGTGTAGTCGGTGTCATCGTAAACGTCGCGGCCAATTCGCTACTAATACCTCATTTGGGACTCTGGGGCGCGGCGACGGCGGGCGTGCTGACGTACATGTCGTACTCGTTCACAACGCTGTTTATGTGTCGAGGCATTCGGCCGATCGCGTATCCCTGGACTCGAACCTTCCTGATGGTCGCCGGTCTTTGCTCGTCCTATCTGGTCATGCGATATCTGCTGTTTCCCAACCTGGGCGTGATCGGACAATTAGCCAGCTCGGTTGTCTGCTGCGGAATTTGGTCGGTTGTGTTGTTCGGAAAGGATGGAATGGACTGGTGGTCAACGCGTCGCAAAAACACCGTTCAATCGACGCCGATTGCTGTTGTCGAAAAAGAGGCCGAGGCAGTGTGTGAAGACCATGCACTGTGTGCGTCATGAAGAATGTCGCAAAGTGTGTCCTGAGCCTTTGCTGCTTCCTGATCGTGCTTCCGGCTCTGCTCGTCTATCGGCTGCAGGCGGCCATGATGGGCGCGGATCGAGTCTTCTCCGGCTGGTCACAGCTTTTTAGTCTGTTGCCGGGACTGACGGGAATCCATTTGCGTCATGCGTTCTTTCGCCATGCTGCGAAACACTGCGGCTCGAATGCTTGCATTTCGTTCGGCACCATCTTTTCTCATCCCGGTGTTTCTGTCGGTCAGACAGCGTACATCGGAAACTACTGCTCGATCGGCGACGTGACGATTGAAGACGATGTCCTTATCGCATCACATGTTTCGATTATGAACGGATGCCAGCAGCACGGGACCGATCGGCTCGATACGCCAATCCGCGAGCAGGCTGGTCACTACGAACCAGTAATGATTGGCCGTGATTCGTGGATCGGCGAACGAGCCACCATCGCCGCCAGTGTCGGCAAGCATTGCATCATCGGAGCAGGCTCGCTGGTTCTTTCGCCGGTGCCAGACTACTGCATCGCCGTGGGTGTTCCCGCTCGAGTCATCCGCGATCGACGAATCCCGGGCAAAGCGTCCGGCGTTGAAGAATCGCTCAGCCGCGTAGATTCTGCCGTCGCGAGTTTGAGGTAGATCACCGAAGGCATTTGTCGCCCCATGTTGCCAAAACGCAACATCGCTGCCCATCCCGATCAAATGTTTCACTTTCGGCACAGCGAACTCTTCAAACCTGCGCCTGCTGCCCGGTTGTGACCTAGGCTTTCGTGAGATCCACGTCTCCGTCGCGCTCTGAGGGGATGCGCGCGGAGCGTGGGTCTCTTTTGGAGATCAACGTCTGATGTGCGGCATTGCGGGTGTTCTTTATGCAGATTCGCGGCGATCGGTCAGCGCACAACTGCTGACGGACATGGGCAATGCAATCGCGCACCGAGGTCCGGACGGAGAGGGCACCTTTCGAGCCGACTCGTTGGGACTCGTTCACCGGCGACTGGCCATCATCGACCTCGAAGGCGGACGACAGCCGCTGTCCAACGAAGACGAATCCATCCACGTCGTATTCAACGGCGAGATCTACAACTACCAGGAACTGCGTCGGCATCTGGAAACTCGTGGACACATCTTCCGCACGAACTCCGACACGGAAGTACTTGTCCATCTTTATGAAGAACACGGCCCAGAGCTTTGCACTCATCTGCGAGGCATGTTCGCCTTCGCCATCTGGGATGCGCGTCGCCGCGAATTGTTGCTGGCACGCGATCATCTCGGCCAAAAGCCGCTCTTCATCTACCGTGACAACGAAAAGCTGGTCTTTGGTTCCGAACTGAAAGCCGTGCTGGCTCATCCGGGCATCGATCGATCGATTGATCCGGCCGCCATCGAAGATTACCTCACGTTCGGTTTCATTCCGGGACAACGCAGCATCTTCGCGCGAGTCTCCAAGCTTCCGGCCG
Organism: Planctomycetota bacterium; assembly: GCA_031377305.1. Taxonomy (GTDB): domain Bacteria; phylum Planctomycetota; class Planctomycetia; order Planctomycetales; family Planctomycetaceae; genus SXXK01. Next base: position 2,955 of record JANMEV010000016.1, on the reverse strand, counting down.
CGCATCGGCTGCGAATCTCGATGAGCGAATTCCAGGCCTCACCGAAGCGATACTGGCAACTGTCGTTTGATCACGAAGATCGATCGTCGGTCGATCAATGGAAACAGAAAGTCGACGCGGCTCTTCACGAAAGCGTGTCTGCGCATCTGGTGGCTGATGTGCCAGTCGGAGCGTTCCTCAGCGGTGGGCTCGACAGCAGTTCGATCGTGGCCATGATGGCGGGGCTGAGATCTGATCCGGTGCGAACGTTCTCAATCGGCTTCAACGAAGAAGAATTCAGCGAGCTGCCGCATGCCCGCGAAGTCGCTCAGCATTTTGGATGTCATCACACGGAAGAAATCGTCACTCCGGAAGCCGCTCGCGACCTGGACGATCTGACGTTTTTGTATGACGAACCATTCGCCGATGCATCAGCGATTCCCACAATGGCCGTGTCGCGACTGGCGGCTCAGCATGTGAAGGTTGTGCTGTCCGGCGACGGTGGCGACGAACTGTTCGGCGGCTACGCGCGGTACGCTCACGACTTGAAAGAGTCCGAGATCCGAAATCACATCCCGCGACTCATTCGGTCACTTGTCGTCAAACCGATGGCTGCGATCTGGCCAAAAGCCGATTGGCTGCCGCGACCGTTGCGGTTGAAGACGCTGCTTCAGAATATTTCGCTCGACCCGGCCGAAGCGTACGCCAACACGGTGTCCGCATGTCGCCAGTCGATGCGTCGCAGTTTGCTGACGAGCGACTTCGCGGCATCACTCAACGGCTATCAGCCTGAGCACGCTATCTCCGCGGCTTTTCGCCAGGGACATCGCGACGATCTCAGCGGCATGCTTTCGGCCGACACCAACATCCTGCTCCCCGATGACTTTTTGACCAAGGTCGATCGAGCCAGCATGGGGTTTGGGCTGGAAGTTCGTCCGCCGCTGATCGACTGGAAGCTGATGGAGCTGGTGGCGTCGATGCCATCCGAGTTCAAGATCCGCAACGGTTCGAAAAAGTGGATTCTGAAGCAGTTGTTCGAATCACGACTGCCCAACGACCTGGTGAATCGCCGCAAGCAGGGTTTCGAACTCCCTATCGACCAGTGGCTGCGAGGCCCATTGAGCGAACAAGTGCGAACGCATGTGCTGAATCCCAACGGCGCGATTGCTGAGTTCATCAACGTAAACAGTGTTCGGTCGATCTATGAGTCCCATTGTCGCGGGACCGGGCGACATGGGCAGTTGATCTGGAGTCTGCTGATTTTGGCTCGCTGGCTGGATGCCTGGGCGAAGCCTGAAGGACCGGCAGTGAGAACGATGGGACGAACAAGCAAGGCGTCAATCTCGTAGTCGTCCCGTCCATTAGTGAGCCGCAAAGCGCTAGCTGCGGGTGAAATTTGAAGGTCACTGGACGAGAACCCGCGGCTAGCGCCCTGAGGCTCACACAGAATAAATTTGAATCGCAGATCAAGTCTATGGCACTCAAATCCACAACCAGCACACTTCGCAACGAGCAGCAGTCGGTCACGATTCCGGCGGTGCTGCGTTCACGTTCTGCTACTGCGCGGAACGTTCCTGTGGTGGCTGGATTGTGTGTGCCGAAGGAACGCCTGGCGAATACGACAAGCGGTTCGGTCGGAGGTTTCGATCAGCCCGTGCCAGCGCAGATTGAGGTTTTGAATCGATGGAACGACGGCAGTGTTCGCTGGATGCTGGCGAGTTTCATCGCTCCTGAAGTACATGCAACGGCTTGCGAACTGCAGATTGCAGCGCATGTCGATACAAGCCGCGACAGCAGCCCGACATTGTCGAGAGCCAATACCGCTCCAGCCATGACGATGGTGAAATGGGTCAACGGTGAAATCAGTCTAACCACGCGAGACCTCAACAGCGATCCTCCGACGGAGCGGACGCTGCGGCTAATGCCATGCTTTAGCGACGCTCACGGCGAAGAACTGCCGTTGCTGTTGGACGGCATTCGAGAAGAAGTTACTGGCACGATTCGGCAGGTGTTCGTCGTTTCGACGCGGATTCAGTCTTTGCCGTTCGTCACAATTCAAATCCGCCTGACGTACTGGGCCGATGCCGGTTTGCTGCAGGTTGAGACACGCATCCGAAACACTCGACGAGCCCGCCATTCGGGAGGCCTGTGGGATCTCGGCGATGCAGGCTCGGTGATGTTTCGCAGTTTGGAAATGAGCATCGGCAGCGACGATGTTCCGGCGAACGCAACGACGCACTGGAAGGCCGAGCGACATCAGTCGTCACGTTCAACATCGTCCGAAGTTTTCATTCGCCAGTTCGGCAGCGGCGATCGATTCTGGAGCAGTCCGAATCATGTGACCGCCTCAGAAACCATTGACGTGAAAACTCGGGGCTACGAAGCCGCCAGCGACGCGGGGACTCTGCGAGGCTACCGCGCAGAGCCGACGATCCTGGTCGAAGCGGATTCAGCGTTTCTCGCGGTGGCCGTTCCCGAATTCTGGCAACAGTTCCCCGGCAGCGTTGCAGCCACCATGGGTTCGCTTGAAGTCGGTCTGTTCCCATCGCTTCGGGGAGTGACTCACGAACTGCAGGGCGGCGAACAGAAGACACAATCGTTCTGGCTGGCCGTCGGCTCCGGAACCGGCAACGTCAACAGCCTCGACTGGGTTAGTGACACGCCACGCTTGATGCAGTCCGCTGCATCGATCGCCGAAGCGAAAGTGTTGCCATGGTTTCACTGTTCCATTCGGCGAGCGGGGGATGTCAATCCCCGGATAACATCGGGAGCACGAGAACAGTCTCAAACGCAATCAGGGGACTCACGTCCCCCGCTCGCCGAGACAGATCGGGCTACGGAGCGATTCGCGGCATATCTACACCAGGCCACGTCAGAAAACTTCAGCCTCGAAGCCCGCCGAGCCTCCATCGACGAGTACGGCTGGCGTAACTTTGGTGACGTGCCGGCAGATCATGAGCAGACTCATTACGCCGG
>JANMEV010000666.1:0-12554 GCA_031377305.1 Planctomycetota bacterium | reverse complement strand
GCCTGATGGCGCTGATGACGTTTCAGGAATTCGAAACCGCCGCGCTGATGCAGATCGATCGCCATCCTGTCGCGTGGTCTGTCTGGCTGTTTGATGCTCACGCGGCCTGACAACCACTTGCGGATTCTCTGCAAATGATTGTCTGGCCGCTTGGCTGCGAACTGATTTTGCTGAGCCCGGCGATGTTTCTTCTGCTGCGATCGCGAAGAGGAACATCGTCCGGAGCCGAGTTGCCACCGGAAGCGGCGGAGCAGGGTGGGTCGACATCTCGTTCCACGGCTGCGGTAGTCTTTTTGTCGCTGAGCTTTGTGCTGATGTTCCTGTGGCCCGTGGCTGGTAACGTCAAATCGGCTGTGGTCGGATTTGTGTCGATGGCGAACCAGTTTTCTTCGGTGATCAAATCGTCGAAACAGATTTTTGTGTCGACAGCTTTTGCCGCCGCGTCCACATGTCTGGCGATGAACGTGGCGTTGGCCATGAGCACATCAAATACATTGACGAGCGGCAATCGGTTTTTGAGGCAGTTTTCGTTAGTGCTGCTGTTGCCTGGGCTTTGCGGATCGCTGGTGTTGAGCCTGGTGTTGCTTGCGATGTTCCAGCTTTCATGGCTGCGACCTTTCTACGAGACCTGGTTGCCAATGTTGCTTGGGCAGACGTTTGCTGTGTTGCCGCGCGCGGTCGCCGTTGTGCTTTTGCTGCAAAAGTTCAATGACCGCGCGTCGATGCATTCGGCGAATCTGCTGCTGGCATCTTCGCAGTTACAGGTGCGTCGTCGAGCGTCGGCGATTTTATGGCGGATTAACACCAGTAGATGGTTATTGGGCGGTTTAGTCGTCGCTCACTGGTGTTTCTGGGACGTGACGGTCGCGTCCATTCTTCGTCCCGTTCAGTTGGAACCGGTGATCACAAGACTGTACAACGAGATGCACTACGGCCGCGCGGAAGCGTTGATGAGCCTTTCGACGCTGGCGGCGCTGGCTCCCGTAGCGATGTGGTTTGTTCTGGTGATCCTCAGTTTTCTGAAGGCCAGGTTCCTTTCGGCGTCCGTTTCAGAGCCCCGATGATTAGTGACGTCGTCGACGAACTGCCGCAGATCCATCAAATGAGGTCGGCCCTTAGACAAATTTGTTCACCACCCAACTCTCGTGGCGTTGACACCTGTAAATACCGGAGTTCGGTGAGCGGAAATTTCCCAAACTGCTTGCCAGATGTCGTCGCGATGCGGACAATTCCTCAGCATCCTGCAGGGGGCCTCCCGGATCCCGCAGTGTTCGAAGTGGACAGGAGTCATTTTGATGAATCTTCTGGCAACCCTATTATTGAGTCAGTTACTGGCTCTTGGATCGACTTCAAACACGTCGTCAGTTGTTTGGTTCGGGCAGGATGATTTGCTGCAGGAGATCGGCCGATTCATCGGCGGAGCAATCCGCGGAGCGACCGGTGAAGATGAACCGCGGGTAATGCAGGCGATGCCAGCACAGGATGGTGCCAAGCCGGCGGAGAGGGATCGGAAGGAACTCAACGACCGAATGACGGCGTTCGCTCGTGCCTATGAAGCATGGGTCATGAAATCGTGTGAATTGACAGCCGAGCAGCAAACAAAGCTGAAGGAACTTATTGACGCGAAGATTGTCGGTGAAGTAGAGAAGTACGTAAAGAAGCCGGATCCAAATCGCCAGAATCAGATGCTGCCGGAGACACTGCCGCTTCTCTTCACCAAGCCATCAGGGTTGGCGCCGGATTTCCAGAAAGAACTTGTTGCGATCTGTAAGAAGGATCTGCTAACCGAAGAGCAAATCGGACGACTGGATGCGGCTTTGAAAGAGCGTGAAGGATTTCAGAGTCAGTCGTATCTGGTTTACATCGTTTCAATTCTGGACAAGGAACTGTTCCTCACCGCCGATCAGCGTACGGCGTTAGTTAGCGAGCTTGGAAATCGGAAAACTCCGATCCGGCATCCAATGTATGCGTTTCAGCCACAAGTCTACTATTTGCCGTATGAATCAATGTCGGCGATAGTGCCTGCAAAAGTCGGGAAAGGCATTCTTGAGCCGACTCAGACAAAACGACTTCAGGATTTGAGCACGGAGCAGCAGGGCGGACAACAACTGGTTTTTCAAACCTCGTCCGGTCGTGAAGAATGGGATCGCCAGATTGCCGAAGCCTGTGCATCGCAGCGTGAACGCTACCTTAATGCCGCGGCTGTACGAGTGACCTACTACGAAAAGGAGATGCAGCTCTCGTCAGAAGAGGTTGACCACCTCTCCATCGCGGGCAAGGGTGCCACAATTCGCGCGCTGGGTGACTGGAAGGATGCAACTCGGCTGACGATTGAGCAAATGGAGCAGCAGATGGCCCAGATGGGCGGCAACTTTGGATTCGGCGCGCAGGGTATGGACGCTCAAACCATCGATCAGAACGATATTTGGACCGACGCTGTCTCGGCAATAACCCAAGGCGCCTCCGAGGATCGTCTGAAGCAGCGGCTGGAAGCAAATCGAATCGCGACGGCTCAGGCGGTGTTGGCCATGTTGGACGAAGAACTCTGGCTGACTTCGGATCAGCGTGAACCGCTGCAGAAGTTGGTTCTGAAATCGCTGCCGGCCGCCGATTTTCAAAACCCGTATGACCAGTACATGCGAGATTTGATTCTTGTCATCTATCCGTTGATGAAGGTTCCCGAGAAATCCCGAACAGAGGTCCTGGCAGATCCTCAAAAAGAAGTATGGACGCAAATGCAGTCCTATTTTAAGTGGCAAAAGGCCAATAACTACGTTGAGATACCGCTTCGAAACCAAGGTGGCAGTTTTAGCTTTTCACTGGCACCGTGATTCCTGACCTCCACTCAGGCTGTTCGCAATAATCCGATATCCAAACCTAACGACAGGACGCAAATGTCAGCCCCAACTTCGACGGCTCCTCCGCTTCAATCTGATGATGTCGCTGCGATCGACGAATTGCGAGACGTCTACCGAAAGCTCAAGGCGGAGCTGTCGAAGATCATTGTTGGGCAGGAACAGGTGATTGAGCAGCTTTGCATCTGCCTGTTCGCTCGCGGTCATGCGTTGCTGATGGGTGTGCCTGGCCTGGCGAAGACGCTGCTGGTCAGCCGTGTCGCCGAGACGATGTCGCTCACCTTCAGCCGCATTCAATTTACGCCCGATCTGATGCCCATGGACATCACCGGTACTGACATTCTGCAGGAGACTCAGGATCGTCGCCGCGAGTTTGAATTCGTCAAAGGACCGGTGTTCGCTAACATTGTGCTGGCCGACGAGATCAACCGAGCGCCTTCCAAGACTCAGGCCGCGATGCTCGAGGCGATGCAGGAACATCGAGTCACCGTTGTCGGTCGACCGTATCCGCTGGCGCCGCCGTTCTTCGTGCTGGCGACGCAGAACCCGGTGGAGCAGGAAGGCACTTATCCCTTGCCGGAAGCCCAACTCGATCGATTCATGTTTCTGATTTCTGTTGACTATCCGTCTCGCTCGGAAGAGCTGGAGATTGCTCGCACGACCACGGGCGGTTCAATTCCGAAGCTGGACCATATTCTGGACGGTGCCACGGTGCAGAAGTTTCAGGAACTGGTTCGCCGAGTTCCCGTGCCTCAGCACATCTACGAATTCGCCGTAGACCTTGTGCGACGAACTCGACCAAAGACCAAGGAATCGCCCGACTGGCTGAAGCCGCTCGTTTCCTGGGGCGCGGGTCCGCGAGCTGTCCAGTATCTGATTCTCGGCGCGAAGGCCCGAGCGGCTTTGACCGGCAGCTACATGGCTCGCCTGGAAGACATCATGGCGGTCGCCGAGCCCGTGCTGACTCATCGAGTCCTCACGACGTTCAACGCGGAATCTGAAGGCATCACCAGCAATGACATTATTGGTCGACTGGTCGACGAACTGAACGCGGAACAGGTACCATAGGGTCGTGCTTGATCTTCCAAACAAAATCCTTCCCGTCGGCGGAGCGACGGGTGCACGGTACGCCCGTCGCTCCGCCGACGGGGTCCCGTACCGCTCGACAACTTTGACAATCAACGCCAATGACACTGCGCTGGACACTTCGAACCCGCGATCTGACTCGCCAACGACTTCCGCTGTTGATGGGCATCCTGAATGTGACGCCCGATAGTTTTTCCGATGGAGGTCAGTTCAACGCCGTCGATTCGGCTGTCGCTCGCGCGGTGCAGATGGAAGCCGATGGAGCCGACATCATCGACATCGGCGGCGAATCGACTCGCCCCGGTGCCGAACCAGTTTCGCTCGACGAAGAACTGCGGCGAACAGTTCCGGTGATCCGTCAATTGTCGCAGACGCTGCGAGTCCCCATTTCGATCGATACGACTAAGTCCGAAGTTGCTCGCCAGGCGCTGGAGGCCGGGGCTGAGATCGTGAACGACATCTCCGGACTGACGTTTGATCCGGCGATGCTGGAATTCTGTCGCGAGACGGACGCCGGGATCTGTCTGATGCACATTCAGGGGACTCCGCAGACGATGCAGAAGGATCCAAAGTACAGCGACGTTGTCAGCGAAGTGATTGAGTTCCTGCAGCAGCAGGTCGATCGATGTCTGATGGCCGGCATCGCCGCCGAACGAATGTGCGTGGATCCCGGAATTGGATTTGGCAAAACGGCGGTCCACAACCTGGAATTACTCAGGGCTGTTCCTCGCATGCAGAACGATCTTCAGCGACCTGTGCTGATCGGACATTCTCGCAAGCGTTTCCTGTCAAAGATGCTGGGTCGCAACGTCGACGAACGTGAAGCGGGAACGGTTGGCGTGTCTATCGCACTTGCAGAACTTGGAGTAGACGTTCTCCGCATTCACGATGTCCGCAGCGTGCGAGACGCGTTGGTCGCCTGGGATACAATTCGGACGGGACTGTTGAACAATAATGCCGAGTCCGTTCCTTCATCGTAGGTTGGGCATTCCTGTCCGACGACGATTCGACGGGCAGGAATGCCCATCCTACAGAGACACGATGTGCCAAAACAGAATCTAATTTCATGACCACCAAACCAGCAGCAAAAATCATACTCGGTTCCCGATCACCTCGCCGCCGCGAATTGCTGGGGTCGATCGTCGGGCAGGAGTGTCTAGTCATTTTGCCGCCGTCGTCGCCTGATGAGCCTGGCTTCGCTGATGTCTCGGACGAAGCGGGGATTGAGCGGAGACTGATCGATATCGTGCAGATGAAGCACGATGACATCTGCCGCCAGCTTGCAGCGATGCCGGGCGAACCGATACCGCCGTTTGTCGTTGTCGCCGACACAATTGTGATCGCATCCGATGACAATGGAACGCGCTGTGTGCTCGGCCAGCCTGGTCCGGAGCGTTGGCAGGATGAAGTACGATCGTGGTTTCGAAGGTGGTTGTCCGGGCGGACTCACGAAGTCTGGACGGGCGTTCGAATATCACACGGCAATCAACAGACTCAGTTTATCGTTCGATCAAAAGTCACGTTCTGCGAAGTCAGCGACGAGCTTTTGGAATGGTACGTGGCCACAGGTGAATCCACCGGCAAGGCGGGCGGCTATGCGATCCAAAGCCATGCTGCATTGTTTGTGACTCGCTTTGAAGGAAGTCTGACCAGCATCATCGGCCTTCCACTGATGGAAGTGGTCGCTGGACTGACAAAGTTGGGATGGCGACGAGACGCACCATGAGCCACGTCATACAGAACGCGGAGCCCTCGCAGAATGGGGCACGGCCAGTCCGTGAGATCGCCGGAACTCCCATCGCGATCGGTGGTCGGCAACTGGCGTCGCGTTTCTTCCTTGCGCCGTTGGCGGGCTACACTCATCTGGCCTTTCGACTTGTGCTGCGCCGGATTGGGGGCCTGGGTCTGGCGACAACCGATCTTGTGCTGGCATCAATGCTGTGGTCCGAACGCCGCAAGTCGATGGAGCTCGTGCAAACTTGTCCCGAAGATCGGCCACTTACGGTGCAGATTTTTGGTGGCGAAACCAAAGATCTGGTGAAAGCCGCGCGATGGCTGAAAGATCACGGTTACGAAGCCATTGATATCAACATGGGTTGCCCGATGGCCAAAGTCAACGGCTCCGGCGGCGGGGCTCGGCTGATGTGCAATGTCGATGGCGCTGTGGGAATGGTCAGCCGAGTCATCGAAGCGGTCGATCTTCCGGTGACGGTCAAGATGCGTCTCGGCTGGGACTCGTCCACGATCACCGCCCCCGCACTTGCGGCTGCATTGGAAGATATTGGTGTGGCGGCCGTAACAGTTCATGGTCGAACGAGGTCTCAGGGTTTTCACGGAAGCGTCAATCGAGACTGCATTCGGCAAACAGTTCAAGCTGTTCGATCAATGCCCATCATCGGCAACGGCGACGTTCGAACTCCGGAGGATGCTCTCGCCATGATGCAGGAAACCGGCTGCGCGGCGGTTGCGATTGGGCGAGGAGCTATGCTGGATCCGTGGATCTTTCGTCGCATCCAGAGTCTGGTGAGTGGCGAAGCGACGCCATTCGAACCGTCGCCAGACGAGCAACTGGATTTCCTGGTGACTCATTTCACACTGATGGTTCGGCAGCATGATGACTTCGCGTGCCTGATGTTTCGAAAGTTCGCAGCGTGGTATGGGGCTCGTCTGGGAATTCCGGAAGACCTCGAAGATCGCCTGCGTCGGTTTGAATCTTTCGCCGAGTTTGATGCGATTGTCGAAGAGATTCGAAAGCGTCACGGCGAACGACGGTGCGAAGTTCCGACCGCGCTGGTCAAGGTTCCGAACGGGCCTGTGGAACATTGGTGAGTCGGAATAGAGTGCCCGGGATTTCAAATTCGAAACTTGTGATTTGATATTTGAAATCTGAGATCTCAAATCTGAAATCAACCTTCTGCACGAAAGGCTTTGTCATGTCCGAAATTCGGCGACTCGGTGATTCTCCTCGATGGTCAGACGTCGTTATCCACAACGGCGTCGCGCAGTGGGTCGAGGTGGCGAACGACATGACTCAGGATTCGCGAGGCCAGATCGGGCAGTTGCTGCAGCAGATCGACGTGACGCTTGAACAGATCGCCAGCTCTCGCCATCGCATACTACAGATTCTGATCTACCTTGCGGATCTTAACGACATGCCGACACTGAACGAACTTTGGGACGCCTGGGTTCCAAAGGGCCACGCACCAATCCGAGCCTGCGTGCAGGTCGGCCTTGGAAAAGGTTGTCTGGTGGAGATGATTATTTCAGCCGCAGTGGATCGATAGTTCCTTTAGCAGGCGATCCACGTCGGCCATTGTGTTGTAGCCGTGGATGGCGATTCGAATGCGGCCTGCGTGATGCATGGTGTGGATGCCGCAATTCAAGAGTTGCTGATGGATCTGTTCGGCCTTTGGATGTCGAAAGGCCATGATGCCGGCGAAATGGCCTTTTCGGCGAGGCGTAATCAAATCGACCGACAGTTTTGAAAGTCCCTCAAGACACACTTCGACCAGCGGATCAGCGGCGGCAGCAATGTTGGCGATTCCCATGTTGCAGACGTAATCCAGACCGGCTCGGATCGCATACACGGCCGGAAAGTTCGGCATTCCGACCGTAAAGCTGGCCGCGCCGGGCTTGCTGACGGCGGCTTCAAAGCGAGCGGGTCCGAACGCATCATTCAGATTGAACCAGCCTCCGGCGGGAACAGTCCAGGCGTCCGCTCGACGTGAGGGAACTCCGACAAGGCCTCCGCCGTGAGACGCCAGAATCCACTTGTGAGTACTGCTGACGATCAAATCGGCTTCGTGAAGATCCAGCGGAATTCGCCCCAATGCCTGAGTCACATCAACGGCCAGCATTGCATTCGAATGGGCGTGCACGGCATCGGCGACCTCGGGCAATGAGATCATGTAGCCGTTGAAGAAGCTCACGAGCGACGTCGTGACAAGACGCGTCTTGGGGCTGAGCAGCGGGATCAAGTCCTCGACGTGCAACGCCCAGTCTCGCGATCGCCAGATTTTGACGGTTGCGCGACTGTCGTTCTGCAGCCACGGAGTCGCCCCGGCTGGAAAATCGAGATCGTTGACGATCACTTCATCGCCATCCTTCAGCCGAAGCGCCATCGCCGCAAGGTTGTAGGCTTCAGACGAACACGAGCAGATCGAAACCTCGAACGTTGAGAGCCCGTACAGTTCGGCGACTCGTTCCTTTGCTGCTTCCCATTGGGCGAAGTGAGGACCTCGGCCATCCATGCCGGCCTGCTTGTCCCGAAAATACTGCTGCAGAGCTTCGCCCACCGCCAGCGGTGGAATTCCTTCCGCGGCGGAATTCAAATAGCTAATCCCCGTCAACGAGGGGAAATCACGAAGTCGATCTTCAGGAGTGAGCATGGCGAAACTTCCCGGGAGATGAAAACGACAGCAGCATCTTATGAGAAATGCTGTTTGTATCGCAATCACTTCACCTTGTCTGCCGAGGTGCGCCGAGTTGCATGTTGCAGCTTAAGTTCCTGCAAATCACAGGATCAGATCTGCGGAGCTATATGCGGAAATCTGCTCAGCAAGGTACGATACTGTGGCCGCAAAATGTCAGTGAGCATTGCTGCGAGCCCCAGGCTGGGGATGCAGGTGACGACGGTGATGACAGTCTCTCGGTTCATGCTTGCGAACCGCGTTTTGATAGTGAAAAACAGTGTGCGGTAGCCCTTCACTCTGCGGCACGCTGACTACTTCTTCGTTTCAGGCTTCTTCGCATCGGGCGCGGGAGTGGTTGTTGGGTTCGACGCTTCACCAACGACTCGGCGAGCTTCCAGAACGTCATCCTTCAACTTAACGAAGAACGTTTTAAGATCTCGCTTCACAGTGGTTGTCAGCTTCCCGGACAACAGCGACTGCACGGTTGTTGAGCCGGCGTTGCCAGTTCGCTCCCACAGCTTCAACATTCGCGGCCCGTTTGACGATCGGTCAAGTGCGAAGACGTGAGACGTGATGTAGATCGAGATCTTGTCACCCGCCAGCCGCATACGAATGATCACAGCCAGTATCGCGATATCGTTGCTGATCAGGCTTTCCTCAATCTTCAGCTTCTTCAGGACATCATCCACCTCAGCTCGCACTGCACCGGGGACGACTTGAAACGGGTCCGATTCAAAGATTGTATCAAACTCAATCTGGATCTTTTTGAGCTCCGCGAGCCGTTTTTGCCCATCGGGTGTCCCCGAAACATCCACAAGCGTCCCTCGACCACGACCACCGCCTCCACCGCCCGGCCCGACTCTGCTGGATGATTCTGCAGGTGGTGCGATCAGCGGGCTAAGGACGAGTGGAACTTCTTCAAGTTCGGACAGCGCCTGATTGATGTCCTGACAGCACACTCCGAAGTTAAGTGCCTGAGCACTTCCACCCGTGAGAGCCAGCGTGTTGATTGCCACGACTTCGCCAAGACGATTCAATAGCGGGCCGCCGCTGTTACCAGGCGAAATCGCAGCAGTGGTCTGTACCCAGGTCCCATCGTGATCAGTCAGACCGATCGAGGTTTCCAGTTCCTTAGCGGTGCGCGTTGCGCTAACGATTCCTTCTGTGATCGACATGTCCAAACCCAGCGGTGCTCCGATGGCGACAACACTTGTTCCCTGCGGGGGCAATTCTAAGGCCAGCGGAATAGCCACCAGCGACTCAGTCCGCTTTTTGGGTTCAAATTTTAGGATAGCGATGTCCTTTTCGCGGTTCATGTACAGTACGCCCTCAATGTCTATTCGCTGCCCATCGTGGAACTCAATGGCAGCGCTCGTGCCGCCGGCGATTACGTGATAATTTGTCACTACGATGCCAGTGGTTTTGAGAACAAAACCGCTGCCATGGCCCTCACCGTCAAGAGTTGACACGTTGACTCGAACCACCGCAGGCTTAACTCGTTTAAACAAATCTGCCGGGTTGAGTTCAACTGTCGAGGCTATCAAAGCCCCTGGATCTGGTGTCGTTGCCGCAACAGCAGACGAAGCCCCCGGCGAAGCCGATGGAGAGGAGCCGGTCGCTGGGATTCCTGGCGTCGCATTGGCGGGAGGCGTTGAGCCAATGCCTGCCATGGCAGGAGTGCCGCCGGGAAGTGTCGCGGCAGGATTTGCGAATGCGCCTGGATTCATCGCAGTGTTTGAAGGTGACACCGATGTTGTGGGTTCGTTGGGTTTCGCTCCAGCAAAACCGTTCATTCCTGTAGCACCGTTGGACTTGGCGGCCGTGGCATCAGACGAAACTGTCGTTGGCGTCACACCATCCGGCGAAACCGATGCTGATGCAGCATCGGTTGCTGGGCTAACTGGAATAGCAGTTGCGTCTGCTGGCGAAGTCGCCGCCATGTCGGACGAGGAATCTTTCCCTGTCAGCATTTGAACCAGCAAGATACCGCCCCCTCCGATAAGCAGAACCGCGACGGCGGCACCGGCAATTATAGCTATGGGGGATGACTTGTTTTGACTGTACCGTTTTGGATCCTGCGTTCTTGTGCGGGCCGGCCTCTGCGGCGGCTCTTCGCTTCTTGATTCGCTCCTTGCCGCTGGCCTCGCGGCCGGTTTGGGAGCGGCTGGTGGAGCAGATCGAGCTGCAGGTTCTGAAGTTCGAGGCTTTGCGGCCGGAGGAGACTTAGCAGCCGCAGGCACAGTCGCGACACCCTGACACTGTGGGCATCGGACACGCTTTCCAGCGTGTTGATCATCAACACGAAACTGTCCGTCACAACTGTCACAACTGACCAAAATTGACATTCCAAGCCCCCGGTAAAGATTGTCAGTTGCTGTTCTGGAGAACTTATCGAACAACGCAGGTCACAGTTTTGACTCGGATACACCTGTTGGTGCCAGTCTATGGATTTACAGTGGGTGCGGCAATCAAATCACCCTGGAGTCGATGAAGATTTGGGCAACGTGTGAGAGCAGGGGGACTATCACACAGTTGTTTCGCCGAAGCGAAGTTGGTCCTTACTTTTGCGGGATTTTGATGGCAGATTGAGAGAAATCCCCTTGGCTGTCCGGCGTTTTTCCTCTCTTCGTCATCAGATCGACCATAACGCCCAGAAACCCTCCCACTGTGGCGAAGATGACCGCAAGAATTGGTGCGCCGAAAAATAGCAGAATCAGCGCACCGACAGATGGAGTTCCAAAATAGACAGTGCCGGGCGGCGTCGGGCGACCCAAATTGTTGACAATTATCCAGACAGCATTTGTGACAGGAATTGCTCCGCCGAAGATGCCATGGGCAACAGCCAGGCGATGACGCAACGACCAGCGGTCCGACGCGGGTTGCTCAGATGAGGGTGGTTGATAGGGGTTTGTAGCATCGGACATCGGCTGCGTACGTTCTCAAGACATGTGTCGTATTTTGACACGGGCGTCATTTTTGCTTCTGAAACTGTCTCGGGGGACATGGACTCAGAATAAGACAAATCAGCAGCCTGGCAGTTCCAGAATGAGCTTTCCACGATACCCGATTTCCGCGACAATTCGGCGGAAAATGTTCGAAATAAAGACGCGTTCACCCGGCGTGCATGCGTGTTGATGGTCACGGAGTTGACCAAAGGAAATGTCAGGGAAGGTGCATGAGGCGGCTGCTGCAGATTCCGATGCTGATTTTGGCGTTGCTGCTGATTGGCGGCATCGGTCTGCATCTCCTGACACGCGCGCCTCTGCTGGATTGCTTTTACCAGTCGATCATTTTGCTGACGACGGTCGGCTGCCATGAACCGGCACCTCTGACAGACGGAACAAAACTCTTCATCATGGGCTATCTGACGTGCGGCATCGGTGTTGTGACCTACGGCGCGGTGCAGTTTGGCCAGATACTGATGAATACGGACTTGCAGGCCCTGCTGGAGCGACGACGAATGGAAAAGGACATCAGCAAACTTACGAATCATTTCATCGTTTGCGGCTACGGTCGTATGGGGGCAACGCTGTGTGAATATCTTGAAACTCGCCGCCAGCCGTTTGTGGTTGTCGACGAAAATCCGTCGGTGTTTGACGAAGACTTTCGGGAACGTCGCTGGATGTATATCTGCGGCGATGCGTCACAGGACGATATTCTGAACCGAGCCGGTATCTGCAAGGCTCGCGGGCTGACGACGGTTCTGCCGACCGATGCGGACAATCTGTACGTGGTTTTATCAGCAAGGCTTCTGTGCCCAAAACTACAGATTGTTGCTCGAGCCAGTGACGATCGAGCAGCTCAAAAGATGACTCAGGCAGGCGCAACGCGGGTGATGAATCCGCTGTCATCCGGAGCTATTCGAATGGCTCGCTTTATGCTTTCGCCCAGCATCGAAAACTTTGTCGAGGTTGCTGAATCGGAAGGCGTCGATTGGGAGATCGCCGACGTGATGGTGCCGGCTCATTCCATGCTGGTGGGGCGAATGCTGAGCGAATCCGGGCTGAGAGATTCGGGAATCATGCTGCTGGGTGTCCGCAAAGCCAACGGACAGAAAGTATTCCCGCCGCCCGGGCATCTTGTGATCGAGCCTGGTGACAGTCTCTTTGCGTTTGGCAATTCGGATGGAGTGGCAAAACTGACGGCAATGCTGGAAGCCACGAAGGCGTAGTAAGTCCTCTCGCAGCGAACTGCATTGCCG
>JANMEV010000646.1:0-9506 GCA_031377305.1 Planctomycetota bacterium | reverse complement strand
CGACGTCTCGTCTAGAACCCATAGGATATTCGTACGCGACAGCTTCCCGGCAGCGCTGAGCACGGCCTGCATGGTCGTGGGATCGTCCGCAGAAAAGAGCTTGCCGCTATATTCGCGGAGTGAACCACCGCCGCCGCGATGCACGGAAAGTTCTTCCCACGGAACCGGCGGCTGTACCGTAAGTGGAGCCGCCTTCTTCAGTCGATCGAGAACTTCCTTTGATGAGTCATGCAGGAACACGGTGCCGCCCAGACACATCCAGCGGCCAATCGCGTCCCACTGTTGTTCATTCAGCATCTCAGGTTTTGCGGATTCGGAAAACAGAATTCCCTGAGTCACCGTCAGCGGTCCCGGATGCTGAGGAATCTGCCACGTCTTTACCGATAATGGCTGCACGGCGCGTCCGCTACCTTGCCTGGGGATGTACCGGGATGGATCGATCGCCATTCCACCTGACATCGTCGGTGAGTTTTGAACAGCATTCGGTTGGACGGACTCTGCAGAGGCTGGAGTCTCTGAGCCAGGCAGTTGGAGGGCCCTGCCACCATCATCAACAAACAGCAGAAAATTCAGATCTTCAGAAAAATCCTTGCCCGTGATCAACGGCACAGGCCGAGTCCAATAGACTTCGTCGCCATCCGTGTAGGTCGCCACACAGTCGCTCCAGCCCGTCAAAGCCTGCACCGACGAGAATCGCTTTACGCTGGCGGGACCGATAAAGACATCGCCGAGATTGACTTCCTTCTTCGTGAACGGATCGGTAAGGATCAACTGGCCCTCAAGCACCTGCTCAGATTGATTTGAGAGCAGGAACGATATCGGCACCGGAGCATTCACCTCCACTCGGCCGTCCCAGCCAGCCTCGACCTGAATATCAAGGCCAGGGAAATCCGGCTTTGGCTTGTCCGCATCGCGTCCCGGTCCCTGAGCGATTGCGACCACGCTTCCGCCGAGACCAACCCAAAGCATCGTAGCGAATGCCAGCAGAGTTCGTGATATGTCCTTCCGCAGATATTGAAGCATCAGCGATTCTCCTTTGTCGACGCGGTCAAGTACTCAAGCCGCAGCTTTCGACCGACCATGCGAATCGCGAAAAGGCAACTCAGGATCAGCGCCGAGTGAACCACGTAAAATGGCAGGCTCGACATGTCTTGTGGAAAATTAGGAGGTCGTTCCCCGTACAAATCCAGCAGGATCATGGCCGGCGAAACCATGATCAGTCGCGGTGCATTGTTAAACAGAACCTGATACTGCTGCAGTTCATAGACGGACCGCATCGAAATTGACAAAACGATGGGTATCAGGCAAACCATGCCTCCATAGAGGACGGCAACCAGCATCATTGATACGCTCTTCATCCACATCGACAAGCAAATCAATCGCTGCATCAGGTAGGCCGCTACAGCCGCAAGGTTCAGGACCAGAATTCCTTTCCACGCTACAGCCACGAAATTCAGCCGGGTAGTTTGAGCCTGATAGCCTGACGCAGCAACCTCAGCAGCTGAGGGCGTTGGTATGGATCTCAGGACATTCGCTTCGAACCAAAACGGAAATCCGATCGCGACTCCAGACGACAGCAAAAGCACGATCACAAAGCAGATCGAATCCAGTTTCGAAACCTCGGCTTTCCATCCAAATACAAAAGGGACTCGGAGATAGGTTGTGTTTCGAGAATGGGAGAACAGCATGATCGCCAAAACCAAAGTGATCCCGTGAAACACGTGACACGTCGTTGTGAACTCGGCGTAAAACCAACTCGAAATGTAGGCCCGTCCCGCTGACAAGTTCTGAACGACGACGCGTTGGATCACCACGATGAAAAATGTCCAGGCCGCACCCGTAGTCACGAGTAGCCCCAGAAACCCAATTCCCCATCGCAGCAAGCCTTCACATCGTCGCCATGTGTCGCCTCGATTTTCGTAGAAGAACGCCAGCTCAGACGGTCGCTGAATGTGCAGCCGAAGTCGAAAGCGACGTTTACGTTTGCTGTCGCCTGCTCGGACCACTTCGCCGAACGTGCTGTTGTCGCGGATGATGCCGTACAGCGGACCCATAGAAATCGCCACCAGCGAGACTGCAATCACGCATGACATTCCGGTCGCACACGATACAAAGGTGCTAAGATAGCTTCGCGAATACTCGTCCGGAAGGGCCTCGGCCGCGGCGTACACGCTGTGCATCAACGCTGGAAACGGACTGAAAACAAACGGCTGATACGGAATCGGCGCGCATCCGAGCCCGCACATCCACGCTCCACAAAAGAGCACAATGAACATCGCCAGAACTTCATTCACATACAGCGTCAGCCACAGCATGACCAACGCCATCATCATGCAGTACAGCCACAGCAGAAACAGGTTGGCCAAAAACACGGGCCACTGTAGTCCGCCCAGAGCCAGCACAAGCACAAACCACGGCAGCAACAGGAACAGCATCAAAGCCATAAACAGATTCTGCGACGTTACTTTGCCGATCAGAAACCGAAGCGGAGTAATGCCGCTCAACACGATCTGATCGAAGTACCGGCCGATGCGAGGCCCCATAAACACGCCGCCGAGCCGCATCGGAATCAGCAGCGTCGCAAACGCTGTCGCACCGCCCAGCAGGATTAACCCGAGCAGTTGTCCGAACTCAATGTTCTCGGTCAGCTTTCGAAAATCCGGATCGTTCGGGTCCATCATCAGCGGAAGGAGCGTCAACAGAATCGCCCCGTTCAGCACGAGTGCCGCGAGTCCGATGTTGAACCCGGAAATCAGGCTGGCCTGATCGCGACCGTATGTCGGACTGTTTCTAAAGAGCGCGAGGAATCGTCGAACCGCGATCATGTCACTTTCCCCGCTGTCGACCGCATAAAAATGTCTTCGAGATTCGTTTCGTTCTCGACAAACTGCAGGACACGGACGTCGTGCTGCAACAAGGCAGCAAGGATGTAGTTGCTGTTGACCTCATCGCTGGTCATTATGATGTTTTGCTCACGAATATCGCAGTTGTTGACTCCATTCAGCTTCGCCAACAGGTCCTTCGTTCGAGCCAACTCATTCGTCGGAACTTTGAGCCGAATATTTCGCTGAGATGTCCCTGTGGAAGCTCGCAGAGATGCCAGGTCACCTTCCAGAACCAGCCGACCGGCCTCCAGAATTCCGATCCGATCGCTGATGTCTTCGATGTCTGGCAGAATGTGCGAACTGATGATGATGGCTTTCCCCATCGACGCCAGCGTCTTGATGATCGCTCGCAGTTCGTTACGAGCCCGAGGGTCCAGGCCGCTGGCCGGTTCGTCCAGAATCAACACCGACGGATCATGCAACAGCGTCTTGGCAAGCAACAGTCTTTGACGATTCCCCGTCGACAGGCCTTTCACCATCACATGTTCGCGTCCGCTGAGGTCCGTCAACTCGCAGACATCGCGAATCCGCGGTACTCGTTCGGTTGGAGTCAGACCATACATGCAGGCGAAGTAGTCGAGGTACTCTCCGATGGCCAGATTGCGAGGACAGCCAAACTCCGCGGGCATAAATCCCATATGAGTCCTGGCGATGCGAGGGTTTTCGCGGACCGACTTGCCTTCGATCCTGACGTCGCCCACATCCGGCCGAGCCAGCGTGCAGATGATTCTCAGAAGAGTCGTCTTGCCCGCGCCGTTCGGCCCAATCAGGCCCAGCGTCTCGCCGCGAGGCACTTTGAGACTGACTCGATTGACGGCGATCAGGTCATCAAATGTCTTTGTGACGTTCTCAATTTCAACGGCAGCGGTCACCACAACACATCGACCTCCGTAAAATCAACTCGCCCTTTCGCGTCGCCGGTACGGAGGATAGGCCACTTACGGTCGTCCGTCTAACGAGAACGATTGTCACATTCCGCGATGGAGACCTTCACAGTTTTCGAAAGGTCCTGGCTGCCGCCGAGGACTTCGCGCTTCGTCGTAACCTGACAGCACATCAGCTTCCGTGAGCACAAAAACCTCGGATCGCAAAACAGCGAGGGGGATCGCAATGCGTTGAGGGATCTCAAAACGGTGACGTTCTGCTATCGATCGTTTATACCGGGACGGGTTCAACGGCGGCAGGCTCGACCGCCGGGACTGGATCAACAGGGACCACGTTAACAGGCACCGGCTCAACTGGCACGGGTTCCTACGGCACTGGCACTGTTGGCGGAACAGGCACCAGCGGTGGCAGCGGCACTGGAACGTCTGGCAGCGGCACTCAAACGGGCATGAGCTATGCGAATCCGTTCTGGCTGGCAATGGCGGCAAAGGCGAATCAGTCGGCCGATTACATTGCAACCACCAAGGACGCCGAGCGTATGTACTATGGACGCTCGCCGTGGGCTGACACTGTGAACGGAGCGATCATCGATCACATGAACGGCAGTCGCGGGGTGCTGGACGCTCAGCGAGACTACCAGGTCGGCATGGCGACCGCCTCGACGACGGAAAACAAGGCTCTGCAGCACGCGGCCGGCCAGCAGGATCGCGAACTGGCGGCGGCGGCTTTGCAACTGGCTCAGTCTCGCAGTATCTACGAAACCAACTGGGCCAATCTGCAGTTGGATTCGTCGAACGTGAAGTTCGAAGCATCCACACTTCCAATCACGGGAGCGTCGGACGGTACGATCAGCCTGAACAAGAACGCCGGAACCACGTTCGTCCCCGGCTGGCTCAGTGTGCCCTCCCAGTCTTCATCTTACTCTTACTATTCATCATACTCAGCTTCCTCCCCATCCACCTCCACCGGCTTCAACGCCAGCGATCTGGACCACTACTTCAATAACGGCACCATGCCCGACATGCCCGGCTCCGACCCGGTAAGCTCCGGCAAGGTCTCGCGGGATGACAGCAAGTTCACGCAGACTCTTGGAAGTCCAACGCCGGAGAATAAAAACCAGACAAAGCAAAACCCTGAGACGAACACAGATGAGGTCAAAGATGACAACCCCGACCACAACCCGCCCGGGACAAGCATTCCACTGAATATCATCCCCCTCGGCGAGCTCTATACCGACGACGTGAAAAGTGCCGCATTGCCAGTCAAACCCACCCAGCCAGGAGGCTTGAACGCATCGCTGCCGAATGGACTACTACCCCCGGAACAGATTCTTCCCCCAGCATTGCTTGGAAGAGACCCAAGCCAGGACATCAAACTTGCTCCAATCAATTTTGGACAGAGGCCTCTTCTATCTGCGATGGACGCAAATTCTGCTGTCGATGCGGTAGTCATAATCGTTGTTGTTGACGATTCAATAGAAGCGAACAGCATTCCGTTGGCAAATGCTGAGCTCGAACTGACTGAAATCGAAGCAAAGGCGATTGAAGCGGAAGCGGAGGCCGTGGCAGATGAACTCCGCCAAGCCGCTGCGGAAGTGACCATGGAAGAGCTCTTTAAGGTGACACTTCCTCCAGGGGAAACGGCAACCTATGATTGGAAGGCGGTTCAGGAGGCCTTCATCGAACGCTACGGTGAGAATGGTATTGCCGCACTTATGTTGCTACATGAACAGGGATGGCAGATCAAAGAGGTCGACTACTGGAATGGAACCTACTCTTGGGATGCTTGGCCGGACCAACAAACGAACACTATCCATATTAACCGTGGTGACTGGTTCAACCTGACTGGAAGGAGCAATTGGAACGCCGCCGGACAGCTTTACGATTCAGTAGTCCAGGCGATCTCAGAGCGAGAACGAGCTGTCCGCTCGGTAAAGCAGTGGGAGTTGACGGAAAAAGAGTATCCGTTTCTGACGACGTGGGTATTGCGACTTGCGGACGACGCCATGTTGAACGTAAACACTTCAACGTTGGAATGGCTGGAAGGCGAATCAATGGACGGCAAGGTGCTGACGCCAGAGGAAATGTCAGCACGCGGCTGGGAATCTGTCACAGCGTTTGGGCTGCTGGTCCTTACCGGCGCGGGGATGAAGCTGCCTGGCACTGCGGCAACCGCCGAATCATTGGCAGGGAAGAGTTTGGGCTACAGGATTCTGCACGCTCCAATAGGTAGTTCCGTCACCGCAAGTGCGCGAGCAACTGCGACAAGACTTGGCGGAGCCGTCCTTTCAAACCCACGAGTGGCCGCTCTAGTCGCAAGACTCGAAGCCCTGAAAGCGAGGATCGCTGCGAAGGCCGTGGAAGGTGAAACAACTCGTACTGCGCTGGAACTAGTTGAGTCAGAATTGACAACTCAGCGATTCTTGACTCAAAACGGAGTGACCGCTGCAGAACAGACGCAACTTCGCTTGCTTCTCCAACGGCTGTGGCGACGAGGGGGTCTTCAGGCTCTGGACTCGACCGCAGGATTTGCCGGAATCGAAAAGTCGACTGGTCGCTTGGTTTTTCGCTTTGGAGGAAGGCAGTTCCTATACACAGTACGTGGCCGAATCCGACATGAATTGACACATCTTCTACAACAGGTGCGAGATCCATCGCTTATGGCCAGAGAAGCACATTTTATTGGCCCGCGCCTTCGATTTGGCGACGTTTTCAACATTGAACGTGCTGCATACTTGTCGCAACATGGTGGCAATGCGTTTGGGCGAATGGTTGCCATACCAGAGGCAGCATTAAATGCCGGAATGAACACGAATCGGTACACGACCATAGTGATTGTGTTTGGTGGAATAGGCACTGTGTATTATGTTGTACTGCAGTAGCAATGATTTCCAGACATAGATGTGACAATTGGCGAAACAAAGTTCGTCGAAAAATTTCGACGCCCGCTAGCTTCGGCGTCTGGGCTTTGAAATCAGATCAATAAATCACGTTAGTTCGTAATGCAAAATTTGGAGTCGTGGGTGATGAGTCGGCGGTTTCTCTCATTCTTCGAAATGGAACTTCTTCTGACAGCTGTTCTCCTCGGGATTGGCGCAATATTTTTTAAGTGGGCAAAGGCATATAATATATCGTCGCTTCTTATGGCTTTGGGCCTTGGGTGTTTCTTGTGGTCGCAGTGGATTTCTTTCAGACGCTGGCTGAAGGGTGATTAAAGTTGGTGACCGTTCACAAGCAGAGGAGAACAAAGGTGCCATGCATTTGACGGAAGGAGATTGGTTTAATTAGCGCACGCTGTGCGTGGCGAGACAGGTCTTTCGGAATGGCGCGAACGATGACACAGGTTTTTAGTTGGCTGACACCAGTCACGACCGGGTGTCAATACATTGGACTCGCACTTCTGTTGTTCTGCGTTTCGGCCGTTCTCGGAGACGAAGGACAGAGTTCTCTGGTGCCAGTTGTGGGTGGTCTGAAGGCGAAGATGACGCCTTTCCGCTTATCCTTTAGATCTTGTCCGTCAGGCAAATTCTTGATTGGAAGCCCCGATTCCGATCCACTTCGCCGATTCAATGAAACCAGGGAAGAAGTCACACTGACGCACGGATTTTGGATTCAGGAGCATGAAGTAACTCAGCAGCTTTGGAAAGACGTTATGCAATCGTCGCCTTGGTCCGAACGTGGGAAAGACGGCAATTTTCGTTCTGGAGACAAGTTTGCGGCGACCCACATGACGTTTTCAGAGGCAACTGAATTCTGCCGTAAACTAAACGACACAGAGCGACTTTCTGGGCGACTGCCAAAGGAAATGGAATTTCAGCTACCAACCCAGGCACAGTGGGAGTACGCATGTCGGGCTGGACAAGATTCAATCTATGGCTTTGGCGACGAACGCGAACGACTTGAGGATCATGCTTGGACAAAGGTAAACACTGTAGAAGTCAAAAACAGCTATCCCCATGAATGCTCACAAAAAAATCCCAATCGCTGGGGACTCTACGATATGCACGGCAACGTGTGGAGGACGAAAAGGGGTCAGGTCTCATTCTTTGGTCTTCCCCTTGGTCTGGTTGTGGATTCCAGCCCAAGGCGTATCGCGCTGCTACTTATCCATTGAACGTCACCAAATGGGAGTCCTCGCTTCACACTGTTCCGCAGAGATTGCAGCTCGGCGTCGGTTTCTACTTTATTCACCAACGAACGCCAGTTTCGCGGCAGAGGCGGATCGTGGGGGATGGCCAGCCAACGGGACTCTTCGGACGAACGACGCCGGACGTAAGCCGAGCCCCACTTCCATCCTTCTGCCAGTTCAATTCTTTCCAATGAGTCCTGACCCCTTTTTCTTTCCCAATCATCGCCAGAAGATTCGCTTGCGGCCGGGGCCGAGGTTCCAGGTATCAAAGAAGCGACTGATGTAGAGCGTGTCGAAACCGAAGCCGGCGTTGAGCGAGTTGTAGCCAGCTCCGCCGTCGAGCGTGTCGTCGCCGAGTCCACCGAACAGCGAGTCGTTGCCCCAGTTGCCGAACAGAAGGTCGTGGCCAGCATCGCCAAGCAGCTTGTCATTCCCGCTGCCTCCGGAAAGTCGGTCGTTGCCGGTGCCGCCTTCGATCGTCGACGAAAGACTAATTCGCGAGCTGATGGCGACGTCGTCATTGCCCGGACCTGCGTCGATGCAGATACACGCAATCCATGTTCCCGGAGTCGTCAGGAACGAACGTCCGTTGATCAGGATGTTCAGTGACGAGCCCCAGATATCGATTCGAATCGTGTCGCTGCGACTTGTGCCGAAGACCTGCAGGGCTCCATTCACAACCTGAACTCCAGCTCGCATCGGCAGACAGTTGGCCGCAACGAAGCGTCCCACCGCATCACCGGTCGACAAGCCCACCTGATTGTCGAACTGAAAGTGAATACCGCCATAGATGCGACTCAGACCCGCTTCTGCCGCAGCCGCAAGAAGGCTTGTGTAGAGTCGATCGGGAACACCAGCCATTTCCGACTTCGCAATGAACCCAATCGCATCGGTTCCGAAGACATCCGTCAGCACAGCCGCCGCGGCCCCGCTGAACGTGCTGTGGCCGGAAGTGTATGCAGGAAATGCAGGCGTCTTCAGCAGCGATGTCCAGTTGGCATCTCGAACAGTGGACAGATTGCCGTCCAGATCCGCGTTCTGAATCGCGTCAATTGGTCGCCACAGGTCGTAAGTGTACTTGGCATTCCATGATGTAATCGCCGCATCGGCCAGTGCGATGTTCAGCACCGCATACATCCTGGCGCTTTCCTCCATCGACAGGCCTTCGCCTTCAGCGATGGTCTGAGCAATCATGTTCCACTGACCTGGAGGCGTGGCGGTGCCCGGCGATCCGGCCCAGAACAGAGCGATGTTGGTCTGATCTGCCGTGCGAGTTCGACTGTTGACCGAACCCATCGCTTTGACTTCATTCAAATCGCGAGCATACGTGGAGGACAACAGCGAAGGAGGCGCAGCGGGAAGGAATTGATTCTGTCGACTCATCGCCCAGGGACGTACGAGTCCCCACTGAGGCAACACGGCCGGAGCGAAATCAGGAGCGGTCGGATTCCAGTCTCCAACGTAGTCGCCGGGCGTGTAAGAAACGACACGATTCCAGCCGTCCGTGCTTCGCGAGTTCAATATTCGGTCGGCCACAAAGACACCGGCACCAATGCCCGCATCTCTCATTGAACCCCATGGAATGGTTGAAAGTGTGTCATTCAGCAA
>JANMEV010000627.1:0-13886 GCA_031377305.1 Planctomycetota bacterium | reverse complement strand
GGGCCGGGACACATCGAAACAGATCGGCGGGCGGAATGGGCCATGGCGGCATGTCCAATGAGGCGGGAGTTCTCAGGAAGGTGCCTGAATTCTCGGCCACATTTCGCAGGGTGTCAACAGTTGATCGGCCCTTGTCAGGGTTTCTGTCCGTTAACTGTAGCGGTGCCAAGAGAAACAGCGACGCATCTACGACTGTTCTACGGCAAGCCGAGAATAACTGCGATCCCGATTCAACCGGCAGGTTTATGAAACGGAATCGCAGGGTTGAACCACAGAAGACACGGAGAGCACGAAGGGAAATCGCAGGAGAAAGAATGACGAGCCAGTATCACTGTTCTTCGCTCATCTCTTTGGCGGCGAGTTCCAGTTCTTCGAGTACTTCGACGACTTTCTCATGGCCTTTGCGAGTCTGGCGAACAAGCAGGCGGTTACCAGCGATTGAGAGCGTACCGATCTCATCGCCCCCGGCACCCAGCCAGCTGTCTGGCACGGCGAGCGACATGATCACGTTGGACAAGCCGCTTTCCCATGGAGTCGGAACACGCTCAACAGTGGGCCCGTGCCCTTCGCCATGTCCCATCCCAGAGGCCCCCTGTCCCTCGCCACCGGAAGAATTATGCTCCGGAACCTCCGCGTGGTCCGGACTTTTTGGTGAAACGCTTTCCTGAAGAAGGAAATAGCCACCACCACCTCCCATTCCACCACCACCACCTCCCATTCCACCGCCCTGCATCACATGCACACTTCCTTCCACTGGAAATTCCAAGTCCCTCAATTTGCTGATGTCATAGCTTCGCAGCATCAGGTGGTCCTCGTCATTCGCAGTATCGGTTGTGGCAATCAAAATCACTTCGCCCTGAGCAATCCAAGTAAGACCAGGATCCTGATCTTTCACTTTGGCGAAGATCAATCGCAAAGCACTGTCGATCGTTATGTCGCTCAACTCCACATCCGACACTCTCGTCTCATTCAGAAGATTGGCGTTTGAGCCGATATCCGGATCCGTCTCATCCAACAAAATTCGAACGGGCACGCCGCTGGTTTCTGTCAGATGGCCTGCAATTACCTTTAGGATATCTCCCAAAGAATTTTCACCCGGGAAGTTCAACGCCGGAATCTTTTCAACGCCCATCATTTCATTGATTTTGCGTTCTGCTCCGCGTGCTGATGTTCGAGAGAACTCGGCGACAGCCCCTTTCTTTCCGTTGTTCGTCGATGGCTTTGCTGACGGGACAAATGCAGTCTCCGCAACGGGGGCGGGTTTCGTCTCGGCTGCGGCGAGGATTTCAACTTCGAGTTCAATCGTTCCCTGTTTCTGTTCCTGTGCAGGTTTCGACTCCGCCGCCGCAACGACCTCAACGGCCCCGCCGTCACTGAACGGATCTGAATTCTCAGTCGATGATTCCGATCCTACGCCAATGTCCAGCGCCAAAGATTCGCTTGAAGTACCGAGTCCCGATCCCAGCCCGTCCTGAGTCGCCACGAGCTGACTCAGTCCAAAAGCTCCAGAAAAGCCCAACAGGATCGCCGTACAAAGTAATCCAGTTTTCATGCTCATGATCGGTGTTCCTGTAGAAGTAAGAAGTCTCATTCGAGCCAAGTCAACGCCTGTAACGTTTTCCACACCTGACAATCCGGTACCAAATCCTGCGAATTGGATTGTCGAGTGAATCAAAGCCGGAGATGCAGCTGATGCCTTCGATGAAATCAATGTCGCCGCGATGGTCAACGCCCCGATCTCCACGCCGCGGCCTGTTAAACGAACTCGCAGCAATCGACGAGCGTCACGAATTCGCCCATCGACTGCTCCCTTGGTTTCGTTCAACTGATCCGCAATTTGCTGATTCGTTTGCTTACAGAAGTAGCTCATCACCAGCACGTCACGGTATTTTTCAGGAAGCCGATTCAGCTCCTCATCCAGCGTCGCCAGATCATTTGCCTCAGCAATCACATCCAACGGATCCGGTTCGGCAGCAGGAATCTGCTCCGGCAGTGCCTGCATCATCGTTCGCCTCCTGATCCGCACCAATCGCACGGACGTCCTCCATGCCACGCTGTAGAGCCAGCTCGCCAGCGATCGACATTCGTAAATGCTGTGCGGACGTTGCGACAGCGCGAAAAACGTCGCCTGAAACGCGTCGTCCACATCCGCCGATTGTCCGACGACTCGCCGACAAACCGACATAACCAGCGACGCATGTCTTTCCACGATCTTCGCGAAAGCCGTTTCGTCGCTGTCGTGAATGAATCGACGCAGCAGATCCTGATCGGAAAACTGCAGTGATTTCGACAGGTTGGCGGGTAAGACGTTTGTCATGGCTACTATTTAAGTGCCTGGACAGTCCGCTTTGCTGCGCGAAAAAGGAAGAATTGTCGAAAAGATCTTAAGTTGTCTTCGACGTAGAAATGCCGGTCCGCACGGAATTTTGGCGAGCGGCGGACGTCAGTCCCCTCGTGCTTCGCCCGGCCAGTTGTCAAGGAATGACCATGAGTCCGTCGCTGAGCCGTGACCACGTTTTAGAAGCCCCGCCAGCACTCTTCGCAGGATCCTCGATGTTCTTTCCCCGGTCTCTTTTCGTTTTCAAGCCATCGTCATAGCCTACGACCATGCACATTCACCGACTCACTGCGTTCCAGGTGCCCATTGCACTTCGTAAGCCCGTGCGACACGCGTCCCACATCCGTTTTGCCAACGACACGATCGTCCTGCGCTGTGTGATGAACGACGGAAGCGTCGGCTGGGGCGAAGGATTGCCTCGGACTTATGTGACCGGCGAATCGATCGACTCCGTCTGGCGACATGTGGAGCAAACAAACTTTCAGCAGCTTCGTGAATGCGAGTTGTCGGGCGCTGCCGTTGCCGCCGCAGCCGTGGATGGGTTTCAACTGGCCGAGGTTGCTCCCGATCCAGGCGTCACCGTTCGTGAGTGTTTTGGCAACTCGGTCCGCTGTGCCATCGAACTGGCCGTTCTCGACGCCGCGTGTCGCACGGAAGGCTGTTCCGTGGGCGACCTGATCTGTCGACTTCCCGACGCGTTTGGTTTCGCTACACCTCGCGACGAAGTCTTCTACAGCGGAGCAGTGACTTCGATGTCGCCGAGCAAGCAGTGGCTTTCGGCACTCAAGATGCGACTGTTCGCGTTTCGTCAGGTGAAGGTCAAAGTAGGCACCGCAGGAATTTCGGACGAAGCATGCCTTCGCCGAGTTCGACGCGTCGTTGGTTCACGAGTTGATCTTCGGCTGGATGCCAATGAAGCCTGGCGATGCGACCAAGTGGCCGCGAAGCTGGAGCCGCTGATGAAATACCGACCGACCAGTCTCGAACAGCCCGTCGCGCATGCTGACGTTGCGGGACTGAAACACGTGCGTTCGATGGTTCAGATCCCGATGATGCTGGATGAGTCTCTCTGCTGCACCGAAGATGCCGAGCGAGCCATCGCCGGCGAATGGTGCGATCTGTTCAACATTCGACTTTCCAAGTGTGGCGGCATTGTTCGATCACTCCGACTGGTCGCAATGGCTCGCCGACATGGCTTGGGATATCAGCTTGGATGTCAGGTCGGCGAGACGGGAATTTTATCCGCGGCCGGGCGACATTTCGCCTGCAACATTCCCGACATTCGCTATCTGGAAGGCAGCTTTGATCGCTTTCTCGTCAAGGAGTCTCTGACCGAACAGGATCTGACGTTTCGATACGGTGGACGAGGCTCGCGTCTGTCTGGCCCAGGGTTGGGCATCACTGTGAATGAGTGCCGAGTCCGAGAACTGGCTGTTCGCAGCCATGAGCTGATCAAGCCCTGACCGGACAACGTCATCTCCACAATAACACGCAGTTTAGAATGATCTGAACAAGGCGTCGTCCAATTCGAACGAGTCTTTCTGGAAAATTTCAGTAGAGCTGCCCGACGATTCGCAAGTCGGCGCCGGACAGTTTATGGTTCCCGATTCGTTGAATCTTCGAATTGAGCAGGTTTGGAACCCATGTTGTTGCGTTTGATACTACCCCTCTGTTTTGCGATGACGCAGGGATTCTTTGCTCCTGATTGCGCTGCGGCCGATGAAGCGAAATACGCCGACTCGGCCCAGACCACGCTGGAGCAAGACGATGGCGCTGAGTTCCTGGCGGAAGCTCGCCGTCAGGCGGAATCGCTCGAAAAACCAAAGACCACCATTTTGCTTGTGGGTTATTGTGCTGCCATCGTTGCGGCATCGATCGCGGGCGGTTGGTTACCGTCGATGGTGGAACTGACTCATACTCGGATGCAAACCGTGATTAGTTTTGTCGGCGGACTGATGCTGGGAATCGCCGTGTTCCACCTGTTGCCGCATTCTGTTCATGGAAAGCAATCCATTGACGATGCGGTTTGGTGGATGATGGGCGGCATCATGACGATGTTCCTGTTGATTCGATGCTTTCACTTTCATCACCATGGCCCGCTGGAAATCTCGACCGCCGAAGAAGACCCCTGCGCTGGACATCGACACCACAATCATGACCACGATCATGATCATGGCCACGACCATCGCCACGATCACGACCATGGGGTTGTCATGGTCAACCTTGGCCAGCCAGCACCATCGCAGCCATCATCAGCCCAATCGCAGATCGCGCCGCCGCATTGTCATCATGCTCATGAGTTGAGTTGGCTTGGAATCACGATGGGGCTCGCGCTGCACACTTTGATCGACGGAATGGCGCTCGCGGCAAGCGTCAAGGCGGAATCGACACATCGCCCTTTTCTTTCCCTGTTCGGATTCGGGACGTTTTTGGCGATCATGCTGCATAAGCCGCTTGATGCCGTTTCGATTACGTCTCTGATGGCCGGCGGTGGCTGGTCGCGTCGGGCCAGGTTTCTGGTGAGCATCGGATTTTCGGCGATGTGCCCCATGGGAGCATTGTTATTCGTTTTTGGGATTGATCAGCTTGGCGGATATCAGGATCAGGTCGTTTGTGCGGCGCTGGCATTTTCGGCGGGAGTCTTTTTGTGTATCTCGTTGAGTGACCTGTTGCCGGAAATGGAATTTCATGCCCACAATCGCCTGCGTCTGACGGCCGCCTTGCTTGCGGGAGTACTGCTCGCTTACGGCATCACGTTTCTTGAGCCTCCGAATCTGCACTGACGATTCGGCCACGCAGAAGTGAGTCAACTCAGCGGAACCTCGTTTCAAAAATGCACACGCTGCTTTGGCATTCTAGTGGCAAATTGGTTCGAGACCTTTCAGGGCCAGCAGTTGTATTCGGTGTCCGCACAATGCCTTGCGGATTGACGTGTTTTGTCGCTGCTCTGAACGTTGCAGAAGGGAACTTCGGCTTCCGATCGATAACCTGCTTTACAAATGCTCATTTTTCTTAACAATATCTGGGTGAGTTTTGCATCAGCTTTTGTCATTCGTTTTCTGACCACTGTTCCAGCTACACGTATGGATTACGAGATCAGACTATGCAGGCGCCGGTGGCAGCAAAGGACTTTTTTGAACTGATCGAAAAAAGCGGTCTGCTTTCTTCGATGCAGGTTCGTAAAGTTCAGGAAAAGCTGGCCATTGAGCCGTGGGTTCAGGCGGAAGACACCGCGCGGCGACTGGTGCGCGAGCGTGTGATCACTCCGTTCCAGGCCGAGCGCCTGATGGAAGGCCGCTATCGAGGCCTGGTGATCGATCGCTATCGTATTCGCGAGCTTCTGGGGTTTGGCGGGATGGGATGTGTTTTCATCGCCGAAGATCCGCAGGAAGATCGAAAGGTAGCCATCAAGGTCATGTCGGCCGAGCATGCCTTGGATCCGGGAATGCTGGCTCGCTTGAAGCTGGAAGCAATCGCCGGCATGCGGCTGGATCATCCGAACATTATCAAGACTTATCGAGTTGACAGCACAGGCGCCGTTCACTTTTTGGTGATGGAACTTGTTCGCGGAATCAGTCTTCACGAACTCGTCGCACTTTTTGGGGCGATGAAGTGGCCGTCGGCGTGCGACTTTGCCGTACAGGCGGCGGAAGCGTTGCACGCGGCTCATCGAAAGGGCATCTTTCATCGCGATATTAAGCCGGCGAATTTTCTGATTGAGCAAAGCGGGTTCGCTCGCATTCTGGACTTTGGCCTCGCTCTAATCAACGACGATGCCGACGAAGAGTTTTCGCTGTCGATGGTCTTCGGTCACGACTGCCTTGGAACTCCCGACTACATCGCGCCCGAGCAGTCTGTGGACAGTCGAAAGATCGACCAGCGAGCTGACATTTACAGCCTCGGTGCTACTCTTTTTGTTGCGTTGACGGCCCACGTCCCGTTCGCAGAAAAGACGACCAGGGCCAAGCTGGAAGCTCATCGGACGAAGACACCGAGGAATGTGTGCGAGCTTCGTCCGGAAATCCCGCCCGAGATTGGGGCCATTATCGCGAAGATGCTGCAAAAGGATCCGGCGAAGCGTTATCAGTCGATGGCGGAAGTGATCGCCGCATTCAAGCCGTTTGCTCAACGACAGGAGATTAAGTTCGACTTTCGTGAACTGGTAACGTTGCGAGCAAAGCAGGCAAAGACGAAAGCGGAGAACGTGGGTCGAAAGACCGTGGCGCCGAAGTCTTCGATTACGTCAACGTCCGGATGGCTTCAGGCAAATAGTCATCATTTTTCTGAAGGAACCGACGGATTTGGCAAGGCCGAAACGCCGTCGATTCGCCCGACAGTTCCCGAGCCGGCTCGTGGAGAACCTCGCAAGCAATCGTCGACGGCCCCGATTCGGCCTGTATCGCATCGCGGGCCAGCTCCCGGTGGGTGGCGACTGGAAATTCATGGCGGCGGGAAGAGTCGAAACAAGAATCAGCTTCCGCTGAACAAAGGACAAAACTCGATCGGAGGCGGAGTTGCGGCCGATCTTCGAATTCAGGAAGAGGGCATTGATAAGATTCAGTGCTGGGTCGAATACGACGGTCAGCAGTGGCAGTTTCGGCAGGAGTCCAAAAACCGCCCGACGTTCATCAACGGTTCATCCGAAGCGTATTGCACTTTGAAGCATGGATCTCAACTGTCGTTTGGTGGAAAAACGACGCTGACTTTGATCAGTGTCGCTCAGCGACAGACAACCCGCCGTCAATTGAACGCTGTCATCATGTTTTTTGCCGTGATGGGCGTCGCCGTCGTCGCAGCCTGGCTTGTTCTTCATCAGATGGGCCGTTTGTAGCGTTGTTTCAGCCCAGCGGCAAAACCTGGGCACGCGAATGCCTGAGCATTGATAAGTTTCGAGCCCGAATTGGAATGAAGTTCGCCCAATGTTCACTTGCGTCCTTCAAAATCCTCTTCACGATACACAGACTCCGGTTCGCCCCGATCGCTGAATCCAGGCATCACCGGAGCTGGCGACGTCACTAATGGCCAGTCCAGGCGAAACGGTGTGCGGCCCACTTTCAATTTCATGAGAAGCGTGATGATTCGATTCCTGCTATGCTCCACATCAATTGTTTGTCTGACGTCGATCCTTCACGCAGATGATCCCTCCTGTCTGGAAACGCTGATCGCAAAAACGCCGACAGAAAAGACACCAGCGATCGAGTTGGCTGACGCTGGCGCGGCCGATATTCCCAGGCTGCTTCAGGAGAAAGCGATTGCCGACGATCAGGCTGAGTTCGGCTATTGGGGCGTCGAGCCGGAAAAGTACACGGGGTGGAAATCGCATTCAAACCGCTTGATTCCCGTGTATGCGTTTGGCACGAAAGACGCAGGAACGGGCATCGATTTGAATTCGTATTTCGGCGCCGCCAGCGTCTATCGATCGGAAGCCAGAGTGCGGTCACTCTATGGTGTTGTGCCGGATAAGACTGTCAATGCGAATGCTGTTTGGATGGACCAGACCAACATCTGCGACATTCAAAAAGCCGCCGCGGCCGCTGGAAAGAAGCACATTTTCCTTGTGGTATTTGATGGCATGGACTGGCAAACAACTCGTGCGGCTGCGATCTGGAATCAGAAGAAGGTTGGCTATTCTGAGGGCAAAGGCAGCGGAACACATTTCCAGGACTACGACGCCAACGGAAGTGCACAATTCGGATTCATGGTGACGAGCGCTCATAACGAAGGAACCGAAGTCGATGTCAACGCTCAGACGGTGCAGAACCCGGGCGGAACGATCCGAGGCGGTTATGATGCGTCCAGCGGGGGCGTTTCGCCATGGGCGGTTCCATCTGATGCGGGATATCTGATCGGCAAGCCGAACGAGGGCAATCCGAAACACGCCTACACCGATTCGTCTTCGTCGGCTTCCAGCATGACCGCCGGAATCAAGACGTTTAACGGCGGTCTAAACGTGGATGCGACCGGCGTTCCTGTGAATACGATCGCTCACGATCTTCAGACAAGAGGATGGCGAGTCGGTGCGGTATCTTCGGTTCCCATCAGTCACGCGACTCCGGCGGCAGCGTATGCTCACAATGTGTCGCGAGACGATTATCAGGATCTAACTCGCGACATGCTTGGATTGAAGTCGATTCAGCATCCGGAACAGCCGTTGCCGGGACTTGACGTTGTGATCGGTGGAGGCTTTGGCAACGACGGCGATCCGAAAAAAGGTGGCGAAAGTCAGGGCGACAATTACGAGCAAGGCAACGTTTATTTGACCGACGCCGACGCCGAGGCGATCGACTCTAAACATGGCGGCAAGTATGTGAAAGCACTTCGTACGCCCGGCCGAAGAGGATCGGAAGTCCTAAACGAAGCAGTTGCCGCTGCAAACGTGGGGGATCATCGGCTGCTGGGTTTCTTTGGCGTCGGACGCTACAACGGACATTTGCCTTTTGCTACGGCAGACCGACGATTTGACCCAGTGCCCGGTGTCAACAAAAAGGCCGAGACATACACCGAGGCCGATCTTTTGGAAAACCCTTCACTGGCCGAAATGACCACTGCGGCGATCGCCGTTCTGTCTCGTGACTCAAAACCATTCTGGTTAATGGTGGAGTCTGGCGATGTGGACTGGGCCAATCACGATGACAATGTTGATAACTCGATCGGTGCTGTGAACAGCGGAGATGCGGCAGTGAAAGTGATTACGGACTGGGTTGAATCGACAAGCAACTGGTCCGAATCTTTGCTGATTGTTACGGCAGACCACGGTCACATGCTGAACCTCACCCAACCTAAGTTGCTCGTTAAATCTGCAAAATGAACTCCTGCGAACGATGTGACTCGCACGCTGAATTCAATCTTTCTGCCCAGAATGACGCCATGCATTCCAAGTTCTATCTGTTGTCGATTGTCGTCGCCGGTGCAATTTCAGCAATTGCCTCGGTGTCGCCCAATGTTTCAGCTCAGGAATTGTCACGCCCGAAGGTGGAGTTGACGGCCGAGGCCGAGGACATCCACTTCAGCGGCTTGCTGTTTGACGGGCACAACGATTTACCGTGGACGATCCGTGAAAAGGGAAACTCGTCGTTTGATCAATTCGATATTTCGAAAGATCAGCCCAGGATTCACACCGACATCAATCGTTTGAGAAAGGGAGGCCTGAAGGCTCAGTTCTGGTCTGTGTATGTTCCTGTGGAAACTGAGAAAACAGGCGATTCGCTGCTCCAGACACTGCACCAGATTTCAATCGTCAAGGCAATGGTGAAACGCTATCCGGAGACCTTTGAATTCGCCGCAACCGCAGATGACATCGAACGAATTGTGAAGACTGGAAAAGTGGCCTCGATGATGGGCGTCGAGGGCGGCTACAGCATCGAGAACGACCTGAGCAATCTGAAACGACTCTACGATGAAGGTTGTCGCTACATGACTCTGACGCATTCCAAGTCACTGTCATGGGCAGATGCAGCAACAGACGAACCCAAAGCAAACGGGCTCAGTGATTTTGGCCGCGAAGTGATCGCCGAAATGAACCGTCTGGGAATGATGATCGATCTGTCACATGTGTCGCCGGAGACGATGCGACAATCGATCGCTGTCTCGAAAGCGCCGGTGATCTTTTCACATTCCAGCGCGAAGGCGATTTGTGATCACCCGCGGAATGTTCCCGACGATGTACTTCCACTGGTCGCAAAGAACGATGGCGTGGTGATGGTGAATTTCTTCTCCGCGTTTGTGGTTCCGAAGGAGCGGCAGAAGATCAACAAAGACGCTCGCGGTACAATTTACGATGTGGTTGATCACATCGATCATCTGGTGAACGTCGCTGGCATTGATCACGTTGGCATTGGTTCCGACTTTGACGGAGTTCCACGGCTTCCGGAGCAGCTGGAGAGTGTCGCCGCCTATCCGTTGATTACTCAGTTGTTGGTGAATCGAGGCTACGACAAAGAATCAATTCACAAGATTCTGGGTGGAAATATCATGCGAGTCCTTCGAAGATCTGAAGCCGTCGCTCGCGAATTGGGGAACACGGAACGATAGCCTGAAACGACATGCTGAGTTTGTTTTGTCGGTTGCATTCGTTCGACGAATTCTTCGCTTCTGCCTTCCGGGTATTTTTTGACATCGCTCCTGCGTTGCAGCGAGATGCGGGACAAGAGGCTCAAATGGCTTTTGTATCACTGATCAACGCTGACGGAGTGCCTGTCGGAGGTTCCGCCGAAGTTGTTGCCAATGGTCGAATCTTTGCCGTCTTCAACGTTGATGGCGTTTTTCATGTCATTGATGGCATCTGCCCGCACGCTGGCGGCCCCCTTGGAAAAGGGATGCTCCGCAACAACATTGTGATGTGTCCGTGGCATGGCTGGCAGTTTGATGTTTCAACCGGACAGCATTGCCTGAACTCACGCATCTGTCAGGCGAAGTACACAGTCCGAATTGAAGACGGGCGGGTCGAGGCTAATATCGAGTAAGTCCCGTCCATCCGACGTTGTCTGCTGACGGTGCACGCTGCAGATTGCCAACATGTGACCTCAGAAAAGATGCGGAATCAGCCGAATCAGTGACCCGGACTCACGGGAATTTCGCTAACGAAACGCGCCGATAGCGAGGTTCAGAGGGAAATCTTGATTTTCCAATTCTCTCGGCAGAACCTGCTGGTTCTGGAATTTCAGACTTTTCACAGAGTTGATCACAAGTCAGAATCTTGTTGTGCCGTTAACCATGTGAAAATGGCAAAAATTTCGTCGATAGCTGAGTCACCGCGGTGAGTAAGCCGTCAACGTCGATGGCAAGTCTTTGAGAAGATTCACCGGGGCTTTATTTGGGTGACTTTAACCTGGACTTGCTGCTCATGGTGATCGATGAGTGGTCTGTTTGCTTTTACAACGGACAACGTGTCCGTTTTTTTTTGTGCTGTGAAAGGTTTCAGTACTTCGAGTGCTCTCATGCCAAAAGAACGTTCCCTTCCGGATGATATGCAGCAACTGAATGACAAAAGAGGCGCGAAAGATCGCCGCAGGAAAAGTACCGGCCGCCCATCGGACGACGAAGACAACTCTCCGGGCGCGGCTCGCCGGGGTGAAGGCCGTGACCGTCGCCAGTCGAAGAACTATCGCGACCTTCTTGATAGTGATGATGATGAATAATTGACACTTTGATCACAGCCAGATCCTCATAACGGAGGTGCCGTCTGAATCCTGAGCCGGACGTCCCGGGTTGGCGTATACTCGCGGAAGGGTGCTTTCGTGAGTGACCATGACGAACTGCCGCCAGCGGTGCCGAATTTGAAACCGGCAAGGCGGGCTTATGGACGCGTCTCCAGGGGATTTGCCGGGATCGGTGCCGCGGTTTGTTTATTTTTGGCCGGTCTGGGTTTTTTTCTGCCTCTCCTGCCATGCACTCCCTTTTTGTTGCTGGCTAGTTTTCTGCTTGTCAGATGTTCGCCGTCCATGCATCGTCGGCTGACAGAATCCAAATACTTCGGCCGGCTCCTGACGGACTGGGAAGTCCGCGGTGGAATTCGCCCTCGCGACAAAGCACGGGCAATTCTAGTTATGGTTGCAGGTGTGATTTTGACGTTAGTGTTTGGAAATCTGACGACCCCGTTGCGTTTTGCATTGCTGTTCCTTGTAACGGTCGGTCTTTGGGTGATTCTTCGACTGCCGGTTGCAAAGGACCCGACATAGCAACCCGATCGAAGTGCTCGCATGACTCACCCTGACGGTTCCGGTGCTCCTGACAGCGTCGCTGTTACTTCGCAAGATTGACACGAATCAGTTC
The DNA here is from genome assembly GCA_031377305.1 of Planctomycetota bacterium. GTDB lineage: Bacteria > Planctomycetota > Planctomycetia > Planctomycetales > Planctomycetaceae > SXXK01. The sequence goes on along the minus strand of JANMEV010000627.1, from coordinate 1,777 downwards.
TTTGTCATTGCGAGCGAAAATGCTCCTCATGGCAAAAGCGGGATGAGACCAGATTGTCATGCGGCGTTGAACGGGGCGAGTCGGTTCGATGAGCTTTGCTCGGCTGGTTTCCTTGTAGCCGGCTTCGCTCAGGTTGGCGATGATCAAATCGCCCTGCTCGTTGTGGAGAAAGTAGCGTCCTCCCTGCGGAACGATAAACGCATTCCACCATCGACCGCTGCCGGTGGCTTCCAGCGTCTCCCAGACGCGTTCGCCGGTCTCCGTTTTCAAGCATCGAAGCTGCCCATAGCTGCAGACGCCGAAAATGTTTTCCGCCGTAACTACCGGAGTCGGCATGATGGAATGCAATTTGTCGGTTTGCTGCTCGTTGACGCCATTGCCTTTCCAAAGCAACTCAGCGCTGTCAGAGCCCACCTTCAGCATTCGCGGGCCCTCGTAAAAAGACGTCAGGAAAAGCCGATCATCCAGCTTACGAGGCATCGGGATCGACAGCCCCGCTTTGATGTCCCATGGCATGTCCCAAATGACCTTTCCAGTCTCGGGATCGAGCGACGAAATTGCCGACGGATGCCAGACAATCAACTGACGCCGACCGCCAAATTCGTAGATGACGGGAGGACAGTAACCCACTGCGGCATCGCTCAAAGATCGCCAGATTTCTTCGCCCGTGGTTTTGTCAAAGCAGATGACCAGTCCATTGTCTTTGCCTCCGACAAGCGTAATCAAATTCGTCCCGTCAACCAGTGGCGACGACGCCATTCCCCAGATGGGAAGTTCGGTTCCGAAGTCTTTCGGGAAATTCTTCTGCCACAAAAGTTTTCCATTAGCAACGTCCATGCAGAACATGTCGCCCTGAGTCCCAATGAAGTAGACTCGATTCTCATCCACCACAGGAGTTGCACGCGGTCCGGCGGGATAGCTGACGGTGTAGCGAGTGAAGTATTGATGCTTCCAAAGTTCCTTGCCGGTTTCGGCGTCAAAGCACATCAGCCGTTCCAGTTCTCCATCGACGATGCGATCCGTGAGGAACACTTTTCCATCTGCTACAGCCGGTCCGGCGTAACCTTCACCGACAGGGGCCGACCAAAGGCGAGGCAGCAGATCCGTGGTGCCAAACGATTCCACGATGCCGTCTTCGTGCCACACACAATCACGCATCGGGCCGCCCCATTGAGGCCAGTCATCTCCCCTAGTCGTCTGATCCGTCACAACGGTTGCAAGAACGATCGTAAAACAAAACAACGTCGGCCGGACGAATCCGATCGCAGAACATGACATGACAAATATCCTCATTGGGACCATGGAAAATGCTCCTGTCGCTGGATTGTCCCAGACGGAAAGGCTGGCGACAACAAGGCCAGCCTCTGGCATTGGGCGACATCGCAACTCGGGAATTCCCGCTGTTTGACTCAAAACGGACGGACAGCCCCTGTCCTACAACCCGTAAATCCGGACCTTTCTTGACGCAGGTGGCTTTTGGCTTTACGCTTAATTCTCTACCGGAAGTCAAAACCGGTGCTGGACTTGGCAGAATTCTGGGTAACGGTTGTACGAGAGAACTGGAAAAACAAATCTCTTGTCCAGTAGCTGCCTGGTCGATGTCAGAATACCACCCTTGTCGAATTCATTAGTCTCAGCCTCAAATCCCACCCCAAACTTCAGTGACTGCTCGTTGCGAGCAACCGCTGATGATCCGGTGTCCCACCTTTTAACCGGAGGTTCACATGCTGACAATTCTTGGACAGCAGACGAAGTACTGCGATGGTGTTTCACGTCG
>JANMEV010000616.1:0-4964 GCA_031377305.1 Planctomycetota bacterium | reverse complement strand
CTGCCGGCTCACTACAAACAACCCGGTCGCGATCACTGGGGCGCGGCTCAGTCGATTTTCCTGGCCGGTGGAGGCATTCAGGGCGGTCGTGTCGTGGGGGCGACGGATGCCATCGGTGCCTATCCAGAGGTCGATCCTCAGCGGCCTGAGAACTTCGCCGCGACGATTTACCAATCGCTGGGCCTTCCGGAAACCGTAGCGTGGCACGACGAGCAGGGCCGGCCGCATCTGGTCTATCATGGCGAACCAATCCCTGGCCTGGTGTAGTCGGAGCGAAACCGCGTCGCATGCTAACGTTGTAGGATGGACATTCTTGTCCGAGGACAATGGGTGTAAGCGGCGCGATTTCCCGTGCTCCTCAACACCAATTGGCCTGTGAATCTCGTGGCTTTTGCGAGCAAAAAGAGCGTCGCAGAACTGAATCTGCGACGCTCTCTTTTTTATGACCAGTACCCAGTCTGATTCAAGAATCAGAATTCGCCAAGAACTTCGCCGTCAGATGGATTGCAGAGCCTGCGAATGGTCTGAGTGTCGAGGTTTTCTGACAGGAAGCGAACGCTACCGTCGCCCAGAACAGCCTGGCATCCACCAGTGTGCAGGCTGAACGGTTCGTCGTTTGGACCGCAGTTGTTCACGCTCCACAGGCAAGTCGTTGGGCCGCCTTTTGGAGTTGAGTTGTTGTTGATGATCTTTCTGTCAAGTGGGGGAGCGCCGGGAGCACCAGAAACTCCGCTGCCACCGTCAGTATCCGCCCAGCGATTAGGAGCACTGAACACGCCGCCAGGCACGCCTGGAGCAACGTCTGCTGCAGCGTAAAGCTGTGTTGGGTCGTAGCCACGGCTACCACCGATGTACTTCACCGAGGTGATATCGTTCTTACCAGCAGCGCCAGTTGTGCGTCCGGCGTCTTCAATAACCAGAATGGTGTTTGAAGTGCCGTCGGTGGAATCGGCCATCTTGCGGCACTGTCCCAACGCTCCGTTGTTGTCAGCGTTGAGAGACACGCCAGCAACCAAACCGTTTCGATAGCCAAGGACCGGGTCGATATCAGTGTAAGCAACCGGCATGTAGTCCGCAGTACCATAGCCCTGAGCATCCACCTTGGTCAGCGCGTTGGATGGGCACAAGTAACCTGGAACTACGTTCTTCGACAACGCAGCATTTGTTGAGTTTGCTGAGTTTGTGTAGTGGTAATTCATGTTCCACTGGCTGTAGATGTTTGCCTGTTCAACGAACGGCAGGATCGCAACATAAAGTGATACAGGGAAGAAGCGTCTGTCTCTTGATGCGACGTCTGTGAACTCGCCGGCAGTCGGGAATCGCGAGTAAGTCGACTCGTAGTTGTGAATTCCCAAGCCGATTTGCTTGAGGTTGTTCTTGCACTGTGTTCGGCGAGCAGCTTCGCGAGCTTGCTGAACGGCTGGCAAAAGAAGCGCGATCAGAATGGCAATAATGGCAATAACAACAAGCAGCTCAATCAGAGTGAATCCTCGCGATTTGCGATTCACGGAGGATGTCAGCGACATTTCTTTCATTTTGTTCCCTCAGACAGGTTTGCAGATCGGGTCCGCCTGCGACATACAGGTCGGATAAACAACACATGGCCCTGATGCACAAATCACGACACTATTGAAGTGACGAATTGTTAATATTCAGTGAAGAGCTGGGCGAAAAATGAATTTTGCAAGAGTTTTTCGTTAAGAGTCACCCCCGGACGATAGTGCCCGCTCACACTTGTGGACGTTCAATCTGACATCGTTCGGGCGTAATTGTTCAGGAAATTTGCAGTAATCGTTCAATACTGTATCTCAGTATCCCAGCTCCAAAAACAGCCCGGGGCTGGTACTCTCATTCCCCCCAGTTCCGTTCCTCTGTTTTTGCGATTCAAAGAGACACGCTGCGTTCTCTGGGATGCAGACTTTCCTGTTCGGCTTTTCGCATTGTTAAAGCCATCTTGCCAACAGCATCCAGCATACTTCGAATCTGTCCGTGGAGAGGCACCAGAAAGTCGTCTTCAACTTTTTGGCTGATTGGATCGTGCCAGTGTTCCTTCGTTGCCATCCAGGCCATTTCCAGTTGTTTGAGAGCGTCTTCCAGGCGGGCTCCTGGACTGACAAAATCAACCCGCTTCATAGCGAACTCCTCGAGGTTTGTTTGACATCAGTTGTTGGCCGCGTGTGCCGAAGCCAAACTGATCACCGTTTCCAATCTTTATTCGCTGAAGAAGCGGAACCAACGATGCCATTGGATACGGTCGGTGAGTCATTTGATCCGACGAAAAATCAGCGCTGCAGAGATTTGGCTCGAATTCTCTCCGGACGAAGTCACTTGTTCACTTCGACAATCTGGCCCCGATCGGCACAAGGTCGTTGAATCGATCCACCGGCTCTTTTGCCGTCCATGCGATTCCACGCAACAACAGAATCCGAAACAGGGGATCGTCGAAGGTCCAGTTGTAATGGCCGGGGATGCTGACGAAGACTCGGCCAGAGCCTTTCTCTGTTGTCCACATTTGAGGCGTGGCCATTCCGTCTTCGACGCTTGTCGCCAGCAACGTCACATCAGAGGGTTGCCCGGTGAGTTTCCAGTAGCTTTCATCGTAAAGCTGAATCTGCTCGAAATTTCGCACGATCGGATGGTCGGTGTTGTGAATATCCAAAGTCAGTGGGCCATGCCGGTAGGAAATCTTTCCGCCCCACGATGCGTAACCAATTCGCCTTGAAAAATCCTGAACCTGGTCATCGCCGTTCACTGCCCAATGAATGTAAACAGCTCCGCCACCACGAGCCAAAAATGCGTCCATCTTTGCAGGTCGTTCGTCGGCAAAACTGCCCTTCTGAAAGAATAAAAGCACATCGGCTGAGGCAAGTTGGTCGTCGCTGGGAAATTCGCTGGCTGTGGTAACGGTAACGTCGTCAGCCGCCGAAAGGAGTTCTTCCCATACCAATTTCCAGGCGGGGTAATCGTGCTCGCCAGGTCCGTGATCCTTCTTACCGTCGACCAGCACAATCTTCAGTGGCCGCAATGCTGCATTCTTCTGCGACGAGCCAGCCAATGCGGCATCCACTTCCGCTTGAGTGCGAAGTGGAGGTGCGGTCAGCGTCGACTCCAGAGGCATATGGGGCGGTCTGGTCATCAAATACGTCATCAGATCTGTGACCTGTTCAACTGACAGCTTCTGAGTCAGCCCGATTGGCATGACCGAGGCTTTGGAAACGGCCATGTTGTCGATGTCTGACTTTGATAGTTTCGTGATGACTCCCTTTTCGTCACCCAGCAATAAATGGCCGCCATCTGATTGCAAAACGCCAGTCAGCACTCGACCATCATTAAGTGCAATCACATGGCCAATGTAGTCCGGGTTGATGGCGAAGCTGGGGTTGGTGATGTCTCGCACAACAGACGCGTAGTCACGATGGACAAGATTGACGAGATCAGGTCCGATCTTCGCTCCACCGCCGCCAACGGCATGACACTTGAAGCAACCTGCCGTTTCGCTTCCAAAGATTTTCCGCCCTCGTGCCCAACTGCCGCCCTCCAGCTCCGCGACGAGAGCTGGCTCCGTTGAAGGAGCTTCAATCGTCGAATTGACATCGGCCCACGGCAGCAAGAATCGATGCAGCTGCAGCGGTCGAGGTGCCGAATCTTCATTCGTGTGGATCGACGCCGTCAGTTGCGGAACCGTGCTCTTCCCCGTGCGAATCGCGATCGCCACGTCAACGGGCTGAGGGAGGTCTCCCGTTATTGTGAACGACGCCTGTTGTTTTTCGACGTTGGATTGATCGCAGACAACGCTCAGTTCCGTCGCCGGCTGGCTGGCCTCTCGAGCACGACTTGCTCGAACGACGATGTCCCTGTTGCTGGTAAAGGTCACAGTCACTTCTTCCGGCGGCCATTCGTAGTCAATGTTCGCCCCGGGCTGAATGGCAGGTCGCAGGATGTTGTGCAGATCCAGTTTTGATTCCAGAGTCAATGTTCCTGACTGATCCAGTGCGGCCCAAAAAGCATCGTGGCCTGCGCTGTTGGCTAACAATTCTTTGCAGATGCGAATATCCGCATGTGGCAGCCAACCGGACCAGGCGGCCGCTTCACTTCCGGCGTCCGGCTTCCACGTTGCCTTGATTCCGTGCAAAGCAAAGTCGACGTCAACTTCGGGATGCTGCGGGATCGCTGTGTCGTCGAGCGTTTCCGTTCCCTCAGTTGGCGACAGCGGAACGGAAACCGCGTAGTGCACGTTCGACTTCATCGGCGCTGTGTTGACAATCAGTGTTCTGAGATCGCTGGTCACTGACGTTGCGGTGACAGCGAGCGAAAAACGAGGTTTCAGCAACTGAGCCTTAACAACCGCATACGGTGGCATGAGATTTTCGAACCGGTCGGCCGCTCGGACGTGTTGCCCGTATTCAACTTTGATGCGCTCTGTGAGTTGTCGCAGTGATGTCGCATCGAGAGGCCTATCAAACGCAATTCTGATTTCCTGCGGACCTTCCGCCCATGTTGCAATCGGCCGCGCAGCTTCGGGTTGCTCCATCCGGATGCGGAACAATTTGCCTATTCCCGCGGGCCCTGTGCCCCAGTCCGGCGGACCACTGTGGCAGGCGACGATCAAGTCTCCGTTGGGAGCGACACAACAATCCACTGTCAGCATCTGCAGACACGCAAACAACTGAGATGCCGCAACGTACCCGGATTCTGTTTTGACCAGTTTTGTTCGCCAAAGCTTGCCGCGAGATTCTCCCGTGACGATCGCGTCTCCAGCCCAGGACGCGGGCCCAAAAACAGGCCCGCCGTTGACCGATTCATTGAAGACCATTCCGCACGTCGACTGATGCTGCGGCCCAAAATCGAAAGTCGACGGTTCATCAATGACATTGGGATTATGCTTTGGATGTCGGGGCGGAAATCCATAGTGACGCATGGTCGATGGTTTTCCGTTGGGGCCAATTCCGTCGAGACGAATGTGC
>JANMEV010000597.1:0-2407 GCA_031377305.1 Planctomycetota bacterium | reverse complement strand
CGAGTCAATTCCTTTATTGCAGCACTTGGCCGTGTGAATCAAGTTGCGGCAACGGACGGTATCGACGGTGTCATCAGCGCGCTGTTGCAGATCGGCCAGATTTGGACGCCCGCTTCAATCAGCGCAACCATTATGGCGGGTCTTGGAATTGAGTCTGTCGTCGCCGGGAACGACATTACCGGCTCGATCACTGCGTTTGCCGGTCCAATCAATTCTGTGACAGCAGGATCAGATGAGTCCTATGGCCACGCAGCTTCGGGCGGCAGCATTACTTCGCCGTCCATTCAGGCCGGTACAAGCATCGGACAAGTAGTTGCAAAGCAGAAAGTCCTTGCGTCTGGCCAGGTCATCGGTGGGCGAATAGCGGTGTCGGGAGGTATCTTGGCGCGCGGAGGCTACCTGAATCAAGTCCGTGCAACGCAGGACATTTCAGGTCCTTTGAAAGCCGCAGACGACATCAGTCAGATCTCTGCCGGTACTTTCGTCAACGGCGAGATGACGTCGACTGGTGGTTCGATCCTGACCGTCACAGCAGGGCTCGGTCGAATTGAAGGGAAGATTTCTGCTCAGAAGAACGTGGGAGTCGTCACGGCTCAGACCGATCGCATCGGAATCACCGAGGCCAAATCGGGCACCATCGACAGGATCACAGCCACAACTGGCAAGATCGACGGAGAACTCAACGGCCTCAAAGGCATCGGCGACATCACCGCGGGCACCAGCATCCTCCAAAGCATCACCTCCGCCGGAGCCGGCGCCAATGCCGGCAACATCCGAGCCGGAGCCTACACCGCCGGCTCCATCCTCGGAGCCATCACCGTCAACGGCAACATCAAGTCCGTCAAAGCCACGGCCGTACGTGATGATCAGCTACCGTCCGGATCGACAGCGGTCCCGTTAGTTACCGCCAGTCTCAATGGTGCAAAGCCCTCCCGACAGCCTGTTGTCTGGCCAGTTGTTTATACGGGTGGTGACATTACTGGAGGGATCCATGCTGGTGGCGGAATCTTTAATGTCACCGCTCATGGCCGAATTGCGAAATTCGTCAATGCTGGTGGTGAGCTACCGCAGGTACTGGGGTACAAGCGAATTTCAGCAGACATAATGGCTGGTATCGGCGGCACGTCGGTGACGACATACGGCGAACTCACTGGTGACATCACAGCACCAGGATTCACGACGGTTTGGGCCTATGACGATGTCTCTGGCACCATCAGTATCTCTGACGGAGGTCTCACACTCACGACATGGGGCAATTTCCTTTCGTCTGGAGAGTCGACCAGCAAATATGACACAAACGTCTGGGCGTATGGCAAAGTAACCGCCAGCATGATCAAGAGCACCGATGGAAGTTCCCACGTTATTGGCCTTGATTCCATCGATTCAGTGATAAAGGGAAAAATCAACGCGATCGCGGAGTCGAATGGTTCACTGGGCGGTTCGTTGGATGCTGAGACCAGAAACGGTTTCTTGTCGGCGTTCGAAGATTCGACTATGTCGATTGACACAGGTCGAGATGCTATTGTCGCAATTGACGGCAACCTTTCGGCCGAAATCAAGGCTCGGCGGGCAACTCGCACCGTTGTCAAGTCACTCACAGGGTCCCGTATTTTATCTTGGTATCTAGGCTTGAATGGCGCAGTCGGATACGTGGGTCATGCCTACATCAATGTTTTGAACGATGTGCAGAACGTTACAATTAGATCGTTTCTTGGCTCAGTATATCTCGAAGCGGCCAACGTGACGAACTCAAAAGTACTGGCAGATCGTGGAGCTGTTTTCGTAAATGCTCATGGCAATGTATCAGCGGTGACGATTCGTTCCGATGATCTCTCTGCCCTTTACGCGTCCGAAAGTATCACTGCTACGCGAGTCACTTCCGAAGACGGTGGAGTTAGCATTTTCGCCGTCACCGGAGTTTCTGGACGATTCGAATCGCTCGATGTGACCGAAGGTGCGGGGAATGTGAAAGTGACCTCGCACAACGGGATCTCTGGCACGATCAAGTCAGTTGCAGGAAGTGTCCACACCAGTGTTTATGGCGATCAGAATGCAAACGTGACAGCTGGATTACGATCCTATTTGAACGTTTGGGGTAACCTGAATGGCGACATAGATGTCGCTGGGATTCATGCCTTCGCTCGCAATGACATCAGCTCTACGATTACGTTGAATGCCGGGGCCAGTGCTCTCGCACAGTCGGCAAGTAGTGTGGAACTAATGGCTGGCGGAAAAATTGAAGGCAACATTACGGATGCCACGAAACGGGCACAGTTCGCGACAGTGCGTGCCCTCGGAGACGTTTCTGGAAACATAAAGATCAAAGGTGAGATCAATGTGCTGGCGAATAACGTCAGCGGCGATATCGAGAGTACGTCTCAGGGAGTCAGTATTCACGCCGCCGGGC
>JANMEV010000579.1:0-5554 GCA_031377305.1 Planctomycetota bacterium | reverse complement strand
ACTTGCCGCGAGGTCGAGAGATTCGAGCGAAGAAGGCCGCGAAACCCCAGAAGTCTTCCTGAGTCCACGGTTCGAATGGATTATCATGACACAGGGCACATTCAAGTCGCATACCAAGGAATACTCGAGCCGTTCGCCCTGCAAGCTGATCAGCCTCAAGCTTTGTCGCTGAGTAGAACAATAGCGGACCGGATTGAGCAAGACGGCCTTCCGCAAGCAAAAGACTCTGAACGGTTTTGTCGTACGGTTCGTTCTTTTGGAAGCGAGCGGCCAGCCACTTTTCGAAGGCTTCAACCCCGCCGAAGTTTGTAAGGTCCACACCTTCAGGAAGCAGAAACGATCGAAACTTTGCCGCAAGATGGCTCGAATGATCCGGGCTGTCCAGCAGTCGGTCTACCAGAGATTCGTATCTGTCGGGTGAAGTGTTCTTCAGGTAGTCGCGAACCTCATTAACGCTCGGCGTGCGACCAGCAAGATCCAGATAAACGCGACGCAAAAGCTCTTCATCTGACGCCGGGCCCACAGGCTTCACATTGTTCTCGTCCCAGAGCTTCGCCATCAAAAGATCAAGATCCTGAACCGCGTCCCCTGTGGCACTTGGCTGAATCTGAACAGCTCGCCATTTTGAAGCATCACCCATCAACGGAGCACCCGCATGCGGATCTACTGCAACGTTGTCGTTAACTTTGGGAGTATTGTCCGCTGCAACGACTAGCTCTGTCAGTTTCGTTGATTCGCTTGAAGCAGTCTTCAATTCGTCGGCGGGAGTCACATCGGCAATCGGCATGTCGTCAGGAAAAATTGCCGCGACTCGCGTTGCAGCGACATCCCTGGTGTAAGTGAGCATCTGGAAGCGAGCTTCATTCACATCCGGCGACGCTGCTGCAGCATGATCAGTTGCGTCAGCCAGGTCACAAGCGAGCGGAAGCTGAGTCTGCGGGTCCACCAGAATATGCAACGAAGACTGCGAGCCGCCGGATTCGCAGGAGACGTTCAGTTGAATTCGCTTCTGTCCTTCGACGGTGACTTCTTCCCAGCCCTGATCCGCGATCGTTGCCGAATTCCCGGAAAACCCACCACGTGAGTCACCAGCAACGAACGCGAACATCAGTCGATTCTGAGCCTCGCTGCTTTCAAATGTCAGTAACTCACGTTCAATCACGTTTCCATCGTGCAGCCGACGCAGGACAACTTTCTTATTCGTATCGAGCAGTACACAGGATTCGGACGTCGATTCACTCGCCAAACCTTCGGACAACGACAACCATCGCTTCACGCCATTCCGTTCAAACTGCACAATCCCCTGCTGGCTCAACGCGTTCAGCATCGAGTGCCAGGCATACGCCGTTCCGGAGCTGTTCATCACGGCCACGCAGATGACGACCACCGCAACAGCCGCCGCGATCGGAAGTCCGCGGACCCAGCGAGAGCCTCGAGTCAACGTGCGTTGTAGTTTGTCGATACGCGAATCGGCCAAACGAGGCGATTTGCCCCATTGCTTTTCGATGCCCTGATCGAGCCGTTTCAGCAGCGACCGCGGCACCGGCGGCGCATCGAGGGCGCCAGCGAGCAGCTCTTCCAGCTCGCGGTCGTCCACCGTTTCCGGCGATGCATTGTTCATGTTGGAATCAATCATTGAAGCTGTACCAGGAAACTACGTTCAAAAAGAAACTGTCGTTCTGTCAGCCGCACGGCGCTCGCCGCGGGTGCTTTCGTTTCTTGTTCAAGAACTCACCCGCAGCTAGCGCTTTGCGGCTCAGAAAACGAAACCCGCGGCTAGCGCCTTTCGGCTCACGGCAAGTTATGAAATCACATCTGTTCGCTCTTTAACTCCGCCACTCTCTTCAATCCCGTCACGACAACCGTTGCAGCTTGAGGCCGCGGGGGAAATGTCTTGTTCTTCCTTCATCAGAATTCGCTGTCGGAACTCCTTTCGACCGCGAAACAAAATCGACTCGGCTGCTTTCTCCGTCACTTCCAACCGGTCGGCAATTTCTTTGACACTCAACTTGTCGATGTACTTCCATTCCAGAGCCAACCGAGTCTGTTCCGGCAAGCGATCCAGCACCTGCCGAATTTCCTCTCGTCGCTCAAGCAGCTCTTGCTCCTGCACGGCGTCTTTTTCGTTACTAGCCGGAGCCGCTTGTTTGGCCTGATCGATCAGATGCTGCACTCGAGCCGCCGCGCGGAAATGATTGGCCACCTTGTGAGCTGCCACCGTCCTGAGCCACGCGACTGGATTGCCGATCTCCAGTTCCGGATCCGAAACAGCTCGAATCAACGCCAGCACCGATTCGCTGACAATATCCTCTGCCAGATGCCGATCGCCCTTTACCCGGACGTAGACGAATCGCCAAACCGAAGGCAGAAAGCAATCCGTCAGATGCTTCACTACCGCCGGGTCGTGACGACGAAGTCCATCGACCAGTGCAGAATCGTTCAAAATGGCCTCATTTTCCGAATTCCCGGGTCAACGCCAGGCGTTCTTTGAGTTCTGCATCTAGGACGCAGCAACTCTCGCTTTCACGCAGCGATTTTCGCAGATTGGCACATAGTATCAGCAACATCACAAGAGAGGCGCGAAATGCCGTCTTGATGTCTCGCCCCGGATGCAGTCGCAGCAAAGGCGAGCGGGGGATGTAAATCCCCTGATGTCGCGGTCGGGGAGTAGACGTCGCAGGGGCGAAAAGTTCGGAAAGCGAGTCGCGAATCGCGTTGCAACTTCAGAAATCGTACGTTATTGATTTTCCTCTGGCTCGCACATTGCTGTGAAAACTGTGCATGAATGGCTATGCCGCTGCGACTGACGTGTCAGTCGCACAAGCACGTAGCCGGTCAATCAGCCTGCCGACTGCACGCCCGGGAATCGCTGACGGTCGTTACACAATCACGTTTCATAGTTTGTGTGGATTGCCAAAGGTCATGCGTTTGCGACACTTCACCTTGGTATCGACGACCGCGTTTCTGTTTGCAGCTGACGACAAAAGCTGTCGCTTTATAAACTCGCAATACTGAGACACAAGGACGATCAAAGCCGGCGTTATGTGAGCGTTATGTGAGGATCTCATGTTGTTCTGCAGAACATTTCTTCTCGTTTTGACAGTGATCCAGACAATCATGGCAATTGGCGACGAGCGTGAGCGGCAGGAGGAGCATGCGAACTCATCTGCTGGCGTTCGATCTGCTTTAGGAGCAATCTTTGCTGATGAGCATGAGGCGCAGGAGGCCCTGCAGGTTCACGACCGTGCGTTGCAACTGGATGAAGCGGCACGGTTTGAACTTCTGTCGAACTGGGTCTTGCCATCGGACGATCACCGCTCGCTGCGGATGCAGTGTGAATTCACTCCGACGTATCCAGTTCCTCTGTTCGTACGGTCTGCAGGTGTTGCAATCGAGTCGGCTGGTCTGCAGCACCGGCAAGTCAAAGGCGGAGATCTGGTTTCGCCGGTGATGGATCTTGTCGACGTTGCGGCTCGCTTGAATCGGTTGGATGAGATTCGAAAGAAGGTCGACCAGTGGAACGCGACATCGCTCGAGGATCAAAAATCCCGGATCGTTTTTCGGCTTCTGATCGCAATCGCTCAAAAGGATGCCGCAGGCGCGGAGGCCCGAATGCGTGAGATCCTTGCACTGGCTGGAACAACTCCGGGAACTGTCCGGGAACCTCACACCGAAGCTGTCGCCGTATGGGCTGGCGGCGACTTCGCTGCAACACGCGAGTTGGCTCGCGAGCTGGCGCAGTTGCTTCATCAGACCGCATGGGCCGGAACGCCGCCTCGCAATGAACGCTGGATTCGTCAGATCATCGGCAGGCAGTTTCGGCTCGATGAGTCCCTTGCTTCCGGAAAACCCATCCATGAAATGGAATCACAGCAGCCCTCACTGAAAGGCTGGGTGCCAGTCAGCCGGATGACATCGGAAACTCGCGGAGCCGGCTACCCGCATTCCGTTTGGCGGGTGATGCCCGGAGAGGCGACCCATCTCGCCGGTCATCATGACGACTACCTGTACTACGCATCGCCGCTCACCGGCAACTTTTCAGTGGAAGCGGACTTGACCACCTTTGAATTTCGAGACATTCAACTTGGGTTTGGAGGTTATTGGGCCGGTCCCTGGTTTGATCTGAAACGTTGCGTCAATTCCAGTTTTCGTTCTGACGGTGAACCAGTCCCGCTCGACCCTCCGCTGACGCGTATGTTTGATTCGATGCGAGTCAGAATGGTGATTGATCAAAGCCAGCGAACAACATTTGTGAACGGACGCAGGATTTATCAGCGACCACGCGAAAAGGATGACGATCCGTGGCTTTCAATCCACAGTCATTGGTATACCCACGGTTCCGTCAAGAATCTGAGAGTCCTCGGTGCGCCCGTAGTTCCTGACGAAGTGAGTCTGATCACTCTGGATCTCGCAGGCTGGGTTGCGTACTTCGACGAATCCGTTGGCTGGCAGGACGCGGATTGGTTTGCCAAAGTTTCGCCTGAATCTGGTGGAGAAGCTGATGGCGGTTCCATGGAGTTGTACAGTCGCCGTCGGCCAGATCGGGAAGGCACGTTCAGTCAGAGCCTGCTTCGATACCATCGTCCGATGATGGAAGATGGCACGATTGAGTACGAGTTCTTCTATCAGCCTGGGCAATCGTTGGTGCATCCGACTTTGGATCGATTGTCTCTGATGCTGAATCCCGAAAGCGTTGATGTGCATTGGATCACTGATGGTCGGCACGACGCAACATCACTTGGCCCAGACAATATTACCGCCGAACCGCAACATCAGAGGCACAAGGGAAAGCTGCCACTCAAGCCGAACGCATGGAATTCAATCGCATTGACGGTTCGAGGCGACACCGTCGATGTGGCCCTGAATGGAGTTCTTGTGTTTTCGAGGGAACTCGAACCCACCAACCTGCGTACGTTTGGTCTGTTTTACTATGCCGACCAGACAGAAGCCCGAGTCCGCAATCTTCGCTGGCGAGGCGAGTGGCCGAAGGAACTGCCAGTGCCATCAAAGCAGGAACTTGCGACGCATGACGTTGAAGATCTGATCGGTGATTCGAATTCTCTGCCATTGGTCTTTGATCATGACTTTCGCAACGGCGTGCCGTCGGAATTGTTTTCTGTCGCGGGTGACAAATGGGAAGAGAATCTCGAGCAGGTCAAAAATGGCGTCCGGTTGACGCGTCCGACTGGCGAATATGTCAACTATGCGATTGTCTCACCGGTATTGCTCACAGGTGATTTTGACATCATTGCCGCGTTTGAAGATCTGGTGACAGAGACACAGATCGAAGGAAATGGCGAAAGCAGTATTCAGTTGGCTGTGAACCTGGACGACGACAGGTCTCGCGAGTGTTACCTGTTTCGCAAAGTGTTTGGCGTTCCTCCAACGGCCCGTGAGCAGCTTGTTCAGGCTGCGATGTTTGAGAAGCGTGGAGACGAAACTCAGTATCTGTTCTTCAGCAACCCCGCGGAAGAATCGACTGCCGGCCAAATGCGGCTCATTCGGCGAGGAAACAAGCTTTCAAGTTTTTACGCAGAGGACAATTCTACCGAGT
>JANMEV010000576.1:0-2234 GCA_031377305.1 Planctomycetota bacterium | reverse complement strand
CGGCTCCGGTCAGCGGCGTGCCGAAGACGGCGCCAAAGCCGGCGGCGACTCCGGCCATCAGGAGTGTGCGGTGATGCTGTTTCAAGAAAGGAAGACGCCGCGCGAAGGTGCTGGCGATGCTGCCGCCCATCTGCACGGCGGTTCCTTCTCGTCCGACAGAACCGCCAAACAGATGAGTCACAATCGTGCCGATAAAAACCAACGGAGCCATTCGCAGCGGGACACCTCCGCCCGGCGAGTGAATCTCATCGATGATCAGATTGTTGCCGCATTCGACTGACTTGCCGAATCGAAGATACATCCATCCAACGGCAGCGCCGGCAACCGGAAGAAACCACAGCAGCCACGGGTGCTGAAACCGGACGTTCGTAACAAAATCCAGCAACCACAGAAACGCCGCGCAGCTTGTCCCGACGAGAATTCCCAGCGGAATCGCGAGCAGAACCCACATTGCCGAATTGGTTGTCAGCAGTAAGTGTTCTCGAACGCTGACTTTAGGCGACATGAACGAACGACTCCAGGGACGATGGTTTCAAGCGAGTAAATGGGCACAGGTTCCATATATCCTGCGGGTTGGAAAGTCGGAGGTCAACTGTGATCCCGTGTCCTGAGCAGCCGTGATCGGAGTTGCTGGCGGCCAACTGTGCTGCCTGAACCCTGTGCAAGTTCGAAGTGACAACTTCGAACAAGTCTGCAAGAATTCAATGCGGAACGACGACGTATTCAGCGGCTTTGGAAATCGTCCTTATGCAAGAACAGCGTTCAGATGATCAAGGCAGCAACCGTGGTCACAGTCGCCGAAGCGCGATGCGGGGCATTTCGGCGGCCGTTGTGGTGGCCTGCGGTGTTGGATCCCGGCTGGGAAGTGCCGAGACGGCCGATGAAGGAGATGCCGTGAGCGTCGATGAATCACCAGCGACAGACGAAGATCCCACAGGGAACAATGAAGCTCCTCAGCCGGGACTTCCGACGCTGGGTGGTATGCAGTTTTGGGGCGACGTGAAGTTTCTCCGAGGCTTCAAGATTCAACGAAACGTTTTCACCGGCCACTATCGACTGCTGGATGCGAACAATCGTCGCTACGCCTCGGGAACACTTGGGGATTGTGATGCGACGCTCGACAAAATTCGCGCGGCCAGCAAATTGAGCCCCGACACTGGGCATGCTGTGATCTATTTGCATGGGATCGGCCGATCGTCGCGATCAATGCATCCGATCTTTTCTGCAATGCCTCGCGACGGCTACGTGCATATTCCATTTGAATATCCCAGCACGAGAGTTCCCCTCGAACAGTCCGCCAGCTTCCTGCATTCCGTCATTGAATCACTGACAGACGTTTCGAAGATCAGTTTCGTCGTGCATAGCATGGGTGGATTGGTTGTGCGGCGATATCTGGTCGACCATCACGATCCTCGTCTCCATCGATTCGTGATGCTTGGTACCCCCAACAACGGCGCTGAACTCGCCGACATGCTGAAGAAGAATTTGCTGTTCCGAGCGATCTACGGACCCGCCGGTCAGCAACTGGTTTCGTCGCCAGATGGAGCGATCAAATCTTTGCCAACGCCTGACTTCGAATTCGGGATCATCGCTGGCGGCAAGGGCGACGATCGAGGCTTCAATCGACTTCTGCCGGGCGACAACGATGGCACGGTGACTGTTGCGAGTGCTCGATTATCAGGAGCGTGTGACTATCTGCAGATGCCCAGGATCCATTCGTTCCTGATGAGTGACCCAAATGCGATCGCCGGGGTTCAGTATTTCCTCGAGCATGGCCGGTTCTCGCCAGATCGTGCGGCTGAACCGATCACTCTGTAGCCCGACCTGTCTCAGGTCGGGATTGAAGTCGCGTGGTTGTTGTTCGCAGGCTGAATAGTCGGACCCGGGGTTGGCTGGCGATGTTCACGCCTGCTGATCTGAGACAGATCAGCCTACTTTAACGCCCTCACGATTCCGGAGGGAAAACGAGAGGCCTCGGCGGTTGCGGAGATCTTTGACAGTCGATCCAAAAAGTCCTGTGAGAACCCGCGAACGAAAAAGTGCCCGGGCTTTTCGTATCGCATAAGCTTCAGGTACGGTTTCGGGCGCATCAGGAGCGTTAGCCCGGCAACAATCAGCAGCAGCCCCAAAACGGGGATGAACGCCCTAGTTCCATTCTGTGCACTTGGTGCACCAAAAATTACAGCGATGGCTCCCAGGATCACGGAGCCAACAGCCGCCGACCACCTGAAAAG
>JANMEV010000628.1:0-6089 GCA_031377305.1 Planctomycetota bacterium | reverse complement strand
CAAGAGCATTGCGATTCTGGATGAAGAGGCGTTGCTGACGACTCTGGCGTATGTGGACATGAATTTGATGGCCGCTGGCATGGCGAAGACTCCGGAGGAGTCGGCTCACACATCGGTGAAGGCGAGAGTGGAGCATTGCCGGGAGACGGGGAGGCTTGAGGGGTTGGTTGCGGCGAAGGCTGGTTCGCGAGCTTCAGCGGCGGCCCCCTCATCCGGCCTGTCGGCCACCTTCTCCCCCGGCGCGGGGGAGAAGGGACAGATTGTGGGAGCAGCCGTGGAGAAGGGGAAATTGATGGAAGACGCGGCGTTCTGGATGGTGCCGATTCAGGATCGGCGTGACGCACGCGGCAGTTCCCGCGTCGGAGACACGGGCTACGATGCCGCAGGTCAGCGAGCTGGCCTGAGTGCTCACATGAGTCTGGCGTCGTACCTTCAGCTTCTGGATTGGAGCAGTCGGCTGTTTCGTCCGGGGAAAGTTCGCGTGCCGAAGGAAGCCACGGACATTCTGAGTCGACTCGGCAGCAGCCCGGATCTTTGGCATCAGCGACTGAAGAAACTCCGCGAAACCGACCGCCTGTTCGGCGTCATCTTCGCCACCGCCCGAGCCTCCATCACTCGCTTCGCCGAAGCCCGCCGCGTGAGTCGTGTTGCCAACACGGTGGGTACAAAGGAATGCTGAGCGGCAAAGTGCTACTTTTAGCTTTGCCAAACCTACTGAATGTCCTCATTGCATGGCTTCAAGTGGCCAGCAAAATCTCAAAGCCCATTGAGGACGATCCGCGGACATTGGTATGAGCAAGACCATCGATTCCGCAATTCGCGCATGCATGGTCACACCTAAACTCGTCACCCCTGTCCGGCGATCGCCTTTCGCAGCGACATGAGTTCATCATCCACTTCCTGTTCGCTAGCCACGGTTCCGGCAACTTCCAAACGCAGAAGATCGCGAAAGCGTTCACGAAGCCGATGCACTGCCACTCGCAATGCACCTTCGGTCATCTTCAGATCACGAGCAACTTCGGAATACACCGTGTCACCGGACCCGCCGTTCAGAAAGATGCGGCAACGATCGAACAGGTCGCCTTTGCCTTTCACAAGATACTCTTCGTTCAACTGACCCACCACGCGATGCAGCAAAGTCATCGCCCACTGCTGTTCAAATACTCGCTCGGCCGTTTGATCATCCGACAAAGCCGTCGAACACTGCGACTCAGCCGTATCGGTTGATCTCCGTTTCTCGCAATGAGATTCAGGACAACATTTCCAGCAACACGGTCGGAAGTTGGATCAAGGACCCTGCGAAATTCCAGCCGTATCTCGTGGATTCCGCAGGCCGTGAAGGCGTGCAAGGGCAACATCGCACACAGCGCAATACGCTTGCTCCGCAACACGTCGCCTATCGAATTGACGCGAACCCGGTGCTGACATCCCGAGCCAACCAGCCGCGACGCAGGCCACTGGATATCGACGAAGATTCGGGCGGTGACACGGTGACGAAATATGTGGCGATGTTCAACCGACGAGCCGCAAAGGGGCAGTGTTTTCATCGTCCCTATCTCGGGTGTCGTGAGTTCGCCTGCAGCTTTGCTCCACCAGACGGATCAGAAACCCCTTTGGATTGGAACCAGAGCCTTGGACTGATGTTGTACGACATTCAGTTCGGTCGAGACGGCGTGAATCACCCAGGTTTCTTTGATGCAACGATCCGCAACGGCGCTTTGCATTGCGATGCCATGGCGGCTGACGCCAACGGCGAACTACCAATCACTGTCCACGGATGGCAACGCGAATCGGAGGTGACAGCATGATTCTGCAACGACTGTATCAATTGGCTCAACGAGAAAACCTGCTCGAAGATCCAGCAGTAGTCCTGAAACAGGTGGCCTGTCGGATTGACATCGATCGAGATGGCCAATTTCTTGGCTTACATGATCTGCGTGAACGTGTGGAAAGGCCTGGTCGGGGGAAGGCACCGCCGAAAGTTTACATGGCTGGCGGAAAGTCGCTGTCCGTGCCAGTGCGTCCCGTTGTTCGCGACGCTTCAGAGAACTGGAAGACCACGGATCCGGCCGCTGCAGGGAAAGAAAAGCCCGCTGTGTTTCCAGCGGACACGATCGCCCGAGTTCTCCCCGTCGACAGACTGATCGACGAGGATAAACGTGAGAAGTTCGCATCGCAGCGCGGGACCTTTTGGCGTTTTCTGCGTCATGCGGTTTCGGAACTGAAATCGGACGATCTGCAGGCCACAGTTCAGTTCGCGGATCTGATCGAAACCGGTCCTGAGCTGGCGGAGAAGATCTGTGCCGCTGTCGAATCGCTCGGCTGGTCAACCAGCGATCTGTGTACCGTGGCGTTGTCCGATGAAATGGGCAAATGTTTGATTGAACGTGACGACATCCGAAACTGGTGGCGTGATTTCTTTGGTGCTGACTTCGCCGTTCAACAGGCCGCAGGGACGAAAGGGCTCTGTCAGGTAACCGGTCGCGAAACGACAATCGGGGCCTCGGTGAAGACCAAGATCAAGGGCTTGGTGCCAATCGGTTGTCGAGCAGATGCATATCTTGTGACTGGCCTCGACGCCGCTGACAGTTTCAACCTGACCGGGGCTGAAGCTTCGATGGTTTCTCCGGAAGGAATCGATGGCTTCACTCGGGCGTTGAATGCACTCATCGCAAACGATTTCCAGGGAAAGACCACCAGCCATCGAGTCGGCGGCGTCATGTTTCTATTCTGGACTCGCGAGCAGCAGGCTCAGCAATTCATGGTCTTGTTTGAGCCTGATCCAGAACAGGTTACGTCGCTGTTATCCACGATCTCCAAGGGCAGACAGCGAGCCGTGGATCTCGAGGACGAAGCGTTTTATTTACTCACGCTGTCAGGGAATTCGGCTCGCGTTGTTGTCCGCGACTATCTGGAAACAACGCTTGTCACAATTCAGCAAGCCTTGGCGACGTGGTTTAGCGATTTAACCATCGCGGACATTTCACGTGACGGTCAGGGATTTCCTACCAGCACATTTCCGTTGTGGCAATTGGTAATTTCCACAGCATTTGATAGCGACGGTGTCGTTCCTGACACTCCGGCACGCCTAATGGCCGCAGCGATTCAGGGGCTTCCGGTTCCCGATTCGATTCTCAATTCCTGCCTGCGCCGGTTACGTGCCGAAGGTGCTCAGAGTTTCCAGCCGGCACGTATGGCACTTATCAAGTTGGTTTTTATTCGAAAGGGAATAGCAATGACTGAACCACTGAACGCCGATGAAAGTCATCCTGCCTACATTTACGGCAGGCTTTTGTCGGTGTTCGAACAGATCCAGTACGATGCGTTGGGCGATGTGAATGCCAACGTCGTGGATAAATTCTATGGCACCTTCAGCGCCGCCCCTGCCCTCGTGTTTAGCCGTTTATTTGCGAATGCACAGAACCATCTTCGCAAAATTAAATCCGAGAAGCCCGGGGCGTTTGTCAACAACGACAAGTTGCTTTCGGAAATCGTCTCGTTGCTCCCTGCGGCACCGCCGAGCGGACAGTTGGCACTGAAAGATCAGGGCCGATTCGCTCTGGGCTACTACCA
This sequence comes from Planctomycetota bacterium, assembly GCA_031377305.1. Lineage (GTDB taxonomy): Bacteria > Planctomycetota > Planctomycetia > Planctomycetales > Planctomycetaceae > SXXK01. Next base: position 2,516 of record JANMEV010000628.1, on the reverse strand, counting down.
TCAGCGAGCAAAACGCTTCCAGGACATCGCCGAACGGAAAGCAAAGAAGGCGGAAGCCGCGCTTGATGCCGCAACGCACGCTTCCGAGTAGTCCTTCAGCCGAAGGATATTGGATCTCGCGCACACAGCACACACGAAAATCAATTTGAACAATCTTCACACTGGCCCATTTTAATCATAAGGAAAATGAATCATGACCACTGAAACAGCTGCCCCCATTGTTGATCGTCGGTATGACTTCGTATTTTTGTTCGATGTTCAGGATGGCAATCCAAACGGCGACCCCGACGCTGGAACCCTACCTCGCATCGATCCACAATCTCTCCAAGGTCTCGTCACTGATGGATGCCTGAAACGGAAAATCCGAAATGCCATTTCTGTTATCGCGGGGGAAAAACCCGGCTGTGAACTGTACTTTCAGACTCAGGAAGCCACCTACGAAAAGCGGATACTGAATCTGCAGCATCAACGGGCAGTCGATGCAACGTCTGCGAAAGATGAAAAGGACGGAAAGGCAAAGGCCGATAACACGGCCAAAACACCATTCCATATGGCCTGTATTTTTGCCATGGCTTCATCAATCCTTACCTCGCGCGTGACACAGGCTTCAATGCCGAAGACTTGCAACTGCTTTGGGACGCACTGAAAGGCACGATGTGGGAAATCGATCGTTCCGCCAGTCGCGGTCTCATGTGTACTCGTGGTCTGTACGTGTTCGAACATGACTCCATGCTGGGTAACGCTCAGGCCCACGAACTCTTCGATCGGATCCATATCGATCGACTCGGAGCAGACTCAGCTCCTCGAAGCTTTGATGATTATCGCTCGCGGATTCAGATCCACGAAGTAGGACTGCCAGCATCCGTCAAGCTGCATCGCTTCGTGGGATGAGTCTTTCTGTTGACGTTCCGGGAAAGCGGGCGAGACGCCCGCGATCTCAAACGTTTTTCACTGCCTGCAGCGAGAAACTTCGGTTTGAGTTCTCACAGTTTCCTTCTGGCAAACGAAGTTTATTGCGAAGACGGGAGAATCATGACGCAGTCCTTTCGCCGTCGATGGGCAGAAACAAAACGTTCGGTTGAGACGCAAAACGATGGAAACCGTGGTGCTCATAGAATCGGATTGCCAGATCATCCTTGGCATCGACCAGCAATGCATAGACGGCGATGTCCGAGATTGTCAGTCGCTGGACGGCGTCGAACAGCAACGCGCCGCCCAGCCCACGCGACTGGAAGCGAACGTCTATCGCCAGTCGCCCCATGCGAGCCGCCGGAACACTGGGGTATCGGGGAAGTCGCTTCGAAAGTCGAGCTGGCAGCTCTGGCAGCGGTATACTGCACGCAGACAAGGTGTAATAGCCCGCAATCGATTCCGTCGCATTTTCAATCAGCAGAAAACATACGGCGAAGTGCCGACGCATTTCCTGACCGGCTTGCTGCACGACGTAGCGATTCAACGCATCAACGCCACAATCAAAGCCCGTTCGCACATGGTTGTGCAGTCGTTCAATGCGAAACTCGCTCACGTCTGTCGTGGCCCAATATCGGACTTAATCAGCGACGCATGCGTCCTGGCGGCTCGACGCATCGCCGGGACGACCTTCTGCGAGCCCAGCATCGCCTTCGCGAACCGGATCTGGTCATCAACCGACAGTTCCATCCGGGCCTGCTCCTGCAGTGTGCGCTCAGCCGCTTCTCGAGCCGATCCAATCACGAACTCAGACAATGAACGCCCCTGCAAATCGGCGGCAGTCTTAATCAGTTCTAAAACAGTCTGCGGCAATCGAGCATCAAGTCGGGCCGTTTTTGCGGATTCAGTATTCATGATCACACTCCCCAGAGAACCTGAAAGTCAATGCTGAGTGTACGGTGGAATTCCGTACTTGTCAATTCCCACCATTATGATTTCGGAAAGCCTTTGCCGTGCTGGAAGATGATCTCCTGCCTCTGCGTTACCTGAACGATCCGCTGCTCACTATTGGAAACCTGCATGCCCAAAGCCTGGCGACCCAAAGCCACCGCCGCCAAATATCTCGAAGACCTGATCCAGTCCCGCGATTGAACTGCGGTTCACAGCCCACTGAAAACTGCCAACTGAAAACTCCGCCCCATGAAACATCATCTCAATACTCTCTTCGTGATGACTCAGGGGGCGTACCTGAAAAAGGACGGCGAAACCATCGTCGTGCGAGTCGAAAAGAAAGATCGACTTCGCCTTCCCATGATCAACGTGGGGGCGATCGTCTGCATGGGCCGCATCTCATGCAGCCCTCAGTTGCTTGGGGCATGTGGTCAGAACGGTATTGCCGTCACTTTCATGACGGTCCACGGTCGCTTTTTGGCAGCCGTGAATGGCTTCACTCCCGGCAACGTTCTGCTGCGACGCGAACAGTATCGTCGAGCCGACGACCCGGCCGCGACCGCCGCTATCGCTCGAGCCTGCATCATTGGCAAGTTGTCCAACTACCGGACAGTTCTTCGACGAGCTGTCCGGGATCAGACGGAGTCAGACGGCAC
>JANMEV010000508.1:0-4731 GCA_031377305.1 Planctomycetota bacterium | reverse complement strand
TGTGAGTACTGAGCATGGTCTCTCCTGAGGTTGAGTTTGAACTTCGATACGCTAAATGCTGAAGAATGTGGTCGCCCCTGTTTTGTGCGGTCTGCCTTGACCGGAGAATTATCGGGGCCACCGGTCGATACATCCAATGCATTCATGTACTATGCGTCATGCATGTGGTGCATTGATAGAGCGGGAGTGTGAATCGATGGAACTTGACCAATTGCGTTACTTTCTGACGGTTGCCAGGCGAGGCAGCTTTACTCGGGCCGCGGAGGATCTTTTGATTTCGCAGCCGGCCCTGAGCCGCTCGATCCAAAAACTGGAAGAGGAGCTCGGGCAGCCGGTCTTTGAACGAAAGACTCGATCCGTTTCGCTGACAGAGGCCGGGCTGTTGCTGCAGGCGCGGGCTCAGCAGGTGCTCGCGATGATTGAAGACACGAAGGCCGAGATCACCGATGACGGCAGGAGCGGTCGTGTCCGAGTCGGCGCGATCCCGACGATCGCGCCGTACTTCCTTCCGGAGGTTCTGGGACGATTTTCGAAATCATTCCCCAACGCGTCATTGATCGTGCAAGAGAACACAACCGATGTGTTGCTGAAGAGTTGCACGCAGGGTGAGATCGATTTGGCGATTGTGGCGTTACCGATTCCCGCAAAGTATCTGGAGATCAAAGAACTTTTTGAGGAAGAGTTGCTGCTTGTACTTCCGCCAGAGCATCCACTTGTCGATAAACCCAAAATTCGCCTGAGCGACGTGGAGCCGTTTCCGTTTGTTTTGCTCGACGAAGCGCATTGTCTGTCGGACAACATCGTTTCCTTCTGTCGACAAAAATCATTCCAGCCGGTGACTGTCGAGCGAACAAGTCAGCTCACAATGGTGCAGGAACTGGTGTCGCTGTCTCACGGCGTTTCAATGATCCCCGAGATGGCTCGCCGTCGCGACCAAAGCGATCGCCGAGTCTATCGATCCCTCGCCAGCCCAAAGCCCATGCGCACAATCGCTGTCGTATGGAACCCCTACCGCTTTGAAAGCCGCCTGATGAAAGCGTTTCGCGAACATCTGCAACAACAGAATCGATGAAGTCACACTTTCATCGCTCAGGAATCCTGGCTTCCAGAAGGATTGGCTCGACTGGGTCCAGTGACACAGAACGTTGCCGGCATCAACTCAGATGTGCCTGAGCTGAGAACGACATTTGGCGAAGTATCAGGCGTCCTTCTTTTCGCCGCTTTCGAATTGACGCATGGCTTCGGGTAGCAATGCCCGCAGAGCGGCGGCGCGGCTTTCGTCGGAGGGATGAGTCGACATGTACTCCATCGGTGCCGAACCCTTCTTCGCACTGGAAAACCGGTCCCAGAACTTCGGCGCTTCGGATGGGTCAAAGCCGGCTTTGGCCATGAGCAGCAAACCAATGTGATCGGCTTCCAGTTCGTGCTTGCGACTGTACGGCAGGATGACGCCGTATTCCGATACGACTCCATACGCCGTCTGTACAATCTTCTGCTTCTGCTCATCCTGTTTCTTGGTCAGATATGCCAGGCCCGTCTTCCCCAGATTCTGCGCGGACTGATAGGTCATGCGTTCTCCGCCGTGACGAGCAATCGCGTGCGAGACTTCGTGCGACATGACAACGGCGAGCCCATTGTCGTTTTCGCAGACTGGCAGGATCCCAGTGTACACGGCGACCTTTCCACCGGGCAGACAAAAGGCGTTTTGAGTGTCAGACTCGATGACGTTGAACTCCCACTGGAAGTTCGGCTGATTCGCCGCATCCGCGATTTGCTGACCGATGCGACGAACTCGCTCGATGGCTTTCTCATCCTTCGTGGCGGGCTCGGCTTTCAGAACGTCCTGATAGGCGGCAAGCCCCATCTCGTTCTCTTTTTCTTCCGAAGTCCCAAAAAGCAACCGCTGACGTCCGGTGACAGGCACTTGCTGACAGCCGCAAAAGCTTAAAATCGCTGGTGCAAGAGAACAGCATGCAGGAATTAGACTCGCGCCCAACATCCAGCGGCGCGAAACAGCTTCTTCAGAAGTTGATGTCATTGCTCTGGCCACATCCATGTTTTCTGAACGGTGATCTCGCAGAATCCATTCTGCAAGGCGTCAACAACCGGCTCACCGTCCCTCGACAGAATTGTAACGAGCGATCCCCTGTCGCAAAACATCACATCGTCTGCCAATCGGCTGCCTGGACGCAAAGGATCCACGCAAGGGTATCTGCCAAACGGCAGGATCGGCCGAACTGTTTGCCGCTCTGGCCGGAACCGTCAGTCGGAGCCGATCCAAATCGAAGTTCGTGTTTTGGAACAGAAGCAAACGAAGGAAACAAAGGTCGAAAATGCGACGGTGTCATCGTAGACGAATTCGTGAGAATTCGCGGCCTCTGTGACAGTTCGAATTCTGACGAATCCGGCGACAGCTGCGACTCCTTCGTTCTCTTTGTTGACTTCTGTTCAGAACGGGGACTACCGAGTATCGAAGTCAATTTGGATGGGTTCGAAGGCACCGGTGATCTTTGGCGAAAAGCCTTAGAAGACCGCTACACCGGTTCATCGCGCCCCGGTCGCTTCAGTTGGTGAGGCTCGCAGATCGCGCCGTACATTTCCGGTCGACGGTCGGCCATGCGGTCGATCAAGTGTTTGCCGGGGACTCGGACGATCCGTTTTGTACGAGCGATCACGGGATCAATCTCGGCTCGAAAGATGCCGCTGCTGTCGTCATCCAATGAAACCATCGTCGCGCCAACGGGACTGCAAATACGGCTCTTTCCGATGAACGAAAAGCCATTCTCGGTGCCAACACGGTTCACGGCGGCAAAGTAAACGCCGTTCTCCATGGCTCGCGAATTGATGGAAAACTCCGCCATGTAGCTTCCGCCGGGCGGCCAGTTTGTGGGCAGCACGATCAGGTCGGCTCCTTGAATCGACAGCACGCGAGCCGCCTCGGGAAAGCCTCCGTCGTAGCAAATCAGCATCCCAATCTTCACTCCACCAGCGTCGAACACTTCGAACGGCCGATCGCCAGGAGTCGTAAAGCGGTCGACCCCCAGATACGGCAAATGGACCTTTCGATAGCTGCCGATCAACCCATTCGGGCCAACCAGTACGGCGATGTTGAAGATTCGGTCGCCGTCTTTTTCAAGCATCCCAAAGACAACGAAGGTCTTCAGCTCGGCACACAAACGAACGACTCGATCGGTCGTCGGGCCGGGGACCGATTCTGCGTACTCGCGAGCTTCTTCCAGCGAATCGAAGCAATATCCTGTCGAAAAGCACTCGGGGAAGATCGAGAGTTCCGTGCCCCGAGCCACTTCCGCACGAACGGTTTGCTCCAGCATTGTCAGGTTGGCGTTGATGTTCTTGAAGACGACGTCTGATTGAATTCCGGCGATCCGCATGTGGGTTTTACCTTCAATGTGCTGCAGCGTCGGCAGGGCACTGGCTGTTTTTGCCGAACCAGAAGCGACAAGCGACGCTGGAAGGCAAAAGCTGTAACGATGAGAACGATTCTGCGAAATCTATCGATATGAACAGTCGATGGAAACACAGGACGAATGGGATGCGCCGAATCCAGGCACCTTCGTCATCGGTAGCCGATTTTGCGGACCGAATTGTCACTGCTGAACGAAGGTAGATCACCGTGAAGACATTCTCAGGCCGATCCGGAATTCTGCTGTCACTTGTTGCCTCTTTGGCATCAAGTGCACTTCTCAGCGGCTGCCAGACAACAATTGGGGGGCAAACTTTGCCATCCCCGGATTATCTGTCGGACGACGTTCAATATTATCCAGCAGGTCCGGAAAACAAACTGTATAACCAGATTGAAGCATCGAAGAAGCAAGCCGCCGACAAGAAACAACTCCAGCAGGGTCCGCAGGGATTCTGATGCTTCGGTAGGCCGGGCCCAGCGTCGCTTGGGCCCTCGGCTGAACCGTGCAGCGCGAATGCAAGGCTTGGGCCTCGAAAGATCGCTCCTTAGCGTCTGCAAAACGTTTCGTTCGGATGGCATGTCACGCTCGCCTTCGATTTGAATGCCGTTGAATACAAAATTCAGGGACCGACGATTTTGGATTGTCCTTCAATCCCGAGTCGCCGGTCCTTTTTTTGTTTCGGATGTTGCTGGGGTGCTCGCTGCCGTTGCATCGCCAATCATTAGCTTCGACGACCCAGCCGTAGGATGGGCATTCCTGCCCGTCAAACTGCCGCTTCAACGACGTTACACTTCAGCGGCAATGAGTGTGCGCTCTGTCTTTCAAACCCGAAGTACTGTCGGGCAGGAATGCCCAACCTACTGGAAGTAATGAACAATGAATTCAATCAACAAAACTGTCATCGTCACAGGCGGTGGAACTGGAGTTGGGCAAGCCACTTCGCTGGCGCTGGCTCGGCGAGGCTACGATGTGGTCGTGAATTATTCCCGCTCGCGCGATGAGGCCGAAGCGACGGTGAAGGAAATTCTGGCCATCGGAACGCGTGCGATCGCCGTGCAGGGCGACGTCGCTGACGATGCGGCCTGCCGCGCAATGGTCGCGACAACACTTGAATCATTTGGCCGAATCGACGTGCTCGTGAACTGCGCCGGGACGACTCAATTCATTCCATTCGACGACATGGATGCCGTCACTGATGAGATCTGGGAACGGCTCTACAAAGTCAACGTCGTCGGCGCATTCCATTGTGCCCGCGCTGTGCGTGAACCGATGCTGGCAGTCGGCGAGGGCATCATCATCAACGTTT
>JANMEV010000504.1:0-5160 GCA_031377305.1 Planctomycetota bacterium | reverse complement strand
CCAGCGGTCCATGCAAACGCACTGAATTGATCGTTGGTCGCAACTTCCCAATCCTTCGGTGCTGTCCAGCGAAATGGGATGGCCTGAAATTTGTCTCGCAGCAATTCCGAGGTCAGGACCTTTTCTTCTTCGCGCGGAACTTCATACTCACGGATTCCGGTAGCCTTTCCGCAACCACTGAGCACAATCGAACCAAAGAGAAGCAGCGTGATTTTCAAATCGTTCATGAAGTGACGGCTGAACTGGCGGGAGGAAGTTGGCAGGAACTAGTAAAGAGGGATCGCTGAATGTCGACTTTTGGGTTCACCGGCCACGTCTGATCTCAGGCTGGTGTTGATCAATGTTCAGCCAACCGCAATTTCAACGGGCAGCCAACAGAGTGACCCATTCTACGCATACAGCAACCGATTTTCACGAAGGTCGCTGCTTCTTCCAAAATCAGCGCACAACGCGGTGACATTCGCGGCACATATTGAATCGCCCGTCATTCACGTGATTGACGACGGTGAAAATTTGCCCCGTTTGTTGCTCCCACACAACAGTCGCTGCAGTCGGCGACAACCAACTCGATTCCACAATCTGAGAACCCACGGAGGAATCAGGACGGTTGCTCGGCCCGGGTACAGTCATTCCAGCCAGATTAGACGACCCAACCGAAAGATTTTCTCTATGAGCCCCATCCTGTATTTCGACTGACCCATTGTCTTGAGTTGCTGGCGTGACTACGCGGCTTGAGGCGTTGTCTGTTAACTGCGATCTTGATGGAGGCATATTGCTACCGATAAAGATCCCCGCCATCATCGCAGCGGCGGCAATCCACCAACTGGACGTCAAAACAAACCCTCGCCGGGATGCATGCAGAGGCCTGACAGTATCGCTTTCAGAAGCTGACGCGGCGATGACTTCATTGCTCCTGAAAATCGCTGGTTCCGATTTCAGAATGGCATCAACACGAATATCAAGCCCATTGCCAGGCGAGCGAAGTTTCAAAGTGCGGATTTGAGTTTCCAGGTCGCTCATGGATTTCTCCTCAGAATTTCTTCCAGCTTCAGGATCGATCGGCGATAACGAGTCGCCACCGTGGCGGAAGGTGTCTCAAGTACTTCTGCGATTTCATCGAACGTTAAGTCACCGAAAATCTTCATCACAATGATCTGCCGAGCGGACTCGTCCAGCGTTTCAATGGCCGATGCCAGTTGAGCGCGCTGCTCTGCAGGATCTGATAGACCGTTGGCAGCTTCAGCAACTAGACCTGAACCCGATTCGGCAAATACCGATTCCAAGACAGACTTCTGCCGCTGCTGACGGCGACGACAGTCAACGGCCGCATTGCGAACCGACGAATAGACGTAGGCTGGAAAACTTCCCGCGGGCCGATCCGTCCTTTGGCACAAACGGACGAACGCCTCATGGACGGCGTCTTCTGCCAGCCCCGAACATCCCGTGATGGTCAGTGCCAAAGAAAACAGCGTCTGCCGATGCTGGCGATAAGTCTGTTCCAGTTCGGCTCGCAAAAGGTTTTCCTGTCTTTTCGTTACTGATCGTTGCGGAAGCAGAACGCTCTGAAAGGTTCACGCTTGAGATCCACGGTTCTATTCAGCATTCTGCAAAGAATTTCAAACTTCCCAAAAAACCGCGGGGAAGTCGAGTACCTTCAAGCGACCTGTACCGGAACATACGGCATTCGAACCTGCCAAAAATCGCACGCCCCCCGTGGCGATCGTCATGTCCAAATCCTTGATGTTAGGGAAGCATCTCGCCAGAATCACCCGCCGCCAGACGTCCAGAAACGTCGTCGGCATCGGCAAACCGTCGTCAATATGCTCAACTGCAAAAGGAATGGCCAGGTGGATTACACATACGAAGACATTTCACGGATGATTGACCATTCTCTGCTGAAACCGTCCCTCACATTTTCTGACTTTGAGTCCGGCTGTCGCCTCGCCGCCATTTACAAAGCTGGCAGCGTCTGTATCCAGCCTCATTATCTCAAGCGTTGTGCCGAGATTCTGAAAGGTTCCGGAGTCAAAGCCAGCACTGTGATCGGATTCCCTCACGGAGGACATTGCACATCGATCAAAGTCGCGGAAGCTGAACGAGCTCTCGCGGACGGCGGCGAGGAACTGGACATGGTCTGCAACATCAGCCGAGTGCTCAGCGGAGACTGGGACTTCGTTAAGGCGGATATCAAAGCCGTCGTCGATGTCACTCATGCCGCCGGCCAGAAGATCAAAGTCATTTTTGAAAACTGCTACCTCGACGATATCCAAAAGATTCGTCTGTGCGAAATCTGCACGGAGTTCAACGCCGACTGGGTAAAAACTTCAACCGGCTACGGCACCGGCGGAGCGACCATGGATGATCTGCGACTGATGCGAAAACACTCCGGCTCGCACGTCCAGGTTAAGGCGGCGGGAGGCGTTCGCGATATGGATTCACTGCTTGAATGCCGAAAGATCGGAGTCAGTCGAATTGGTGCCAGCGCGACTCAGGCGATGCTGGACGAATGCCGCCTGCGACTCAAAGTCCCGCCGATCCACTTCGATATCGACGCCGTGTCGGACGGATATTGAAGAATTACCACGCTGGGACCAACCGAAAAAATCCGCCGTGGCGAGTGACTCCATGAGGGCGGCCGGCCACACGGTCATTGAACTGCCACGCTTCCCTTCAGCAAACACCCTGCTCGGAACCCGGATTCAGAGCGGTCCGCTGCGGTTTGCAGTGCATGTCGACTGGATGGCCCACAGGTTTTGAAGCCCATCAATGTCTGACTGAATTCTGCAGAAAGTAAAATCGGCCGTCCTCAGCGCCGCCGAGAAAATCGGGGATGCCGTTGCCGTCAAAGTCGACGACCGTCGGACTCACGTCATGGCCTTCGATATTGCGAGTCGCCAGAGTCCCCGCTTTTTGCAGGATCCAGTTACCATCCTTCTGCCCGACTTGTTTGAGCAGGTCGGCATTGGATGAATTCAGCAGCAGGTCAAACCTTCCATCGCCGTCCCAATCGGTGACGCAGAGCTTTCGACGTCCACTCTTTCCTGCCGCCCCAGCATTGAGCCGCAACGGTTGATCATTTTCATCGATGAACGCTCGGCGCGGAGCTTTCAAAGTCAACGCCCCGTCCTGTTTCGCTCGCTCAAAAAAGGCGAGGTATCCTTCCTGATCCAGAACGGCCAGATCCATCAAGCCGTCCGCGTTGAAGTCAAACACCAGTGGAGTCGTTCGCCATTGGGTCAACAGTGCTTTGCCATTCGGCTTCAGCCAACCCCATGCCAGGGTTGGCTGCTCGGTTTGCCATTCCACATTGATAGGCTGAGCTGATCGAAATTCAGGGTCCGTTCGAGTGCCCGTGTTCTCCAACCACTCAACTTTTCCCAGAATGGAATTGAAGACGATGTCAGGCAATCCATCCTGATCCCAGTCGGCGATATTCAGCGTCGAATATCCCCACTTGGCTTCGGCCGGACCCTGAATGCTGCCGTTCGGATCGGCCATGATTCGAAACGGCTTGCCATCGATTTCCAATCGCTTCGGAGCTGCCCACGACGGATTTGCCACTGCTGGCCCACTGAGGTTTTCAAAGATCTCGATGTAGCCGGCGGTGTTGCCGGAAACGATATCCGTATCTCCATCACAGTCCCAATCAAAACCCACCGGTGTCGCCAAAGCGCCGCATTTCAGCGTGTCAGCTTCCTGTTGAAAGTACTTCAGCGCCAGAAACTGCGGCCTCTCACCCGGCTGCCGAACGCCGACATTTTCCACGAACGCGACTCGTCCATCTTCATCGCCGACGATCAGGTCATGGTCACCGTCGGTGTCCCAGTCGAACGCGACGGGGACGATCATCTCAAGGTCCATCGTAAGCGGCTTATCGTCCGAAGTTCTCAGTCGCTGACCGGCCGCATAGACTGGCTGACTGCGCGAGCCGACGTTCTCAAACCACGTGAAACCGTCGAGAAATTCGCCACAGATCAAATCAGGATCGCCATCACCGTCGAAGTCTTCGAAGTTTGGCGACGGGCAGCCAAAAACCTCCAGCCGCTTTCCCGCGGCTTCGACAAAAACCGGATCCGCGTATGCTGGTTGGTCTGTCGTGCCCTGGTTAACGAAGACGTAAACCCAGCCGTGAAGTGAGCCGTTGATCCATTCACCTTTCGCGTTCCAGGCATCGTCCCAGCCGTAGTCGCTCCAGTCTTCAATGCCCACGATCAGGTCCAGCGATCCATCGCCATTGTAGTCGGCATATCTCCATTGATTGTGACGAACTTTGGGCCCTTTGGTTTGTGTTCCTTGAGGTCGATGGAAGCTCGCGTCAATCGGCAGCCTCATCTTCTGAGCCAATCCCTCTGAGGCGAACGCGGAATACTCAAAGCCAGGCGAAAGCACTCGCACTTTGCCGTCGACGTAGCTGGGCATAACGTAATGAACTGTCTTGGTGAGAAACCGACCGGCCTTGAAGACGGGCATCTTCGTTTGAGCGGTGGTGCCGGTCGTGTTTTCAAACAACCAAACTCCATTGGACGGCTTGTCGGGGCAGGAAACAATCAAGTCGAAGTCACCGTCTCCATCCGCATCGCATGGCACCGGCCACGCCCAAAGTCCAACGCCAAGATCCACGACAAGACCCGGGTTGTTGTACTTCAATTGCACAAGTTCCTCGGCCGCAGCGACGAACGAACTTTCTCGTCTCGCTCCGACGAAAAGAAACGCCACGCATGAAATCGCAATCGCTGTTCGGTTCATAAATCACACGGCCTTCTGAGAATAGCTTTCGCTGCATCTGGTTGGACTTAGCAAGCTGTCAACACGAATCAAACAGAGAGTAGCACAACGCGGAGGACGTGGAACTTCTGCTCTCAGAGAAACGCCGCAATATGCCAGGCTGCGGCGAGTAATCTTCGTGGCCGGTTGAAATGCGGACCACGTGACCCGATACTCTGCGGCCACGGCATCGTGTTTTTAGACCCCGCGTTTCCCCACCACGAAACATTCAGGAATCAAAAAATGAAGATTCGATGGCCTGCCTTGCGGCCACGCTTGTGCTCAGCATCGTGCCTCCTGCGTTTTCTGCAGACAAAGTACAGCCCGTGCGAATGGGCTGCGGATTGATGACGTTTGACACCGTTCCCGGCTGGGGATTGGGCGAAGACGGCAAGT
>JANMEV010000620.1:0-8409 GCA_031377305.1 Planctomycetota bacterium | reverse complement strand
TGTGACGTGAATTCTTCGGCTGTGAGTTGCTGGAATTCGGTACCTGCATCCATGAGCCGCACGGCGCTAGCCGCGGGTTCCGGATCGCAAACCCCCGCGGCTAGCGCCGTGCGGCTCACGGAGGACTCATCCAGAAACTTGCTGTAGTCGCTCGCAACACCGGCGTCGCCGCAAGACACGATCAGACGCGACACGATGGCACGCTTGCTATGCGAAACAACTACGGTCTCCTTTTCGGTCGCCTGGCCCGTTGCATTCATCGTGCTGGTTCCGCATTTGAGGTGTCAAACACAGGCTCACCGAACCGAATCTTCTGGTCACGCTCCACCAGAGCTGCCGATGTGCAATTTCGCTCAGTGATCAAAATCACGGTCGACCCAAGCTCAAACGTCGCGATCCATTCCGCGCGACTCATGGGCCGCGGCGGATCGAGCTTCGTGACACAAACTCGGCGGGGACTGAAGCGTCGTCCGATCCGAAACGGATGAGTGATATGTCCAACCCCCCAACCGGCCACCATAATCAGCAGACATTTGCCGAGCGGCGTGTCGAGTTGCATTACCAGCCGTTCGTTTAAAGAGAACACGGGGAACTCGGGCGTCTGATAAGGCGGGTGCACCAGCAACCGATGGCCGGGCACATGAACCATTTGCTCCAGAGTTCCTTCTGCCGGCGTGAAGACGCGATGGCAGTCTTTGGGGGAAAGAAACAGGATCGCAAAACGACCGTCGTTGAACGGTGTCGTGTCGGTTTCCGGGCAAAGCGAATTCAGCGTGTAGCGAATGCCCTTGATGGTCATCACCGTGTCGTTTTCCAGACGTCCGATATCCTGAACTGTGCCATCCACTGGTGAGAGAAACTGGTCCGTTCGTTCCGGGACCGGCCGTAGTCCGGGCTTTACGCCACGAGTGAACAGTTCGTTGAGCGATCGAAATTGTTCGAGCGGTTTTTCAAGTTCCGCTTCGTCCAACGCCCCGTATTTTCCGCCGTAGATCATCGAAAACACCTTTCGTCGCAGCGTTGCCGTGGGAATGGGTGTTCGAGACAGACGCACTCCGATTGCGGCCCCGAGCATGTTAAGTGTTCCGCCGTGAATTCGACGTGCCTGTCGAATTTGTTCCATTCTGACTTTCATATATCTCTTCACACTTCTGATGCCACGATCTCGGCAACTCGCATAGCGTTGCCGATGATTGTTAAGGATGGGCCAACTCCCAATGAACTTGGCATGAAGCTTCCGTCCGCGACGAAAACATCTGGTTGATCAAAGAGGCGACATTGCGGATCCGCGACGGCATGAGTTCGTGATGTCCCGAATCGCAGCGTGCCACATTGATGAGCCACATGCTCCTGCGAAGGAGCCAATCCCGTAACGCAATGCATAGCGCCGGTGCTCTTCAGGAGTTTTGACATTTGTCGAGACATCTCCGCCCCGCGAGTACGATCGAAGTCAGAGAACTCATGCCGCAAACGGATCGCCCCGGAAGTGTCGACCGAGACGCGGTTCTCAGGACTCGGCAGGTCTTCCACGATGCCGACCAGCGGCAACATTCGAGACCGCAATATGTTTAGCATCCAACGGGGGACGAATCTCATTCCGGATTTGGCCATCATCAGCGGCCCCGGAGCCGGCAATGACTGCACAATACCCATTTTTTCGGGTAGGTCTTCGGTTCCAAAGTAATAGTCAGAGTACCCAACCTGCTTCACAAACGTCTGACTCGCCCCGGTTCTGCAAGCAAACACCCCAATCGCAATGGGCGAATAGTGCATCATGTAGTTGCGGCCAATCAGCGGATGATCAAAGTCTGATCTCAGAAGCAACGCTGAGGAACCGATGGCTCCGGCCGCAAGGACGTAACGCTTTGCCCTCGCGAGTCGGACCGATCCATCCGCTCGATTCTTCAGCCAGACTCCTTTCAGTCGGCCATTCGGTCCACGTTCCAGTCGATCAGCCTCATGCCGTGTCTTCAGAGTCAACGATTCGCCGCGTTCGACACTATCCTGCACCAGCTGCGAAGACGAACGACGAGCACCGGTCGGGCAGACGAACCCCGCACAATTGTCACAGCGAAGGCATTTTGAAGAATCGATCGCTAAGGGAAGACGGTAAGGATTCAGCCCTGACTTCCATGCCGTCTGCATCAGTGATTCGTTGATCTTTGCGAGCGGAAGACTAGTTTCCAACTGGTGACCGCTTTGGAATTCGGCATCGCGTGTTCTCGGGGCGTCTATTGTTCGGTGTGCTGTCCTATTAGGATTTGCTGAAGGCGAGAATCTAGAACACCGCACATCCGCTACATGATAAAGTCGTTCGGCCGCTTTCAGATAAGGCTCGAAGCTTTCAAAGTCAATCGGCCATTCATGAATCTCACGGGGAATGCGGTCTCCATAATACTTGCCCGGAGAAAAATCGGCCGGACTCGGTCGCAGCAACGCGCCGCCGTAGACCGATGTGCCGCCACCGAGTAATCCACCCATGTAAAGACGAGCTGCGGTGCCGTTGATTTGAATCGTACGGTCGTCGTATGGATGCTTCTTAATCAGAGTTGCCGACTCGTCATGCAACTTGCGACCATCAGCCCGTTGTTGAATCTCAGGGTTCTTCGTTGCAACGCCAGCACCGCGTTCTGTCAATAGAACACGCTTTCCAGCAGCCGCGCAAAGGGCTGCCAAAGTTCCGCCTCCCGCGCCGCCTCCGATCACGATGATGTCGAAGTCTTCGTCCATGGCACGGACTTTCGACTTCGATTCAGAAATTTGCGTTAAGTGATTGTGAATGATTTGCGAAGAAATGTTCTTCTTCAAAATTAAACATCTTCTGAGCGCGTTCTTAATTTGGATGGATCAAAAAGTGTGGAGCAGTGTGTCTACAGTTCGCAAGCCAATCGCCTCTTACAGAATCGGCAGCCACTGATGGAATCAGCGGTCATTCAGCGTCAGTACGACGATGTCATCGCAACTCAGTACGATCAGGACCCTCAGAACACGACAGGAAAATCGCTTGATCGTGCTTTGAATCATCTTGAGGAGGAAGGCCTGTTTTCCGGGGTACTTCCGGCCATGCGAGTACTGGACATTGGCATGGGCACCGGGATGTTTTTGGAAAAGCTTCGCAATCGATCGCAGCGAACCATCGAGCCCTGGGGAATCGACATTTCGCAGCAGATGGCAGCGATCGCTCACAAGAAGCTTCCCGATCTCGTCTCTTCGATTGATGACGGAGCCAATCTGGATCAGCACTTCTGTGACGAACGGTTTGACATGGTGGCGACTCATTTCGTCACTGGTTTTGTGCCCATCGAACACATCGCCCCTCGCATTTTTGCAAAGCTCGACGCTGGCGGAGTTTGGTCATTCGTTGGCGGCACGACGGCAGGATACAAAGAACTTCAACGCCGTGCGGCGCATCCGCTGCTGAAGCTTCTGTTCGGCGGCAAAGCGCCCGATCTTCAAGGAATGATTTGTCCGATTAATGAACGCGAAGTTGTTGCGGTTTTGGAGAAAAATGGCTTTGAGATTCTCACCTCGGAAACCTTTGAGCCTGAGCTGCGGTTCCCCGACTTCAACACGTTTATCGACTATGGCTACCACGGCGGCTGGCTGACTCCGTTTATCGAAGACCTCGGTCTGCATAAAGCCAAAAAGTGGCAGCAGGCCATTATCAACAAGCTTGTGTTTCCAGTTGTCGATCACCACAGCATCGTACTCGCTCTGGCACGCCGCAGAGCGTAAATCGTCGCTCAACTGTGTGCCGCAAAGCACTAGCTGCGGGTGAATGCCACAGAGAAACAAGAAGAAACACCGGCGGCTAGTGCCTAGCGGCTCAGTTGTGTGATTAAAGGAAGCTCAACCGTGCGGATTGCAATCGTTGCCGAAGTGTTCCTTCCCAAGATCGACGGCGTTGTTGGGAGAACCATCAACCTGATTCGACAGTTGCAGGAGAACGGCGATGACGTTGTCGTCGTGTGTCCAGCGGTTTCGCAGCCTCGCAATTCGCCTGTGCCCTTAATTGAGTTTCCAAGCTTTCCGTGTGCAAGCTATCCTGAATATATGATCGGTCGGCCGGATCAGCGATTCATCGATGAGCTGAAGGCTTTTCAGCCGGAAGTGATTCACTTTCTCAATCCATTCGCGTTCGGATTTCAATGCTATGATCTGCTTTGCCGAAGCGATTTGAATGTTCCGACGCTGTTTTCGTTTCATACGCTCTATGGCGAGTTTGTGAAGCAGTATCCGGGCATTCGACCGATGTCTCGAGTTCTGTGGTGGCTGATGAAGAGCTATCACAACACGGCTGATCGAAACCTTACAGTGTCATCCGTCATGGCGGATGATCTAAGGGCTCGAAACTTCGAACGTGTTGATTTGTGGCCGCCCGCCGTGGATTCGAGTTTGTATTCTCCGTCAAAACAATGCGAATCCATGCGACGTCGGTTGAGTGGTAATCATCCCGAATCGCCGCTGCTTCTGACGGTGTCTCGTTTGGCATCTGAAAAGAACGTCAGCTTTCTGACAGAGATCCTGCAGCGTGTTCCTGAGGCAACTCTGGCCATAGTCGGCGGAGGCCCGCAGCGGGAAGAACTTGAACGTCGTTTCGCAAGATACAAAGCCCATTTTGTGGGCTACCTTCGCGGAGAAGATTTGGCCGCTGCCTACGCTTCGGCAGACGCGTTTGTGTACGCTTCGGAAACAGAAACGATGGGTAATGTGATTCTTGAAGCAATGGCTTCAGGACTTCCGGTGGTCGCTGCGAATGCGGGTGGCGTCCCCAGTCTGGTTGAGCACGGCCACGATGGGTTTCTCTTTACTCCGCGAAACGCAACCGAAGCGAGTGGATATGTTCGCGAACTGCTGGATGTCCCGAATCGGCGCGAGCAGATGTCGATCGCGGCTCTTGCGTCTGTACAGAAACGAACCTGGCGGAATTCGGGTGATGAAGTTCGATCGCACTATCAACAATTGATTGAACAGTTCGCCGCAGATCCCGTTTCACACAAGGCAAAACGCCGTCCCGGACAACTGGCGACATGGTGCACCAGGGCGCTGGTTCAGATGTTCCAGATCACCGCCCCAAAACGGCGTGAGTTGTCGAACTTGCTGGAAACTCCAAATGTGCGGCAGCAGGCAAGTTCAGGAATTTAAGAAGCACTACCAAAAACCTGGACAGGGACCTTCCAAAGCAAAAGGTTCAGTGTTTTCTGCTTTGCTTGGGAGCCAGTCCCGGTTTTGTCAGGCGTTCTAAGAAGATTTGTGAACGCATAATTCATCACAAATCAACCTAAAACGCGCTCATAGGTTAACAATCAGATTCGATACTTAGGAGATAGTATTGAGTTGTAACCACAGAACTCCAGCATCGTTAAAGCAGGGAGGACTTGATGAAGATCAGTCGACGGCAGGCCGCCATGAATCAGGTGGTGCAATGGGATCGTGAGATCACTTTCCTCCTCAATCAAACACTTCGGTGGCGAACAGTTTGTCCGTTCTTTCGAGCGATCAGCAATCTGGGAAACGGCAAGTTCTGGTACACGCTGATGGCTATCCTGCCGCTGTTTCACGGACAATATGGAATCCGTGCCTCGTTACACATGGGACTGACTGCTCTGGTGACTCTGATCGTTTACAAGTCGGTCAAAGGAGTGACTCAGCGACCTCGCCCCGGCGCCGTGCATGACGCCATCTTTCAGGGAACGTCGGCTTTGGATGAGTATAGCTTTCCGTCCGGCCACACAATGCATGCTGTTTCCTTTTCAATCATTGCCGTCGCGTGGTTCCCTGCACTCTTACCCGTGCTGCTGACGTTCACACTTCTGGTGGCCATGTCACGAGTTGTTCTGGGACTGCATTATCCGACGGACGTTGTGCTGGGAGCGTTGTTCGGCCTGCTGATCAGCGAGTTCAGCCTGATTCTGGTGGGGTAAGTCAGCCGCAAGGCGCTCAACATGATTATGCAAGTCGAGCAGTGGGAGGATGGTAGAACGGTTTTGCGTCGTGTCGAGAACAACCGTGGCCTTGGTAATCGACGGGCGGTCTTTGGACTGGGGTTAAGATCTCTGCTCGGACTTGGGCTGGCTCCATTTGGAAATGTCGCGGCAAACTTTCATCGGTCGCTGGCCTGCACCAGCCGTCTCGAACATGGGCTGATCATTATTCTGCCGGGGATTGAGGGCTGTAGTTCGATCAACGACAGTATCGCTCGAGGCCTTGTTGCTGGCGGACTTTCGCATGCGATACGGATCATCGACTGGCGACGCTTTCGACCGTGGAATCCACTGCATCTTGTCATGGAGCGGCATAATCGAAATCAGGCCCGGGTCGTCGCGGATGTCATCACTGACTACCAACGCAACTTCCCGGGCCAACCGGTTCATCTGATTGGTCATTCGGCCGGCGCCGGAATGGCTTTGTTTGTCCTGGAGCAACTGCCCGAGAATCATTCCGTCACGTCCGTGACGCTGATGGCTGCGGCAGTTTCAAGGAAGTTTGATGTGACCGGCCTTCTTGATCGCACGCGTGCAGGGATTTGGAATTTCTACTCGCCGCTGGACCTACCTTCTGTCGGCCTTGGGACGATGGTGTTTGGAACCATGGATCGCCGTCACACCATTTCCGCCGGCGCGCTGGGATTCAAGACGCCTTGTGAGAGCAGCTTGGCTGACAAAGCGTCCCAGGATGTTCGGCCACGTCTCCATCAAGTCAGGTTTCGACTCAACATGATGAAGTCATGGAACTTTGGCGGACACTTTGGGCCAACGAATGCCGTCTTCGTTCAGGAAAACGTCGCACCGATATGTCGACAACGCTGACCTCACCATTTCGCACGGATGTGAATTGCTCATGAGTACCGCGAGAACACTGGCTGTTGCTGAGATTCTGGACGTCGCCACGGCACTTCCGCGAACATTATCGCATCGACGAGCGCGGTCGCCGGTGAATGACGATGACTACGAAAAGGTGTCTTCGCCGACAAATACCAAGTCCACCGGAGTTCGCTCTGTCTTTCTGAGCGATCTTCATCTTGGATTCCGTCACTCGCGAGTTAAGGCGTTGCTGGACTTCCTGCTTCGATATGAGCCTGAGAATCTTTACCTGGTGGGAGACTTCATTGATGGTTGGTGCATGCAAAGTCGGTGGCACTGGCAGCCGGAATGCAATCTGATTGTCGATCGACTTTTAGATCTGGCTAATCGAGGGACCCGCATCAGACTTGCGATTGGCAATCATGATAATTTTCTCCGCGAGCCTTTGATGCAGAGATTCATTGAGCGTTCAGGCATGGTGGAAGTTGCGGAGGAGTTTCACCATAGAATGGCAGACGGCCGTCGGTTCCTTGTTCTTCACGGCGACCAATTCGACGACTATGAGCGAGCCTCGTCGTTCACAATCGGCTTTCTAAGCCTGTTCTACGAAGGGATGCTGAGGGCGAACTCCCTTTGGAGCCGTGCCACTTCTGCGGCATTGCACGGCGACGGCTCTTTTGTTGCACGGCTGAAGCGTCGCTTGAGTTCGATTGGCAGGCACGTCGGACATTTTCGTGATCAAGTGGTCCGGCATACGCGTCACCGCGGTTGTGACGGCGTAATCTGCGGCCATATTCACGCTCCGCAGCACGTAGACATTGACGGCATCACCTACTGCAACACGGGTGACTGGGTTGAAAACTGCACCGCTCTGATGGAAGACAGTCAGGGCGATCTGCAACTTGTTTGGCTGTGAAACGACCATACTTTCGGGCAACTCCGTGTTCTGCAGCGGTCTCCGATTCCAAGTCAGCATTGGCGAAAACCCCATGTGACATTGAGGATGTTGCCACGCGATACAATGTCGTGTCGCGTGGTTTGCCGAGTCGATCGGTTTTTGGGTCGACAATCATTCTTCGCTGGCAGATCATGCAGGAGTTGCTTCAATTCGAATTGAATGACCTGTGATCGTACAATCATGCCTGACGAAACACCGCTCATCGGTCTGCGAGCCTGCGATGGGTCTCGCCACTTTGCGTCGCTGCCAGAATCACAGTTCTGGTATGCCGTGCGCGACCATGTTGCAAAACTGGATGGAGCAATGCGGACTGGCTTCCTCTGCGATGATGCGACTGAGGCCTGGATTGATTTCGATTGCCACAATCATCAGTTCAGCATCAACGATCAATTTGGCGAGTACCTGTGCTTTGTGAAGGCCCCCCCTGTCCTGTGGCTTACTTTCTCACGGTGTTGAGTCGATGTTGCCTACTGGTTGTGTGTCTAATTTGCCTTGTTCTTCGCTGGAGAGTGCTTCGGTGAGTTTTGAGAATCGCCTTCCACAGCGCGAAGGACGAGAAGCACTGCCGTTCCTCTTGGGGGAATTCGCTCGGTCCAGCCTTCGTAGGTTTGAGCACCGTCTGAGGCCGAACTTTCTTCGCGCACATCC
>JANMEV010000447.1:0-4774 GCA_031377305.1 Planctomycetota bacterium | reverse complement strand
ATTCGCTGCTTGGGCACAGCATATCGGCAGGAAGACCACCCTTTGTTGTTACAACGTTACCAACCCAGCTATAGATCGTTGGGTCGCCGTCACGGCGCCAGTCGAACTGACCAGAGCAAATTCGCTTTGCTGGGTCAGTGTCGCTCCATGCGTACAGAGCGATACCGAACTGACGCAGGTTGTTTTTGCACTGTGTGCTGCGAGCAGCTTCACGTGCAGACTGAATTGCTGGAAGAATCAAAGACATCAGAATCGCGATGATCGCGATTACGACGAGCAATTCGATAAGTGTGAAACCCTTACGACGGGCTTCTGCTACCAATGTTCCTTTGAACATTCTTTTCACAAGATCACCTTTTCAATGTTGAGATACAAAAAACTCGCCAAAACGCTCAAATACTGGCTTATTGCAGGACAGGCCTGAACCGGCAACTTGCCACCAACCACCTGTGTCGCTGTCGCGAACATCGACACTGTTTTTCAGTTGACTGATCTCCTCCCTGTTCAGTCGCCTCCGATATGGCCGCTCAAGAGATCAGCCAGCTCTTGAACACAATCTGGAGGCAACAGCCCTTCAAATGTCTGATGCGGGACAGCACTCTACTGGCTCTTGTTAACCCTTCATGAAGCTTCTGTTAATAGAAGCGATTTCTGAAATTTGGGTCAGAGCGATGAGTTTGTGAGCCACTTGGCAGACACTAATCTCGAATCCAGTTCTTTGTTCAGAAATTGTTAACAGCCACTTTGAGTCGAACCGTAGGGAGCTGTTGATTCAATTGGTTCTCACAACCCGAAACGTCAGTGAGGGATTGCGATTTGCTGCGTTCTTCAACAACAATCCCTCGCTGACGCTTCGGGTTAGGATTGAGTCAACAGCCTGCTAGAACACGGTTCCAACTGCTGACGATGAGAGATTATGTTGACCCTCGTTAACCCTTGATGAACCTTCTGTTAAATGAAAGTGAATCCCAGAAGTCGTTTGAGGCGTTGTTTCGTCATCTACGAAACCGATTGCCGAAGCTCGAACGATCGTCAAAGTCGATTCACGTTGGTTCAATGTCTTGATTCTCTGGGTGAGCATGAAGAATCTGTGAAGTGAATGTGAATTCCAAAGAAAGTTCCAACATCGAACTTGCGACGCTGCTTTCGGTCTTGCAGTGGGTTTAACGGCGACGTCAGGAAGAAGCACGACCCACCGGATGACTCGCCGGCGTAGACCTATCGCTCCGTCGACAGGAATCGTGTGCATGCCGAACAGTCGTTGTCGGTTTCTGCGAAGGGATGCCTCTTTGTCACTCCGGGTGTCTCAACGCTTGATGTTGCGTTTGCAGACAGGAGTGTTTTCGCCGACGGAGCGGCGAAACTACTTACGTCTGTCGCTCCGTCGGCTTGCATCAACACCAAATTTTGGCCCTAACAGAGCATTGGTTTTCGAGGTAAGTCGTGAGCCGCGGACGCGATTTTCTTCTTGCCGAGCCGAGAATTCCTGCAATCTTCCGGCGAACCGGGGTGCACTCAAATTCGCAGATTGACTATTCTCGCCCAAATTGCTGGATTTGGTTTCGGGATCGAGTCTCCAGCTAGCCGCCAAACGAACTCCTTAAGTCCACGCCATTGGGGCAAAACCCGGTCGGGAACGTAGGGCGTTCTTTTGCGGAATCAACAGCCCTGTGGGCCGTCTGATATTGTTGGTTGTTGTCATAGCACAGTTTTCGCCACGAGACGGAACGATGGAAATCAAGTTTTACAACACGCTCACCAATGCCACCGAGACATTTCAGCCGGTTGAATCTGACTGCGTGCGAATGTATAGCTGCGGCCCGACCGTTTATGACTTCGCTCACATCGGGAACTTTCGATCGTTCCTGTTTGCGGATGTGATTCGGCGCACGCTGGAGTTCTTTGGTCACAAAGTTCATCACGTCATGAACATTACCGACGTTGGCCACATGACGGACGATTCCAACGCGGATGGCGGCGGTCAGGACAAGATGCAGGCCGCTGCGGCGCGAGTGAAGGAAGACAAGAAGTCCGGCAAGGTGCCCGAAGGTGCCGTGCAGAATCCAGACGATCCGTATGAGATCGCGAAGTACTACATGGATGCGTTTCTGACGGACGCCAAAGTTCTGGGCGTCAAGGTGGCGTCCGAACCGGACAACATCCTGCGAGCGACTCAGTACATTGATGCCATGCAGGAGATGATTACTCAGCTTCTGAAAAATGGTCACGCCTACGTCGGTGCAGATCGAGTGGTCTATTACAGCGTTGAAAGTTTTCCGGCCTATGGAAACCTGAGCGGCAATACTCTGGATCGACTGATGACCGGAGCTGGCGGACGCATCAGCGATGAGAATCAGGCCAACAAAAAGCATCCCGCCGACTTTATGCTTTGGAAGCCCGATCATTCGCACATCATGAAATGGAAATCGCCCTGGGGCATGGGATATCCCGGCTGGCATATTGAATGCTCATGCATGGCTCGCAAGCGTCTGGGCCGCGACGTGATTGATATTCACACGGGCGGCGAAGACTTGATCTTTCCTCATCACGAATGTGAGATCGCTCAGACCTGCGGTGCCACGGGCAAGGACAAGTTTGCCAACATCTGGATGCATGCTCGCTTCCTGATGGTGGAAGGCGAAAAAATGTCAAAGAGCAAAGGCAACTTCTGGACGGTTCGCGACGTGCTCGAAGGCCGCGCCACGGGGACTCAGGTTCATCCGGCCGTCTTGCGACTGGAACTGATCAAGTCGCACTATCGAGCCAACATGAACTTCACAAAGAAAGGTCTGTTGGATTCTGCCGGTGCTGTGAAACGACTGACGGACTTTCGCAACAAGCTCGAAGCAGCCTGCGGCGGCCAGGCGGAGGCTGTCGACTTGAACTATCCGATCCTGAAGGAATTTGCCGAAGCGATTGCTGACGACCTGAACATCGCGGGAGCGTTGGGAGCAATTCTTCCGTGGGCCTCATCGGTCCCATCGGATCCAGGCGCTGCGTTGGGGGCTTTGAACCGCATCAATGAAGTCTTGTGCATTGCTCCACTTGGTTCGGCCGACGCTGGAACAACGGGAGCCTCCAGTGAGCAAACTGCGGTGGAGGATCTCTGCCGCCAGTTGGATGAAGCTCGCCAGCGCAAGGACTGGCCCGCGGCTGATGGCCTCCGCAAGGAGATCGAAAGTCAGGGCTACACGGTCAAGACATCGCCGAACGGAACGATTGCTGAAAAGCGATTGGCCTGAGCCGAGTTTCATGCATAGTCAAACGACGTCTGGTGCCGCCGCGTTTTGGTATTTGTTGGACCAGCGGCCGATTAGGGCTGTTCTGTGGGTTAATTCCGAGTATTCTCTCGACAATGTCTGGCTGCTTCCGATGTTCAAAAGGACAGACTCTTCCGGAGACTTCGCGGATGTCGAGTCGTACAAATATTTGTCATCATCCTCGCATCGCACGGCGTGATGCTCTGCAGGTCGGCAGTATCGGTTTGCTGGGGCTGGGAATGAATCACATCGCCGGGTTGCGGGCGATGGCAACTGATCCGACGACGATCCAAAAACCGATTCGATCGTGCATCTACATTTTTCTATCCGGTGGCCTGGGTCAGCACGACAGCTTCGACATGAAGCCGAATGCTCCAAAGGAAGTTCGTGGCGAGTTTCAGCCGATTGCGACTCAGACGCCGGGACTGCAGATCTGCGAGCATCTTCCGGGGCTGGCGGTTCGCAGTCATCTCTGGTCGCTGTGCCGATCGTTGACTCATACAAGTAACGATCATTCGGCTGGCCACCACATCATGTTGACGGGGCGCAGCGACCTGCCGCCGGGATTCAATCCGAATTTGCCTCGATCGACTGATTGGCCGTGCATCGCCTCGGTTGCGGGCGCGGTGTCAGTGCCTCGCAATAATCTTCCGCCAGCCGCGGTGATTCCGGAGCAGCTGGTTCATTCGACCGGTCGAATTTTGCCGGGACAATTTGCGGGGCTGATGGGAGCAAACCGCAACCCGTGGTTCGTGGAAGCGTCGCCGTTTCATTCCACGTCCTACGGTGCGTTTCCGTCGCATCAGTTTGATCATCAGGAACGAGGCAAGAAAGATGCTCGCCTGTTTGAGGCTCCCAGCCTGAATCTGGCTCACGGGCTGACACGGCCGCAACTGGACAGCCGTGTTTCTCTTTTGAACAGCCTGGAGCGACAGTGTTCGACACTGGAATCTGCGGCTGCGACAACGCAGTTTGACAGGTATCGTCAGGGAGCGATTTCGCTGTTGGTGGATCCCAAGATTCGCGAATCGCTGGATGTGACTCGTGCCGATGACGCAGTGCAGGAACGATACGGAAAGAACTCGTTCGGCTGGTCGCTATTGATGGCTCGCCGGTTGGTCGAATCCGGCGTGAATCTTGTTCAGGTCAATCTTGGCAACGATGAGACATGGGATACGCACGGTAACGCGTTTCCGCATTTGAAGAACAACCTTTTCCCGCCGACGGATCGGGCACTGTCTGCCCTGCTGGATGATCTCAGCGGTTCGGGCTTGCTGGATAGCACGCTGGTCGTCATGGCTGGGGAGTTTGGCCGGACGCCGAAGATCTCACTGCTGCCGGCTCACTACAAACAACCCGGTCGCGATCACTGGGGCGCGGCTCAGTCGATTTTCCTTGCCGGTGGAGGCGTTCAGGGTGGTCGTGCCGTGGGAGCGACGGATGCCATCGGTGCTTATCCAGAGGTCGATCCTCAGCGGCCTGAGAACTTCGCCGCGACGATTTACCAATCGCTG
>JANMEV010000610.1:0-22580 GCA_031377305.1 Planctomycetota bacterium | reverse complement strand
GTCACGCTGATCGGCGAGTTTGTCGGCGGTGCAGTCTCGGCAGCCTTGCCTGTGGCGATCCCGGCTTTCTCAAGAGCTGCAATGACTTCCTTCACCACCTCCGATTTCTGCGCGTCCGCATCGATTACAAGCACGATTGCCTTCGAGCTCGGCAGGACGCTCTTCGTGACGGGTTGCGGTGACTCAGGACCGGGGGCGTAGCCTTCTGCATCGAGATCGCTTGGTTTCTTGTCAGGCAGTCCAGAAGATGCTGGTTCAGAAGGAGCAACGACCGTCCCCGCAAAGTGGAGTGACAGGCCGCAATCCTCAGCGGCCTTTCGTGCTGCCAGCTCAAGCTTCTGCAGTTCGTCCTGCGAAAATCCCGGGTTCGTTCGAAAAACTAGTCCATTATCTTGTTCCGCTCGGCCTTCAGGATGAATTCCTCCGAACTCCATGACCATTTGCTCGAGGCCGGAGTGCCTGAGGACAACGATCAACTGTTTTATTTTCTCGAATGACTCATCTTCCCGCATAAAGAGCTCGGCCTGGATCGGCGAGCCTGACGTCAGAGTAATCTCGGTCCTGCTGATCTTTGCAATCCCGTCTTTTTCAAGATCGTCAATGAACTGCATCGCGACTTCTGACTCCAGCGCGTCAACACCAGGATGGATGACGATGCGCTTCGGCTCCGCAACTCGGCGTGGGGGCTCGGACTTTAGAGGTCGGTATGGTGAGGGTTGCCCGTTCACAGGCGTTGGCTCGGAAGCTGGCAATGAGGAAGATTGTTCAGTCTCCAGCGTTGGCGTTTGGCTTGCCTCTATGAACTTGGCTGCTTCCTGAGCCCTGCCAATTGAAATCGCAAAGCACCAAAGGATGCCAATTCGAATGAGACGGTTCATCGTGAACTCCCTATGAGACGACGGGATTCTGTTTGGAAAGTTTGGAGCAGAAAAGTGGATGCGACTCAACCCGAAACGGGTTGCACATCACAGCCTGGGGTTGCTGGCTTACGGCGCACCCCAGGTGAATGAACCTGCGACGATGAACCCCAACGGGGTTCCACAACTTGCAAGACGTCCAATGTTGCCACTGTGAAACCCTTTCAGGGTTTAAGACGATTAAATGACATCAACCTGGGGTGCGCTGCTACGCATCGACCCCAGGCTTTGTTGTGTAACGCCGTTTGGCGTTATTGTAATTGAGTGATGGTCTGATGATTTCATCCTAAACCGATGCGTCAGTTTTGAAGTTGCGCGTTTGTGCCTATCCCAACCCGAAGCGTCAGCGAGGGATTGTGCTTTGGTGGTCTTGCGAGTGTTCCCTGGGATCCCTCGCTGACGCTTCGGGTCGTGAAAGCCCATGAAATCAATAAGGCAATAACCGCGGGCGAATGTCAGAAAACAAACGAAAACACCTGCGGCTCAGATCATGACCTTGGTTTATCGCAGACCCTCCTCCCAGATCTTCTCGGCATCTTTCTGCCACTGTTCGAAATCGTTCCGCAAGGGCGAAACTTCTCGTTCGCCTGCGTCCCAGTCTGCTTCGGCATCTGCTTGCGATCGCTGATGAAGTCCTTTCGGCGGCTCAATGTTGCCCGTGTCTCCGACGCGGGACTCGTCCCCTACCGATTCACGTCGCAAAACGTCATTCAATCCCCACCAACCAACGACGCTCAAAACCGCGACCACCAAAAGGCCAACACCCATCCGCAATCGTCGCGGCCTGGTCCACACAGCACACTCGGCAGGCAGCGGCACTGTCCCCGGTTGTTGCACATGGGCCAGACAGCCTTCCAGCAACTGAGCAATCTCCGTTGCACTGGCAAATCGATCGGACGGGCTCTTCGCCAGCAGCTTGTGAACGATCATCTCAAACCATGCCGGGAACTGCGGCGATATCTCTCGCAGCGGACGAGGCGACTCATCGGTCAGCCGGCGCAGTATTCCGTATGTTGATTCGGCTCGGAACGGTGTTCGTCCTGTGGCGAGCGTGTAAAGAACGGTGCCGAGACTGAACAGGTCGCTACGAGCATCCACGGGTTCTCCTCGAGCCTGTTCAGGGGACATATAGAGCGGCGTGCCGGCGATGATTCCGGTGCGAGTGATGCTGGCGTCGTCAATGGCTCGGGCAAGTCCGAAATCCGTGAGCATGACTTTTTCGACGCTGATCTCCAAAAGAATATTGGCGGGCTTCACATCGCGATGAACCAGTCCCTGAGCATGAGCGGCCGCAAGTCCGCTTGCCGTCTGCATGCCGATGCGAAGTATGTCGATCAGTTCCAGCGAGCCGACTCGATCCAGCCGCTGCTGCAATGATTCGCACGCAACATAAGGCATGACGATAAAGGGCAACTTGCCGCTGGAATGCACCGTCAGAATCGGCATCACGTTCGGGTGCAGAATCGCGGCCGTCGCCTGAGCTTCCCGTGCAAACCGCTTGCGAGCCGCCGCGCTGACGGCCAGTTGCGGAGCCAGCACTTTCACGGCAACCAGTCGTTTCAATTCCGGCTGATAGCCCTTGAGCACCACGCCCATGCCGCCGTGGCCGATGACCTCCTGAATCTCAATGTCGCCCAATCGGCCGATGTATTCTGGAGATGTCGATGGTTCGAGACACTCGACGGCAAAGTCAGCCGCTGAGTCTGATTCGACGACTCTCACGAATCCAATGCCCGATCGTTCGGACTGACCCGATTCGCAGGCTGCCTTCAATGTCGCTCCCACGCGAGTCCACGCAGCCGGTCGCCCGGCGAGCCGCTCCAGTTCCCGCTGACACGTTTCACACTGCGACAAATGCGCGGACAGCGATTCTTCTTCCGCTTCCGTGAGTCGGTCGTCGAGCGATTGTTGAAGGAGTGTGGGGTTGCAGTTCATTTTGGGTTTGGTGTTCATGAGCCGCACGGCGCTAGCCGCGGGTGGTGATTTATTAGTTTCATTTGCCGCAGGGCGCTAGCCCTGCGGTTGAATTTGCTGTGTGTGTGTTTGCAGTTAAAACTGGACGCTAGCGAGTTCCGGCTGATTAAATCAACACCCGCGGCTAGCGCCTTGCGGCTCATTCTTCATCCAGCAGTTCTTCAATAACTGCGCGGATCCGAGCGAAGATGCGACTGCGAGACATGTAGACACTGCCAACACTGACACCAAGCTCCTTCGCAACGTCAGCGATCGATCGGCCGACGACTTCTGTTTCCCAGAACGCTCGCCAGGACGAATCACGGAACTCTGAGCGTACTTGTTCAGCGGCCCAGAGAATGAGTTCCTGTTCGTACTGACGCTGCAGCTCCGCATCGATCGACGGGTCGACTGTTTCTTCCAGCGCTGTCAGAAAATCGGAACCTCCCTGGCCGGTGACATGCTTTCTTTCACGCACCATGAACTTGATCACCACGTTCCGAGCCACGCAGCCCAGCCATCGTCGAAACGAAGCCGTCTTGCCGTCGGCCTTCCAGCCATCGACAGACTTGGCGATGGCGATCAACAACTGCTGAGTCACATCCGCCACATGCCGCTCGGGAGTTCCCTGCCTTCGGACGAGTCGCGATAGAAACGGCTCATAGGCGCAGACAAACTCAGTCCACGCGAGATCGTTTCGCGAGTCCTTCAGTCTGACGATCAGACTATGACGAGTTTCCGGCGGTCGCATCAGGCTCTTCAGAACGGGACACTCCAGGTCGGGCAATTGATCCGGTCTATTGTAGGGAGTCCTCGAACCGCACGGGAACTCACAGAGAAGTGGGGAGAGTCACGGAAATTCGTTAAAACAGTTGGAATTAAGGCGATTCGACCTGCGATTGGGGACTTGCTATCAGTTGGAAGCGGAGTTGGGTTCCTGCAGAGCCTCCAGCAACATGGCATATTCAAAGGCGCAGCGGGGGCACTGGCTGAAGTAATTCTTGATTTCCTTCAGAGCATCAGAAAGTTCATTGCCGCGAATTTCGGCGTCGGCAAATTCGGCGATCAGGTCGAAGCAGCCGTCGCAGGTTTACTGATCGGGTACCGTCTTCGATACCGTTGTCAACAGCTTCTTCACCTGTGCGAAGGTCAATGTTGTCATGGAAAACCCTTTTACGAAATCGTGACCAGAATCTCTTCGGCAATGACCCCGTGCGATTCAAATCCCTCACGAAGCCTCACGTGGGCATCGCGCACAAGTTCGTAAACTGCATTGCGATTACTCTTTAGCCATACGGCAATGTCTTCCACCGGCAAACCTTCAAGTGTTCCTCGAATCGCAATTCGCCGCTTGTCACTCAGAGTCTCGTCGATCAATTCCTGAAGCAATGACAAGAGTTGACTGTGGCCTTCAACATGACCAGCAAGCTGAGAAGAAGAATCTTCTAAATCGATCCTCAGAGCGTCGCCTCCCGGGGGTCACGTCCAGCGCAACATCTCGATAATAGCGTCAACGAAGCTGGCTGATTCCAATTCTTATGGCAATGGAAGCGGCACACGTTGAAAACCGGCTTTGATGGCGAAACGATTCCAGTGAATCCAAAATCTTCAGCAACGCCATCTGCGTCACATCATCCACGTCGACATGACCTCCGTAGCGATGTGTGAGAGATCGAGTCAGCGCGCAGACGAGGTCGTTACGAAGTTCCTTGATCACCAATCTGCGATCAACGGCCTCGGGCTGCAGCCGCTGAACCCAGCTCTCGCCATCAGGTTTTTCGGACTCTTCCACTGTGCCCTCGAAGGACGATCAACTCAATTTTAGTAACAGCAAGCCCCGACCTGCGAATACGATCCCCCGGCCAAAGAACGGACTCAAAGTGCCCCAATCCTCACGGTTCGACCCACAACCGAACAGCCTCCGGACAGCAAGTCGATGCGGATACGGAAACTGAACGCGGTTAGGATTTGAGCGGCGAGGACGATGCATATCGAATTGACGTCACCGCAACGATCGCTCTGACCTCGAAAGTGCTCGCAATGGCCGGATTGCCGTGATCGTCGACAAATCGCAGGAAATCTGACTCGGCCGACCTAAAACAGCGATTGATGTGGAAGACTGCTTCTCAAAATCGCACATTGCTTCCGCACCGACATGGCAAACAGCTATGCTTCAGCAGGAAAAAGGCGGGAATCGCCCGTATCGAACAATGTCTAACCCCGAGCATGTTATGTCGAAATCTGCTTTCAAAGTTCATCTGGAAGAACTGCGGACGCTGGTCGAAGCTGCGCTGGTGAAAGAACTGGATCGAACAGGATGGCCCAGCAGCCTGAAAACCGCAGTAGAATACAGCCTGATGGCTGGTGGCAAGCGATTGAGGCCGGTCCTCGTGCTACTGGCCAATGACGTTTGCGGTGGTCGACGGGAAGAGGCGATTCCCGCAGCTTGTGCTATCGAAATGATTCACACGTATTCGCTGATCCACGATGACCTGCCGTCCATGGACGACGACGACTTTCGCCGAGGCAGGCCGACGAGTCACCGAGTTTTTGGTGAAGCTCTCGCAGTGCTTGCTGGTGATTGTCTGTTAACTATGGCATTTGAAACGATTGCAGCCGCTCGCCTGAATGCTCCGCAGATTGCCGAATCGGTTCGCCTGCTGGCCGTAGCCGCTGGCGGAGCGGGGATGGTTGGCGGACAGGTTTTGGATCTGGAGGCAGAGAGAGGCTCGTTTCTGGCCGCAGGAGAAGCAGGGCAGGGCGGTCAATTTGCGAAGAACGATGGTTGTCATTCGAACAGGAATGCGGTTCAGAATACCACCAATTCGGCGGGTTTTGCCGCAGTTTCGGAGATTCTTCGCTCACCAATTTCAGATTCTGAACAGAACGATTCCAACCGAACTGCCGAGACTCGCGTAGTAGAACTCACCCAGATCCATAAAATGAAGACAGGGGCTCTTATCGCAGGAGCTCTGGAACTCGGCGCGGTCTCAGCCGTTGCTGATCAGGACAGTCGAAATCAACTGCGACATTATGGACACTGCATTGGTCTGGCGTTTCAGATTGCCGATGATTTGCTGGACGTGACGGGGGATCAGACAAAGCTCGGCAAGAAACCCGGTCGTGATGTAGACCTTGGAAAATTGACCTATCCCAGTTTGCTGGGAATTGAAAACAGCCGAACAAAGGCAGAACAACTGGTGCATGAAGCATGTCACGCTGTGGACTTCTTTGGCGAGCGAGGCGTGTGGCTGAAGGAATTGGCCCGATTTATCGTTGAAAGAGACCACTGATGGCATTTGACATTCTAAGCGGCATTCGATCTCCAAGAGATCTGAGCGGTTTGAGCGAATCGGACCTCGTTAATCTATCCAACGAAATCCGCGAAGCACTACTCACGATCGTATCGGATCGCGCGGCTCACTTTGCCAGCAATCTGGGTGTGATCGAACTCTGCATTGCCCTGCATCTGACGTTCGATTTCTCAAAAGATCGCTTGATCTGGGATACTGGCCATCAGATCTATCCACATAAGCTGATCACTGGTCGGTTCAATGAGTTCTCGACCATCCGTCGTCGCGGCGGCCTGATGGGATATCCAAACCCGGCAGAAAGTGAATACGACCTCTTCGTGACCGGCCACGCAGGAAGCAGCGTGTCAACGGTGCTCGGCATGAAGGCGGCGGACGATTTACTGTTCAAAGATGGTCGTCGAAGTGTGGCTGTCATCGGCGACGGCGCGCTTCCTTCGGGTATTGTATTTGAAGCGATGAACAATGCCGCGGGCTTGAAGAAAGATCTGCTGGTCATCCTGAACGACAACAAAATGGGCATCTGCCCACGAGTCGGCGGTCTGGCCAGCTACCTGGACAAGGCCCGAGTGGCTCCGTTCTACAACGGACTGAAACGTGATGTTTCGTGGTTGCTTAACAAAGTGCCGCTCGTTGGCGAATCGACCGAAAAGATGCTGGGTGGATTCAAGGACGCTTTGAAGTCGTTTCTTCACGGAGGGATGTTGTTTGAGGAAATGGGATTCCGCTACATCGGACCAGTAGACGGCCACGACATCAAGTCGCTGCGACGTTATCTGGAAATGGTTCGCGATGTGAAGGGCCCCGTGCTTCTGCATGTCTTCACAGAAAAGGGCCACGGCTTTGAGCCTGCCTGCAAGGATCCCGTCAAGTTCCACACCCCGTCTCCGTTTAAGCGAGACTCAGACAACGAGATCGTTGCGGTCAAAAAGTCGGCTGAGATTTCGTATACCGAAGTCATGTCGGACGCGATTCATGAAGCGATGAGCGAAGACGAAAAAGTCTGCGTACTTACGGCCGCCATGTGCGCGGGGAACAAGCTGGAGCGAATTCGCGACGAGTTCCCCGACCGCTTTTTCGACACGGGCATCTGCGAAAGCCATGCGGTCGCATTTGCGGGCGGAATGGCCAAGTCGGGAATGAAGCCGATCGTCGATATCTATAGCACGTTTCTTCAGCGAAGCTTCGATCAGATCTTTCAGGAAGTCGCGCTGCAGAACCTTCCGGTCATCTTCTGCCTGGACCGAGCTGGACTGTGTGGACCGGACGGTCCAACGCACCACGGCGTCTTTGACAACAGCTACATGCGAATCTTCCCGAACATGGTGGTGATGGCTCCCGGCGATGAACTGGAAGTGCGTCCGATGCTGGAGTTCGCTCTTCAAAGCAAGTCGCCGGTTTCAATTCGATATCCAAAGACCAACGTGGAACAAGTCGCGCGGGAGGTGGCTCCGATTCAACTCGGGAAATCCGAAGTGCTGTCATGGGGGCAGGACGGAAACATTCTGGCTTGCGGAACCATGCTTCCTCAGGCTGCCGCCGCGGCAGAAAAGCTGCGAGCAGAAGGGCTCAGCGTCGGCGTTATCAACGCACGTTTCGTTAAACCGGTGGATGTCGATATGATCGCCAGAGCCGCCTCGGTTGGCTTTGTGATTACGATCGAAGAAAACGCTCTCATGGGGGGTTTCGGCAGCGCGGTGCTGGAAGCGGCGAATCGTCTGGGACTAAACACCGAGCGTTTCAAAGTGCTCGCCATTCCTGACGAGTTCGTCGAACACGGCGATCGTGACGAACTGCTGGCCGACCTTGGGCTGAATGCCAATGGGCTCGTTCGAACAGCGCGGGAACTCGGTCAACCGATGGCGGCTGTTCAAACAGTTTGATCGACTGATGCACGATGGCAAAACGAATTGAACACGACGACATCGAACATCGTTGAGGCGCGAGGACCACGGAATGCCGTTGATCCGTGGCGGCCCTACCATTTTCTTTCAGAGCCCGAGTTTTCTCGTTTCGGACTCGTCGAAGACGTGGCGACAATTTTCCTGACGAACCGAGAATGCCCGTTTCGCTGCCTGATGTGTGATCTGTGGAAGAACACGACGCCGCAGACAGTGCCGATTGGAGCAATCCCCGCTCAAATTGATTTTGCTTTGCAGCAACTTCCCGCTGCCCGACATATCAAACTGTACAACAGTGGAAATTTCTTCGATCTCAGGGCAATCCCGACTGAGGACTGGCCAGCGATTGCCGAACGAGCTCGCCGCTTTGATACCGTGATCGTCGAGAACCATCCAAACCTTTGCGGACCTTCCTGTGCGGCGTTTCAGCAACTGAGTGGGACTCAACTTGAAGTCGCGATGGGGCTCGAGACATCTCATCCGGCCACGCTGGCGATGCTGAACAAGCAAATGACGACCGACGACTTCGCCCGAGCCTGCGACACGCTTCGAAAGAACAGCATCCTCATTCGCGCGTTTGTGCTGCTCAAACCGCCGGGAACTTCAGAAGAGCAGGGAATCGAACGGGCCATTGAATCGGTTCGATTTGCTTTTGACTGCGGTGTTGGCTGCTGCGCCGTGATTCCAGTGAGAAAAGGAAATGGCATCATGGAGCAGCTGCACGCTCGCGGCGAGTTTTCTTCGCCGCGATTGTCATCGCTGGAACTTGTTGTGAGAGAAACGCTCTCGTGGAGTCGCGGTCGAGTCTTCGCGGATCTCTGGGATGCAGAACAATTCGCAGATAGTGCTGAATCTGCCGACGAACAGATCAGGACGCTGACAGCGATGAACAGGACTCAACGGCCTTCGGACCGAATGCCCGTCACGTTCACTCCGCTGCCAATGAGCAGGTTGTGATCGTAAGCCCAGTTGTAGAACCGGCCTTGTTTTTCGGGAGGCAGAACCGTCAAATCCTCGAACCCTGCTTCGCTGAACCACTGACACAGCTCATCAAGCGTATGATGATCCTGGTACTTCGGCGCCCACCAGTCGAAGGTATCACAGACTCGATTTTCGTAGTTCGGATGCGCCGAAAAATTAACGATCTTGTTCAAGGTACGATTCACAACCGGAATGCTTCCAAGAATCGCGCCGATGTGACAGAAAGGCATCAGCAACTTCGAGGGCAGTCGTGTTGTGACTGCCCGAAGACTTGTGTTGATGACTTCCTGCCACCATTGATTGCGGCGATACAGCCAAACCGAGTAACGTCCGCCCGGCTTGACCATTTTTGCGACCGCATCGAACACCGCACGAGTGTCTGCGTCGTGATGCATGACGCCAATCGAGAAAACAAAATCAAAGGAGGCCGGTTCCAGCGGCAGATGTTTCAAGTCTGCCTGCAGAAAGTGGACATTGGGCAAACGCGAACACAACCGACGAGCTTTATCGACGGCGCGAGTATGATCCGCCCCAAAAACGGTGGCCCCGGACTCGCCGCAGATTTTTGAATATCGCCCGCCGCCGCACCCGGCATCCAGAATCCGCAGGCCGGCCACTTCGTCCAGCAACATTCCGGTCTTCGCGGCGAATGTCTCACGGTCTTCATTGTCATGAGCCACTTCGAAAGTTGTCCACTGATCTCCAAAGCTCTGGAGATGCTCGTCGCTGACAAAGCGGGGAATCCCGTCGATCACTTTCCAGGCATGTTGACCATCGCTCGACCGGAGCACCTGCGCAATATGAGCCAGCGTCAGCACTGAGCCATCCTCGGGACTCCGTAGCGCGGCAAGAAACGCGGGATCGAAATTAGGTTTGTCGTTGGTCATCATCTGCCAAACGTGTTGTCTTCAGGAATGCCTCCGGAATCGTGCTGACCCGGAGAACTCAGCGGCTGGACGCGGCAACGACCGGTCCGTCGAATTCAATCATCCGGCGACTCCGTTGCGTATCGCTCCTCGATCCTTGTGGATCTTGTATTCCACAGCATCCACCAGCGCGATCCAACTGGCTTCGATGATATTCTCGCTCACGCCGACGGTACTCCAGACGCTCGTGCGATCGCGACTTTCGATCACCACTCGCACCTTCGCGGCGGTGCCTTCGGTGCTGTTGATCACGCGAACCTTGTAGTCGACCAGAGACATTTCCGTTAGCCCCGGATACGCCGTCGTCAGTGCCTTTCGAAGCGCGCTGTCGAGAGCGTTAACCGGCCCATCACCTTCGCCAACGACATGCTGGCTGGATGAATCGATGGTCAGTTTGATCACCGCTTCCGTCATCGGTTCGCGAGCCTGATTCTCAACATGAACGCGATAGTGGTCGAGGTGGAATGCCGGCTCGTAGCTGCCGATCTGCTTCATCACAAGCAGATCAAACGACGCTTCGGCCGCCTCAAACTGGTAGCCTTCGTTCTCCAGATCCTGAACCGCGTTCAGAATCTTTGCCATCAGTTCGTTGTCCTGACTGATATTGAATTTGGTCGTCTTCGCAACAATATTGGACCGCCCCGACAATTCGCTGACCAAAATGCGTCGTTCGTTGCCGACAGATTCCGGCGGGATGTGTTCGTAGCTGCGAGCCAATCGGTTCACCGCATGCACGTGCATTCCGCCCTTATGAGCAAACGCGCTGGTTCCGACAAACGGCTGACCGGAGCGAAAATTCATGTTGGCAAGTTCGTAAACGTAACGAGACAACTCAGTGAGTTTCTGGATGCCGCCCGGAACGAGCACATCGTAGCCAAGTTTCAGATTCAGGTTTGCTGCGACTGAAACGAGGTCAACGTTGCCGCAGCGTTCTCCAATGCCGTTGATCGTCCCCTGAACCTGAACCGCGCCTGCGTGAATCGCAGCCAGCGAATTTGCAACGGCAAGTTCACAGTCATTGTGACAATGGATGCCGATGGGCACATTCACGGCAGCCTTGAGTGCTTTCACGAACTCGGCGATCTGCTCCGGTAAAGTTCCGCCATTCGTGTCACACATGACAAGCATGCTGGCACCCGCTTCTGCGGCGGCTTGCAGAGTTTGCAGTGCATAGTCTGGATTCGCCTTCCAGCCGTCGAAGCAATGTTCGGCGTCGTAAATGGCTTCGCGACCTTCCGACTTCAGGTAGGCGATCGAGTCTCGAATCATGGCGACGTTTTCTTCCAGTGAGACTCGCAGAACTTCCGTCACATGCAGATCCCACGTTTTGCCGACGATCGTCACCGCCGGCGCTTTGGAGCGAATCAGCGCCTGCATCCCGATATCGTCTTCAGCCAGAATGCCTTTGCGACGAGTCATCCCAAAGGCCGTGACTCGCGCGTGCTTGAGATCCATATCGGCGACGCGCTGGAAGAACTCTTCGTCCTTGGGATTGGAAAGCGGATAGCCGCCTTCGATGTAATCGAATCCCAGCGCATCAAGTCGCGCGGCAATCATCAGCTTGTCCTGCAGAGAGAAGTTGACACCTTCTCCCTGAGAACCGTCGCGAAGAGTCGTGTCGTAGAGCTGGATCCGTGCCATGGTGGAAAACTTTCGAGTACCAATAAAAAAACCCTCAGGATGGCCTGAGGGCTGCTGAATTCAGTTTCTGCGTTCCTCAGGCATAATGCGGCGGTCGAGCGGTAATAATGCCGCCGAGGCCGATAATCTGAATGCTGTTAATGCTGAGGAACATGCGGGCACTTTAGAAGAAGGGACGGACAATCGTCAACGAAAAACCCGGTGAGAATCCAGCGCATTCACATCGTTCGCGGGAATCTGGCCCTCAAATAGGCTCGGTTTGGCAGACTTGGGAGTTTGTCGGTCTAAGATTGAACAAATCACAGCGGACTTGAGAACAAGTTCGCGTCCTAGACGTCGTCCTGTCGCAGGTCGATGCGTTGAATCAGCGGAGAATTTAATGTCTGAGCCTGACTCATCGGTACCAGCCACAGCCGTGCCTGAGAAACCACTGCCTGCAAGGCGATTTCTGAACGGTCGCTTGGTTGTCGCTGCGATGTTTTTGATGGGATTCGGCGCGACCGGGCTGCTGTACACCTATTGGACGCTACATCTGATGCCGTTCATGCCACTGCAGGAAGCGATCGTCGCGGAATTCCCTGGCTCCGCTCCACGAGTCGATGGTGGCCAACGAAAAAGTCATAAGCAAACGCCGACGATTCTGAGGATCGTCATGAAGTCAAAAGTCGACCCGACAAGTACAGATGCAGACTCACTGGAAGCCATGAAATCGCTTCGAGCTCGAGTCGCCGAACTTGTCGAAGCGAAGGTCGATTTTCCCGGCATGGATTTCATCGAACTTCACGTTTATAAACTGCTGCAGGAAAAAGAGATTCGCGAAAAGTCGCATCGTCTGGATCTGAAGCCCGGCAGCGAATGGTATGAAATCAATGAAAAGGGCGATTCTGTAACTCCCGTGGCCAGTCCCGCTCCGGCAACGATCGAGGCATCCAGTTCGGTGGCCCCTTCCAGTGAGCCCGCGCCATGATGTTGGTCATCGAAGTCGTGGCAGTCATCAGCGGAGCGATTTTCGGAGTCCTGCTGGCTCGCCGCAAGGGCATGGATTTCGTCGGCGTCTTTTGCGTTGCGTTTATGACGGCGTTCGGCGGTGGGACTCTGCGCGACGTGTTGCTGGATCGTCACCCGCTGTTCTGGATTCAATACTCGTGGTACCCGATTGTCGTGTTCACCGTCGCGGCGGTGATCTCACTGATTCCACGAGTGCCAAAATGGGTTGAGAGATTTCTGTACTTCCCGGACGCTCTTGGACTTGGACTGTTCAGCGTACTCGGAACGCAGATCGCTCTCGACGAAGGAACTTCACAGTTTGTCGCAGTGCTTTTCGGAGTCATCACGGGAACCTTTGGCGGTGTGATCGGTGACATCGCGTGCAATGACGTCCCCAATCTCTTTCGCCCGGCGACTCCGCTTTACGCCACGTGCGCATTCGCAGGAGGCTGGGCACTCATCGTTTGTAAATGGCTGCCAATGCCCGTTCCAGCCGACTTTGCAATCAGCGCCGCCGTTGTGGTCGTCATGCGACTGCTGGCGTTGCGATACAACATCGGGCTTCGTGCAATCGAATGACGATCGACCACACTAGTCTGGTGTGGTCCCGTAATGAACGAAAAGCGCCTCCGAGAACTTCGGAGGCGGTTCGTCCGGAATCTCCGGCGCATATTCAAATGCGTGGATCCACCTGGCAACGGCGGATCTGCTATTTTGCCGCTGGATCTTTTGCCCCCGTGGCTTTCTTGTCTGATTCAGCCGGTTTCTTTTCGTCGGCTGGTTTGGCCGGATCTTCTACCTCAACTTTTGGCTCTTCTTTCTTCGTTTTCTGCTCCAAATTGAACGGAGCGCTCACTCGGCGACCTACAGCTGGCTTGATTTCGCGAACCCAGATGTTGCGATATTTCACGGCGTCTCCATGAAACTGCAGTGAAATCGGGCCGGACTCAGCATGCGGCTTGTAATGAGGAGCTTCGGTGTAGCTGGTTGGACCTTCCAGCTCAAAGTGATTCAACAACAAAACTCCATTGTGAATCAGAGTCACATAACCCGGCTTGCTCACATCGCCATTGCTTTTGAAACGCGGGGCATTGAAGACAATGTCGTAGTAATTCCATTCGCCCGGCTTCCGCATCGCGTTGGCCAGCGGCGCGGTCTGCTTGTAGATTGAGCCTGCCTGGCCGTCGAAGTATGTCTTGTTCTCAAAGGAGTCGAGAACCTGGACTTCATAGAGCCCCATCAGATAGCAACCGCTGTTGCCGCGCCCCTGACCTTCGCCTCGGATTTCCGTTGGAGCGGACCACTCGAAATGCAACTGCATGTCTCCGAAGTGCTGCTTTGATGAAATGCCGACCTCACGCGGAATGGCAACACCATCCTGCACAAGCCATTTTTCTCCACCGTCCCACGCATCCAGGTTGGTTCCATCAAACAGCACCACAGCGTCCGAAGGAGCGGTCTCGTTCGTCGCGCCGGGAGTCACCAATGGCGGCTCCTGCCATTCAATTCCGCTTTTCCATTCCTGAGCCGACGCATTGCCGACAAAAGCAACGAAACTGGCAATCAGCGGTGTTCCAAATCGGACGATCTTCGAAAACAGCATGTGAGCAATACTCCGATGGCGGGATGAGAAATCACAAAAATAGAAAGCAAAGAGTCTCAGCAAATGCCCTAACGATCCTCGAAACGATTGGAACGCGGCGACGATCCCTTCACTTTGCCTGAACCGCCATCATACTTTGCCGAAACGGCTGGCAAAATCAACTTGTAACAAGATGTCTGAAACGATGTTTTCTTCTTCCAAATCACTGATTTCCTTAGCGATCTTAATCCTTATGGCCGCGACAGGGTTAGGCGCCGGCCCGCAGTCCGATCCCGCCACAGCGTTGATTCAACCACCAGTTTCTGAATCCGAGATTACGGCCGCTCAGCAGTTCGGCCAGTCCATGTCGATCGCTCAATGGCTGGGCCCCATGGCACCAATCGCCTTGTCGCCTTTCTTTGGCATTACCTGTCTCAGCGGTATGTCACTGTTTGGTGGCGAATGGATCTCAAAGGGGAATCCGCTGGTCGGAGCAAATTCGCCGCTTCACAATCCGGCTGTGCTCTGGATCTTCCTGGGCCTCACAATTCTGACGTCGGTTCCGCGCATGACTAAAGTCAGCAAACCGTTCGCTCAGGCAGTTGATCGGCTGGAAACCTGGTCGGGCATCATCACGATGCTGGTGATGAAGGTTTTGATTTCGTCGGCCTCCGGAACTCCCGAAGTCACGGTCTCCGTGCCAGGAGTCGCCATGATCGGAATTCCCGCCGACGTACTGATGATGATCGCAGCGACCGTGAACATCTTTGTGATCAACGCCGTCAAGTTCTTCTTTGAGATCCTCGTCTGGCTAACGCCGGTTCCATTCCTCGACGCGATTTTTGAACTCTGCAACAAAACAGTCTGTGCAGCTCTGATGGCGGTCTATGCATGGAGCCCCATTGCAGCGACCGCGCTTAATGCCACGATCTTCGTCGTTGCTTTTGTGATCTTTGGATGGGCTCATCGACGCCAGGTATTTTTCCGTACGATGCTGTTCGATGCAGCCTTTGCGATGTTCAGCAAACAAGTTCCCGGAACCGCGTTGACTGTTTTTCCGGTCGCTGGGGTCGGTGGCATCAAGGCACGAGCAAAGTGTACGCTTCAGCGAACACGTAAAGGCTGGACACTGACCAGTCGACCGTTATTGAGTCGGACTGCTTCGATTGGCTTTCCAGCCGCCGCTCATCCGATCCTGCAGGTTGGTGTGCTTTCCAACCAGCTCACTTTCTCAAATCCAGCGGTCAGCCTGACATTCAGCAGACTCTACAACGCCGAACTGCCCCACCTGGCGGCAATGCTGGGTGCGACGCTTTCAGATGCAGCGGTGCCGCAGACAAACGCCCGAGTCGAATTCGCTTAGGCGAGCGGCAGATAAAAATTTACATGTTTACCATCACGACGCGCCAGCGAATGAGCAAAACAAATTCACTTGCTGGCGCTGCGTGCTGGTATCTTTTCACCTGCAGCTCGCCTTAGTAAGTGCGACAGAAAAATGGCCGCCTGCAAAATGAAACGCCGATCATGATTTTGTTTGCCTGGTTTTTCTGTCAAACATTTGTCTGTCGCAGTCTTTATCTTCGTTTTACCAACCGAACGAAAGCTCACCAAACATGCCTAAGCCGCTCACTCGGGAATTCGCCATTGAGAACGGCACGATCATTCTTCCCGATCGATTGGTGGAGGACGGTCAGATTCGCTGGAGCGGGGCAAAGCTGACGTACGTCGGCAAACCACGCCGTCTGCCCAAGGCTGTTCACGTCATTGATGCGAGGGGCGCCTATGTTTCGCCTGGCTTTATCGATCTGCACGTCCACGGAGGCGCAGGAGCAGACTTCATGGATGGCACGCCGGACGCTATCCGAACGGCCTGCATGGCTCATGCAAAGCACGGCACGACAACCATTTTCCCAACGACAACCACCGGTAGCTTCAAACAAATTATGGCGATGATTGGAGCGTGCGAAACCGTCCGAAAAGAAACTCCGGTTTCATCGGCATCGATGCCGGCTATCGCCGGAATTCATCTTTATGGGCCCTATTTCGCTGAAGATAAGGTTGGCTGCCATTCGAAAGATGGCTGTCGACCTCCAAAGGTCAGCGAGTTCCAGAAGTACTTCGACACTAAACTCATTCGCATCGCGACCTGTGCTTCCGAACTTCCCGGCGCGGCCGAGTTTTATGCGATGGCTCGCTGGCACAAATGCCTAATTACCTGTGGCCATTCGAATTCCAGTTGGAGCGAAATGCAAAAGGCCTTCGATGCCGGCATGCGTCACGTCGACCATTTTTGGTGCGCGATGAGTTCCGTGCCTTCCATGCGGCAGCGGTTCAACGTGCCGATGCAGGCCAGCATGGCGGAATTCGTTCTGATAAATTCAGAAATGAGCACGGAAGTCATCGCCGATGGATGCCACTTGGCTCCTGAGCTTCTTGAGTTCGCTTATCGAATGAAGGGCCCGGAACGATTGTGTCTTGTCACCGACTGCAATCGAGCACTCGACATGCCGCCAGGTGAATACAACTTTGGCAATTCGAAGGAAGGAACTGTGTTTCGCAGCGATGGCAAGGTCGGCTGGGCTCCCAACGGAAGCCTGGCGAGTTCCATCGTTGGCATGGATCACATGGTGCGTCACATGAAGCGAAGCTCATCCGCGACCTTACCGGATGTCATCCGCATGGCCAGTCTGACGCCAGCGCAACGAGTCGGGATCGATAAACTGACGGGAAGCCTTGATGTCGGCAAGCGAGCCGACATCCTGATACTCGATCAGGACTTAGCAGTGCAGCATGTCATCGCCGCAGGAACCTTCCAGCCGATTTAGCGACAATTCACCCATAGCCCAACCCGGCTCAGGCTGGAAAGGGCTGTGCGAATTCAACGCCCTTCCCCGGCGGGGAAGCAACTAAACTCGCTTGAAGCCCCGCCCGAGAATCAACCGGCGTTTACTTCGAACACGCCAGTCCGCTGAAATCAAGCGTCGCAAAATAGTCGTCGTGCGTTTCAGCTCGGCGAATCATTTTGACGGAGCCATCAGGCTTCATCAGCAATTCAGCACAGCGAAGTTTGCCGTTGTACTGGAAACCCATGGCGTGGCCATGAGCACCTGCATCGTGAATTACCAGCAGATCGCCGCGTTCTACGGCTGGCAACTGGCGATTGATCGCGAACTTGTCGTTGTTTTCACACAGCGAACCGACAACATCGACGACTCGATCGTGCGGTGCATTCTCCTTGCCGAGCACCGTAATGTGATGATAGGCGCCATACATGCCCGGTCGCATGAGGTTTGACATGCAGGCGTCGACACCAACGTAGTCGCGATAGATGTGCTTGTGATGAATCGCTCGAGTCACCAGGAAACCGTACGGCCCTGTGATCATGCGTCCGTTTTCCATCATCACCTTGAGCGGATCAAGCGGCGTTCCAGCGATCAATGCGTCGTAAACTTTCTTCACACCCTGACCGACGGCGTTCAGATCAACAGCCTTGTGTTCCGGCCGGTAGGGAATTCCAATGCCGCCACCCAGATTGACGAACTCCATTTTGATGCCAAGCTGCTGGTGAATGCGAACGGCCAGATCAAAGACCATCCGAGCCGTCTCGACGAAGAAGTCGCCGTTCAGCTCGTTGGACGCGACCATCGTGTGCAGGCCGAATCTCTTCACACCGGCGTCTTGCAGAATGCGGTAGCCTTCGAAAAGCTGAGCCTCGGTGAAGCCGTATTTGGCTTCTTCCGGCTTGCCAATGATGACGTTACCTTCTCGCGCAGAGCCTGGGTTGTAGCGAAAGCAAAGCAGCTCCGGCAGACCGACGTGCTCCTTCAGGTAGTCGATATGCGTGAGGTCATCCAGATTGATGATCGCTCCCAGCTCAGCCGCCTTGCGGTACTCGTGCGCCTGAGTATTGTTGGAGGTGAACATGATGTCTGCGCCAGTCAGCGCGACTCGCTGACACAGCTCCAGCTCAGCCAGACTTGAACAATCGCCGCCAAGACCTTCGCTCTTCACAACTTCCAGAACGTAAGGATTCGGCAATGCTTTGACAGCGAAGTATTCGCGGAAGCCGGGACACCAGGCGAAGGCTGCATTCAATTTGCGAGAGACCTCTCGCATTCCCTTCTCATCGTAAAGATAAAACGGAGTCGGATACTTTTCGGCAATGCGCTGGACGGTGGCGAGATCGAATGGGAGAGGCTTTTGCATGGTTCTGGACGTTTTGGAATTCTAAGTGATGTGAAGGTCTGAATATCTGCCGACAGCAGCGACCGAAGTTTCGCGGCGATGTTCACCGAAATCAACCGACGATTTCGGCATCCGCATCAGAAGGAATTCAGTTTTTCATATCAGGACTCAGCCAACACGCAAAGAAGCCCGGCATTTCCAAAAATGTCGGGCTTCTTCTGAATTAGACAACAATGGGCTGGAATTGCCGCCAAAAAAAGCGGCGTCTACTTCCAAAACACCAGCGTCGAAAGCAAATACATCACGCCTTCGTGTTCATATTGAGCTTCTCCGAAAACGGCCACTCTTTCGTCACCAGTCTTTGCTGCCGTTCCACTGAAGCGGCCATCATCCGCTTTCAGTTCTTCTGAAGTCCATTTGGATTTGCGGAAGTCGTTTGAATCAGATCGGGCCGTCCAAAACCGAACGGCATGAGGATTTCCCGAAGGCATCATCTTGACTCCGACCTCAGTATCAGTCACTTTCGGTTCCCATTGGAACTCGGGCAATGTCTTTCCAACGGCCGAATAGCGGAAGAACACGGCAATCGTTCGCAACGCAGCATCACGACCATCGTCAAGACCATGGCCACCGTTGGGAGCTCGGTGAATATGCTTGTGGCCCACAAGGTCATCCCA
Organism: Planctomycetota bacterium; assembly: GCA_031377305.1. Classification (GTDB taxonomy): domain Bacteria; phylum Planctomycetota; class Planctomycetia; order Planctomycetales; family Planctomycetaceae; genus SXXK01. Next base: position 3,519 of record JANMEV010000610.1, on the reverse strand, counting down.
ATAGATGTTCATTGCATCGACGGACCAGTACGGATCGTTCGCTCCAACAACAAGCAGCTTTGGTAGTGTGAGTTGAGCTCGATAGGTAAACGGGTCCATCATTTTCCAAAGCTCGGCCTCGCGACCATCGCGAGGGATGCCGTCATCGCGAACCAAACCTTTGCTGGTGTAGTCTTCAATCTGCTCGCTGTAGTAACCCCACGTCTTCTTCTGATGCGTCATCTGGGCCGGAAAGTTCAGCGTGTCGATAACGATAGGAGCTGTCGCGATGATGCGTTTGTCGACAACCGACGTCAGCCAGCTCGTCCAGCCTCGCTTGGAAGCTCCTGTGATGACGAAGCCCTTGATCGGCTGCTTCAATTCGATTTCCGAAAACTGCTCCAGAGCATCCATCGCCTTCACGGCACTCTTGGCCATCGGAAACAGCAGCGGCCAGGTCGCGTCGCCTGTCGCCAAATACTTGAGCCATGTTTCCGTGATCAAGTCGTCTTCAACTCGATTCCCCATCAGCGGCTGATTCGGAACCTGATGCAGCGTTGCCACTCGGGCTCCGCACAGGTTCGCAAGAGCGACTCCCATACCCATGTCCTTTGGGTTCGGCGAGTTGCCAATACTTCCGCCCGTCACGAACAGCAGCATATGATCCTTATGAACCAGTGTCTTCGGCTCATAAACGATCAATGCATGCTTCCAGACAATGTCCTGCCACTTCTGTGAAGTCAGCTCCAGCCGATGTACCTTGTTCTCTCCAACGGTAAGCGACTCGGCTTTCTTCCATCCGAAGTCTGGCTCAGGACGATCGATGTATTCGAAGATCTCTACCGGGACAGCAGAGCTGGCAGGCACTTCGTTCGTTGCCGGAGCCTTATCTTCTGCAACGGCGATCAAGGCAGCCTGAAGGAAAGTGAGTAACGCAACATGACGAACGCAAATCTTAATCATTGGGGCTCTCTGCACCGGTGCGTTGAAACAAAAATGACCGGCTACGGATGGCCGAGCCGGTCGTGACATTTCAGGTTCTTCCAATTTCGAAACGATAGGAGTCTATTTTGGCCCGGTTGACAACAGCTCGATCGTTCCAATCTTCGTTTCCTGACCTTTAACAACAGTAATCGTTTGCTTCGACTTCTTCGGGTCAGCGTAAGCCCCCTTGAATTTGTCTTTTGGGACCAAAGCAGGCTCAAGCCACTTGAAGCAAAGAGTGTAGGTTCCTTCCGGCAACCCATCGCTGGCTTCGTAAGTTGTCAGCGTAAACACTCCCTCACTGTTTGTCGTTGTCGAAATCGTATACTTGATTGCGGAGGAATCCGAGGCAGGATGGCATTCGACTTCCACCAACTCCGCTGGCGATCCGTCAACATGCACGATTCCGGTAACGGGCGATGTCTCAAACCGAGGAGGGCCAGGCGGTTCAGCCGAGCAACCAACAAGCGCCAGTGTGGCACTGACAAGAAAGGAGCAACACAAAAGAGTTCTCATCACCACAGATCTCCACACCCGCATTCGATCATGGTCGATGAAACTGCGAGTAACACAAAACATGAACGAAAAAACGAGCTCCGGGATCGTATCGATTCCGAAGCCCGCTTCCGGAAAATCAGAATTCGCCAAGGACTTCGCCACCACCACGACTAATAAGAGAAGCCATGCTCAGAGCGCTGATATTCTCACTGAGAAATCGAACGGAGCCATCACCCAACAGCACCTGAGCGCCGCCGGTATGCCATGAATACAGTCCAGCAGCGTCCTGAAGTGCTCGGTGCGGGTTGGTTTTTGCATTGGAGCAATTGATCGGACACGGGCCGTTCCAGGTTGCCCCGGTTCCTCCGTCATATGGTCGTCCAGTCAATTCCCAATTGCCGTTGAATGGATCAACCCATGCGCCGCCGCTTAGTATGGTCTGATAGGCGGCCTCATCTGTTGCTGAAACCGGTGAGATTTTTTTTCCGCCCTTGCGATACAAAGAGTTTCTTCCCGCAAGCTCTCCGATGACCATCGTGTTTGAGGTTCCGTCGGTCTGGTCAGAAATCTTGCCGCCACTTCCGGGCTCAGGAATTGGTGCATTTCTATTGCCCATATAGCCCATCGCCCATCCATCCATTTGAGCGGTGCTTCCGCTGGTATACGTGGAAACGTTGTAGGCGATGTTCAGGAACTCTGGACGGACGCGGTTCGTCGCGATGTAATCACAGGCACCAGCGTCTGTCAGTGTCAAAGCAGATGTGCTGAGCCCTGCCCCCGCCGCCAGACTCGCTGGGATGGAATACGTCAATCCGTTAGACGAACGAGGCGTCGATGGGCAAAGGTATGCAGTTAGCTTTGTCTGCCCAGCAGCCGCATTTTTCGGCTCCCATGCACTAAAGTTCATGTCATATGAGCTGTAAACGTTTGCCTGTTCCAGGAATGGCAGAATGGCAAGAGACCACACATTGCTGGTCAACATACCACCAATTCCTCCAGCGCCGGGAGCGTTACTGTGCAAAATTGCTGGCAAGGGAAAACGGTTATAGACATCATGGTAGTTGTGCAAACCCAATCCCAATTGCTTCAGATTGTTTTTGCACTGAGTGCGGCGGGCTGCTTCACGAGCCTGTTGGACTGCAGGAAGGAGCAACGCGATCAGAATCGCAATAATTGCAATGACAACCAACAACTCAATAAGCGTGAACCCACGACTGGACCTTCGGACCAACGACATCGGATTACTCCTCAAAATCACGACAAACGCAGATTTTAAAAACAGACAGGTTGCTCATTATTCATCTGCAAACTGGGAAATTGAAAGCTTGATTGACAATAAATGACGCGTATCTTTGCCAAGTTCATGCGATCTGAAGAATCTGTCACTCGCAAGGGTGTCTTCGTCAGGCAGACAAGGAATGTGGCTTTCGCCACCGAAACGTGGCTTTCACAGACACGGCGAATGCAGTAGGCAAGCACATCTGTCATCATGAACCGTGTCTTGCCAAATCCATTGAATCGCAGGAGTGACCGATGCTGCCATCGCTGAAACAAATGGTCGCCTGCCTATTGGTCCTTGCATTGGCGGCCGTAGGCAACTCCCAGGATCCTGCGACCTCGGCTGAACCTCATCGCACGGCAGAATACGTATTCCCCCTGAATTCTCAGCACAATCACGCGCCTGGTTTGGCAGAACTGTCTGACGGCGAATTGCTGATCTCGTGGTATCGAGGAAGTGGCGAACGTACGGCGGATGATGTCGCTGTCTTCGGATCCAGACGAAAGGCGGGGCAGGCGGAATGGAGCGAGGCGTTCCTGATGGCAGACACTCCCGGCTTTCCCGACTGCAACACAGCGATGATGACGGACTCGAATGGGCGACTGCTGCTGATCTGGCCTGTCGTTATCGCCAACAGCTGGGAATCGTGCCTGACTCACGTCAAGTTCTGTGATGACCCGACCGGCACTGGCTGCCCAAAGTGGAACCGCGACGAAACCATTTTGCTGAAACCCGAGGACTTCTCCGGGGAGGCCATCAGGGCCTTGGAACAAATGCAG